>JAHECT010000090.1 GCA_024641605.1 Micrococcales bacterium
AGTCCCTGCCGATCCTGGCCGAGCGGCACCCGGGGCTGGCCCTGGCCGAGGAGCCGGCCCACCACGGGACGTTCGTCCTGCGCGGGTGGTCGCGGGTGCCCGTCAACGCCTGACCTCAGCTGCCCGGCTGTGCCGAGACCCGGCGCGGGCTCGCGCGGTCCCCGTCCCATGGCGGGTCCGCACCGACGTGGTCGCCTCCGGTGTCGGCGTGGTCGTGACGCCGCTGCCGCCCAGGGCCGGCACCACGCTGTGCGTGAGGGTCACGGCGCCGGACCGGTGGACGGGCGACGGGATGCCCCAGGTCCGTGTCGACGCCCACGCCGCCTGAACCCGCTCGACCGTCCCGACGACGCCTGAGAGGGTCGGTTCGTGACGGATGAGCAGGCACGCCACCACCGGACCGCCGAGGCGCTGCGCGCCGGGCTCGACCACGTCCGTGCTGCGCCCGCGGACGGCGGCCGGGTCGAGCTCCTCGTCGTCCGTCCCGCGTCGGGCGAGCGGCGCGAGCTCGCCGAGGCGCCGGTCGACCTCGACCTCGGCATGGTCGGTGACACATGGATCGAGCGCGGCAGCCGTCGGTCGCCCGACGGCGGACCCGACCCCGACGCGCAGGTCACGGTGATGAGCTCGCGCGCCGCCGGACTCATGGCCGGGCCGCGGGAGCGGTGGTCGCTGGCGGGCGACCAGGTCTACCTCGACCTCGACCTCTCGCCGGACAACCTGCCGACCGGGACGGTCCTGGTGATCGGCGACGTGCAGCTCGAGGTCACGGCTACCCCGCACACCGGGTGCGCCAGGTTCGCCGAGCGGTTCGGCACCGACGCGCTGCGGCTGACCGCGGCGCCGGAGGGACGCGCGCTGCGCCTCCGCGGGATCAACACACGCGTGGTGGTGGGCGGCACGATGCGCGTCGGCGACGTCGTCGAGGTCCGCCGACCCGCACCCTGACCGGCGTCGTCAGTCGAGGGCTGCCACGAGGCGCCGCTGCTCGTCGACGTCGAAGTCGGCGGGCGGGTACTGCGGGTCGACCCGACGGAAGGCCTCGACGAGCAGGTTCGCCACCACCCAGTCCCGGTACCACTTCCGATCGGCCGGCACGACGTACCAGGGCGCCGCGTCGGTCGAGCACCGGGCCAGCGCGTCCTGGTACGCCGCCATGTAGTCGGCCCAGAAGCCGCGCTCCCGCAGGTCGTCGGGGTTGTACTTCCAGTACTTGGTGGGGTCCTCCAACCTCGCCGCCAGGCGCTCCTTCTGCTCCGCCGGCGAGATGTTGAGCATCACCTTGACGAGGACGCATCCGGACTCGGCAGCCGCGGCCTCGAAGGCGTTGATGCGCTCGTAACGGCTGCGCCACTCGCTCTCCTCGACCAGCGAGTGCACCCGGACGACGAGGACATCCTCGTACTGCGACCGGTTGAACACGACCGTCTCCCCCGCCGAGGGCATCACCCGGTCGATCCGCCACAGGAAGTCGTGGGCGAGCTCCTCCGCCGTGGGCTTCTTGAACGACTCGATGCGCACACCCGCGGGGTTCATCGCCCCGATGACCCGCCGCACGGTCCCGTCCTTGCCGGAGGTGTCCATCCCCTGGAGCAGCAGGAGCACGGACCGCGCCGAGCCGGCGGTACCTGCGGCGTAGAGCCTCTCCTGCCACTCCTCGAGGGTCCCGAGCAGTCGGGCCGTGGCCTCCTCGGTCCGCGAGCGGTCCCCCGGGCCGATCGAGAGGTCGCGGGGGTCGCGCGCCGCCAGCTGGTCATCGGGACCGAACCGGACGTGCGCGGCGACCTCGGACGGATGCGGCGTACGGCTCCCCACTGCGGCCTCCCGTGGGTCAGGAAGCCGCCCTCGCGTGCGGCGGCTTCGTCCCGGCGATCTGAGCGGGTCCATCATCGGGGCCGCCTGCCGGCTCCTGGTGCCGAACGGCTCAACCTCTCGACTTCCGCCGGACAGTCCGGTCACATCTCGACGAAGACGTCGTCTCCCTCGACGACGACGGAGTAGATCGTCAGCGGGGAGGGGTCCTTGCCCAGCGCCACCAGCTTCTGCGACCACCGGGGGATGCTGCGGCCGGCGAACCCGACCGCCCAGTCCAGGTTGGCGCCGGAGCACAGCTCGAACCGCGAGTTGTGCCACGGGCACTGCACGACTCCACCCTCGAACCGCAGACCCCCTGGGCCTCGGTCCAGCGGCAACCCCATGTGCGGACATCTGTTGCGAGCCGCGCAGAGGCTGTCGTCGGAGTCGTCAGCTCGGGCGACGATGACCGACGTGCCGTTGGCGTCGACGACGCGCAGCTCCCCGGGTGGGAAGTCCGCGACGGTTCCTACCCTGACTCGGTCTGCCATGGTGGCTCCTGCCGGCGGGGACGGGGACTCACCCACACGCTATCGGGCGGGCGGGCCCGATCAGGGGTCGACGACGACCTCGGACGAATGCGGCGCAGGGCTCCCCGCCGGGGTCTCGCGTGGGCCAGGATGCGGCCATGGAGTTCAGCGGCTTCTTCTCGGCGATCTTCGTGGGCCTCATCATCGGGGCCGCCTCACGGCTCGTGGTGCCGAACAGCCAACCTCTCGGCTGCCTGCTCACGATCCTCATCGGCATCCTGGCGGCCGGCGCAGGCGCGGCGATCGGCAACGCCCAGGGCTGGGCGTTCTGGGCGATCTTCGCCCTGCAGCTGCTGATCGGCGCGCTCATCGTCCTCGTGTTCAGCGCCCTCGCCCGACCGCGCAGCTGACCGCCGGCTCGTCGGCCGCGTGCGAGGATCGACGACGTGCGCATGCTCCTGCCCGAGCCACGTGACCTCCTGACCGGCGAGGACCTCGACGCGGTGTACGCCTGGCCCGGCTGGCCCGCACCACGACCCTGGCTGCGGGCCAACATGGTCACGACGGTGGACGGCGCCGCCAGCGCCCCGGACGGCGTATCCCACGGCATCTCCAGCGACGCCGACCGCAGGGTCTTCGGGCACCTGCGCGGGCTGGCCGACGTCGTTCTCGCGGGCGCGGGCACCGTCCGCCAGGAGAACTACCGCCCCGCCCGGCCGAAGCCCGAGTACGCCGAGCGTCGGGCCGCCGCCGGACAGGCCGAGGCGCCGGCGATCGCCGTCCTGACCCGGTCCCTCTCCGTCGACCTCGCCGCGCCGCTGTTCACCGCCGCGACCGTGCCCACGCTGCTCATCACGTGCGCGGCGAGCGACGAGTCCGCCCGGCGCCGGGCGTCCGAGGTCGCGGAGGTGGTGGTGATCGGCGACGACGACGTCGACCTGGCCGGCGCCGTGCACGCGCTGCACGAGCGCGGGATGCCACGCATCCACTGCGAGGGAGGACCGTCGTTGCTGGCCGAGCTCGCCGCCCACGACCTCCTCGACGAGCTCCTGCTCACGGTGTCGCCGACGCTGGCCGGCGGCAGCTACACCGACGGGACCACGGTGCCACGGATCGTGTCCGGCGCCCCGCTGCCCGGTGGACTGCGACCGCTGTCCCTTCACCACGTGCTCGAGGAGTCCGGCTCCCTGTTCCTGTCCTACCGCCGCGCCTGACCTGACGGCAGGATGTGCCGATGGACCTCCCCGTGCTGCCCCCGGTCAAGCCGATGCTGGCGAAGGCGGTTCCCGACGTTCCGGCACCCCATTCCGTGGCGGGCGGCCTGGTCTACGAGCCGAAGTGGGACGGCTTCCGCTGCATCGTCTTCCGCGACGGCGACGAGGTCGTGCTGGGCAGCCGCAACGAGAAGCCGCTCACGCGCTACTTCCCCGAGCTCGTCGACGCCGTACGCCGGCAGCTGCCCGACCGGTGCGTGGTGGACGGGGAGATCGTGGTCGTGGACGGTCAGCGTCTGTCCTGGCCGATGCTCCAGCAGCGCATCCACCCTGCGGAGAGCCGGGTCCGCCTGCTCTCCGAGCAGACCCCCGCATCGTTCGTGGCGTTCGACCTCCTGGCGCTCGGGGACGAGGACCTCACCGGGCGGCCGTTCGCCGAGCGCCGGGCTCGTCTCGAGGAGGCGCTCGGCTCCGTGGCGGGCCCTGTCCACCTCACCCGGGTCAGCTCGGACCTGGAGGAGGGCAGGCGCTGGTTCGCCGCCTTCGAGGGGGCCGGCCTCGACGGGCTGGTCTGCAAGCCGCTCGACGCGGCCTACCTGCCCGACAAGCGGGTGATGCTCAAGGTGAAGCACGCCCGCACGGCCGACTGCGTGGTGGCGGGCTGGCGGGCGCACAAGCAGACCGGAGCGGACGGCGGGCCGCTGCTGGGCTCGCTCATGCTGGGTCTCTACGACGAGGCTGGAGTCCTGCAGTCGGTCGGCGTATGCGCCACGTTCACCATGGCGCGCCGGGCCGAGCTCGTGGGGCAGCTGGCGCCCCTGGCCCTGAAGCCGGGCGAGCCGCACCCGTGGTCGGCCTGGGCCGACGCGGCCGCGCACGAGTCGCAGCGGCTCCCCGGCGCGGTCTCGCGGTGGAGCGGCGGCAAGGACCTGAGCTGGCACCCCCTGCGTCCCGACTTGGTCGTGGAGGTGGGCTACGACGCCATGGAGGGGACGCGGTTCCGGCACACGACGCAGTTCAAGCGCTGGCGCCCGGACCGCACGCCCGACTCGTGCACCTACGAGCAGCTGGAGCGGCCGGTCAGCTACGACCTGGCCGACGTGCTGGAGGCCTGACGAGCGGGCTCAGCCCCGCGTGCCCCTGCCCTTGTACATGCGGTAGCCGACGACGGCGAGGACGCCGACCAGCACGACGAAGATGACGAAGAGGGTGAAGACCATGCGCACACCCTAGACGCCCGGGTGGCGGTTCCCGACGCCGCACGCGGTCGCGGCGCAGGGATGCGTCGGCGCTCAGGTAGGGGGCCGGTTCCGGTCGCGGCTGGGCCGGACCCGCTTGGGTTCACCCGCCATCGTCGGGGTGTCAGCGGCGGGGCCGCTGTCCGGCCCGGCGCTGTGAGCATGACTCCTCGGAGCGGAACTCCCCAGACCGTCTGGTGAGTGACGCGCCCTCACGGTCTCACCCGCGCGTCCCGAAGTACGCCCGCACGTGCTGCATGAAGCGATGCAGCCACATCGGCCACCACGTCATACGACCACGGTAGTAGTCCGCTGCGCCCGGAGCAGGGCGAGCACGGCACCTCACCGGCTGGTTTACCCGGCTACCGCGGCGGGAACAGACCTCTCGTGGCGAATCAGACCCCAAAGCGGCAACTCCGCATGATCAGCTCCGGTACTGACCGGTGACCGCCGAGCTCCGCACGCAACCGGGGGAAGCCGCGACCCGGCGTGCTGTCTACGCCAGGGCACTGTGCCTGCCGGTTACCCCGGTCACGCACGACATCCTCTGCCACTGCGCCGAGGACCTGCTCGACATGAGCACCTGGATGGGCACCCGCGCACTGATCCGCGCGAACGGCTGGCAGACCAACACTGAGGCACTCGCTGTTCTTCGCTCCGCCCAGGCCAGGGCGCTGTTGTCCTGACCGTTTCCGCCTAGCGGGAGTCTCGCCAGGTCTCGATCAAGTTGACGCGCGCGGTGTCACCCACTTCGTCTCCCAGCCTGCCCCACCTACGACGCAGCCGCCTCTCGTCAACTCCGGAGGCGGCAACGTCGGTTCATCAGTTCAGGGCGCACAAGGCGAGCGTCTGCATGTTCGTGTTGGGGGTTCGACCTGGTCTTCAGGCCAGCGAGGAGAACCTCAATGTTCTGAGCGCTTTCGGCTGGGTTGGACCCGCATCGGCTCCCCAGGCATCTTCGGGTAGTCGGGCGGATAGGGCATGTCCCCGAGCCCGTCGCGCTGGTCGCGCTCGTACCACTCCAGCAGCACCGAGAGGTCGAAGGCGGACTCGTCGATCCCGGCGTGGCGGTCCCCTACCTCCGCGAACCGTCGACCCGCCGTGCGCACCGTGAAGTCGAACGGGGACGCCTCGGTCAGCTCGTCCCACGTGACCGGCATGGAGACCGGTGCGTGGGCCCGCGGGCGGACCGAGTACGCCGAGGCGATGGTGCGGTCGCGCGCGTTCTGGTTGTAGTCGAGGAACACGGTCCCGGGGGGCCGCTCCTCCTTCCACCACTTCGTGGTGACCCGACCCGGCATGCGCCGCTCGAGCTCCCGACCGACCGCGATGGCCGCGTGCCGCAGATCGATGAACCCCCAGCGTCGCTCGACCCGGACGTAGACGTGGACACCGCGTCCTCCCGAGGTCTTGGGCCAGCCCGTCATGCCCAGCTCGCCGAGCAGCCCGTTCAGCTCCGCCGCCACCTCCACGGCGTCGGAGAAGTCGGTCCCCGGCCCGGGGTCGAGGTCGAGGCGCAGCTCGTCGGGGCGCTCGACGTCGTCCTTGCGCACCGGCCAGGGGTGGAAGGTGATGGTGCCCAGCTGTGCCGCCCACACGACCACGGCGAGGTCGTCGGGTGCCACCTCGTCCGCCGTTCTGCCCGAGGGGAAGGTGATGTGCGCGGTCGCGACGTACGGCGGAGCCCCTTGCGGCACGCGCTTCTGGTAGAAGGCCTCGCCCTTGAAGCCCTCGCGCGTGGAGATGCGGGCACCCTCGACCACGCCGCCGGGCCAGCGCTCCAACGTCGTGGGCCGGTCGCGCAGCGCGCGGAGGATGCCCTCGCCGCAGTCGATGTAGTGCCGCACGACCTCGAGCTTGGTGATCCCGACCTCGGGGAAGTAGGGCTTGTCGGGGTTGGACACGCGCACCACGTGCTCGCCCACGGCGAGCTCGACCGGCGCTCCGAAGGAGGGTGCCATCCCGCGACGCTATCCAGTCCGGCGTCGGTGCGGTACCACCGACGAGTGCGGCTCGTGCGACGGCGACGTCAGCGGATCGTGAGATCTGGCGAGTGGCAGCAGGTCGGGCTCGGACGTAGCGTCTCTTTCATGAGCGCACACCCCATGCCGGCGGCGCGGCCCGACGGCTCGCCCTTCCCGGTCGCCAAGGACGAGCAGCAGTGGCGGGCCGAGCTCAGCCCTGCCGAGTACGCCGTCCTCCGCGAGGCCGCCACCGAGCGCGCCCACACGGGCGAGTACACCGATGCCAAGACCGTGGGCACGTACTCCTGCCGGGCCTGCGGCGCCGAGCTGTTCACCAGCGACACCAAGTTCGACTCGCACTGCGGCTGGCCGTCGTTCTGGTCCCCCCTCGCCGGCGACGCCGTCGTGGAGATCCAGGACCGCTCCCTCGGCATGGTGCGTACGGAGGTCCGCTGCGCCACGTGCGGCTCGCACCTCGGCCACGTCTTCGAGGGCGAGGGGTTCGGCACCCCGACCGACCAGCGCTACTGCATCAACTCGATCAGCCTGCGGCTCTCCCCCGCCGTGGACTGACTCGCCGTGCTTGGGCGGCGGGGGTCACGTGGCTCCGAGGAGAGACCCGGCCACCGCGAGCAGACGAGCAGCCTCCTGTCGACGGAACCGGTCGATCGCGGGAAGTCCCGGCACCGGGTGATCGCGGAATGACGCCAGGCTCGCGCCGACGGCGAGGGCGAAGGTGTCCAGGTGATCCCTACGCACCGAAGGCAGGGGTCGACCGGGGTCGTAGGCGGCCAGGTCGTCGAAGGTCCGCGCCACCGACACCGCGGTCGGGGCACCGATCGCCAGGAGCGCCTCGTCCGCCCACCACGGCCCGCTACGGCTCATGCCCCAGTCGACCAGGACCGGGGTGCCGTCGGGTCGGACGAGGACGTTGTCGGGTCGGACATCGAGGTGGATCCACGTCCCGGCGTCCATCGCCCGCGCCAGCTCGTCGAACCGAGCCAGCACCGCGGCCCGCTCGGCCACGAACCAGGGCGGGAAGTGGCTCGGGTCGCGATCCAGAACGGCTTCGACCGACGCGCTCCATCGGGTGACGGCTGCGGCCAGGTCCGGTACGTCCAGCGCGATCGGGTCGGGGGTGAGCTCCTGCGACTGCGCGCGCACGGCTCTGCGGACAGCGTCGTGATCCGCGGGGTCGCCGAAGTCGGCGAGCCGGCCCGGCACGTCCTCGACGAGAAGGGCCACCCACACGCCGTCGTCGTAGGAGTCCAGGAGCGAGGCCCGGTACGGCGCGGCTGGCAGCATCCGGAGGACGCGGATCTCGTGCCGGAAGAGCTCGCCCGTCTGCGGGTTCGGCTCCGGGCCGACAGCCTTGAGGAAGGCGGTCCGGCCCGAGGCCGTCTCCAGGCGGCTGGCGATCCCCGCCGAGAACCCGCCCGACTGCGTACGGGCGACACGTACGTCCTCGCCCAGCACGTCCCGGACCCACTCGCGCAGCGACGGTTCGGCCGCGTCGAACTCCACGCGCACCGATGGCTCCTGCTGCTTCACAGGAGGGAGTGTGCTGGGTCGGCCTCAGGTCCCGCACGCGCATTCGAGCCCTGCGTCACCGCAGCGACGTGGTCAGCCACGGACCGTCGGACCGCCCCGTGTCGCTGGATTGCTCGAGGAACGCCCGGCATCCCGTGTGGATGGATGAGCCGTCGTGTCGCGGACTCGTGCTGGGCGAGACCAGCACTTGTTCTCGTGTCAGTGACCCGATCTTCGACTGACGAGGTAGCGGGCTTCGGAGTGGCGGGGGCGACAGCACCTGTCGACACCCCCTGAATCGCGGCGATCCCCTGTCCCCAGGGCGGTTTCGCCGGGTCGGGACTGTCGGACCCCCTCCCTAGAGTGGTGTCATGACCTCGACCCCGACCCTCGACCCGGCCGCTCGTGCGGCCGAGCTGATCGAGGGTGTCGGGGTGCTGCTGGCTGAGCTGGCGGACCTCTCCGCCGGGGGTGTGTGGGGTCAGGTCCCCACGGCCTGCACGCCCGACCTGGTGACGGCGGTGCTCGCGCACCGGGACGTCCTCGACGCGGTCGCCGTCGACGGGGTCCGCGCGGTGCACGTGGCCGGGGTGCTCCCCGACGGGCACGTGTCCACCAAGCGGTGGCTGGAGACGGGGCCGAAGATCGCCGGGCCGACCGCGGGTGCGCTGCTGGCGCGGGGGCGGGACCTGGAGACCGACTACGCCGCGACCCGGGTCGCCTCGCTCGGGGGCGAGGTCACCTGCGACGCGGTGCGGGAGCTCACGACCGGGATCACGAGGGCGCTGCGCCGGGTCCCCGCGGCGGAGCGGGACCGGGTCCGGGGTGAGGCCGAGGCGATCCTGCTCCCTCTCGCCCGCACCGGCACGGTCGCGGACGTGCGGCGCGGGATCGACCGGCTCCGCCTGGTCGTGGACCCCGACGGGACCGCCCAAGCGCGACTCGACGCCTATGAGGACCAGTTCCTGCGCCTGACCCCCGTCGGCGACGGGGTCGACGTGCGGGGGTTCCTCACCGGCGAGACCGCCGCCGCGCTGCTGACCTGCCTCGACCAGGTCGTCGACGGCTGGTACCGGTCGGGGTCA
>JAHECT010000091.1 GCA_024641605.1 Micrococcales bacterium
CGACCGGCGGAGCAGCCCCAGCGCCTCGGCGTGCAGGTCGTCGTCGGCGAGCGGGCCGGCGACCAGCTCGCGCAGCCGCACCGAGTCCGCGTCGGTGGCCGTGCCGCGCAGCGCCAGGAGCACCGGCAGCGTGCGCACGCCCTCCCGCAGGTCGGTGCCGGGGGTCTTGCCGGAGGTGTCGGACTCGCTCGCGATGTCGAGCAGGTCGTCGGAGAGCTGGAAGGCGACGCCCACCTTCTCCCCGTAGGCCGCCAGGGCGTCGGCGACCGCGGGGTCGGCGCCCGAGGTCATCGCGCCCATCCGTGCCGAGGCCGCGATGAGCGAGCCGGTCTTGCCCGCGAGCACGTCGAGGTGGTGCGCGACAGCGTCCTCGCCCTCCGCGGGCCCGACGGTCTCGCGGATCTGACCGACACAGAGCCGCTCGAACGTGCGCGCCAGCAGCCGGACCACGTCGGCGCCGAGGTCCGCGGCGATGTCGGCGGCCCGGGCGAAGAGGAAGTCGCCGGTGAGGATCGCGACGGTGTTGTCCCAGCGCGAGTTGGCCGAGGGGGCGCCGCGGCGCAACGGCGCCTCGTCCATGACGTCGTCGTGGTACAGCGTGGCGAGGTGGGTCAGCTCCACGACGACGGCGGCCGGCACGTTGCCGGGCGCGTCGGTGTCGCCGAACTGCGCCGCCGTCAGCGCGAGCACCGGCCGGAACCGCTTGCCGCCCGCGGCGATCAGGTGGCTGGAGGTCTCGGTGACGAAGGGGTAGTCGCTGCGCACCGCCTCGCGAAGCGCCAGCTCCACCTCGTCGAGACCGGTGCGCAGCGCGTCGCCGAGCGCGGGGTCGACGTCGGAGAGCCCGAAGGGCAGGCCTTCGCTCACGTCAGGTCTCCTGGTCGGTGGGGGGTCAGCGGACGAAGATGCCCGCCTGCTCCACCAGCGTGAGGACGAGCTGCGGGAGCACGCCGATCACGACGGTGAGCGCGACGGCCACGGTGATGGCGAAGGTCGTGAAGCTGCTGGGCACGACCACCGCCGTGCGGCTGTCCACGGCCGGGTCGTTGAAGAACATGAGCACGATCACGCGGACGTAGAAGAACGCGGCCACGGCCGAGGCGACCACGCCGAGCACCACCAGACCGGTGGCACCGCCCTGGATGCCCGCGGTGAAGACCGCGAACTTTCCGGTGAAGCCGCTCGTGAGCGGGATGCCCGCGAACGCCAGAAGGAAGAGCGCAAAGGCACCTGCCACGACCGGCGAGCGCTTGCCCAGGCCGGCCCACTGCGACAGGTGCGTGGCCTCGCCCGTGGTGTCGCGGACGAGCGTGACGATCGCGAACGCGCCGATCGTGGCGATGCCGTAGGCCAGGAGGTAGACCAGCGTGCCCTGCAGGCCCGCCTCGTTCGTCGCGACGACGCCGACGAGGATGAACCCCGCCTGCGCGATGGACGAGTACGCGAGCATGCGCTTGATGTCGGTCTGGGTCAGCGCGAAGATCGTGCCGACGATCATGGTGAGCCCGGCGATCACGATGAGCATCGGGCGCCAGTCGAAGCGCAGACCGCCGAGCGCGACGTACATGATCCGCAGCAGGGCGCCGAAGGCGGCCACCTTGGTGCACGCGGCCATGAAGCCGGTGATCGAGGTGGGCGAGCCCTGGTAGACGTCGGGCGTCCACTGGTGGAAGGGCGCCGCGCCGATCTTGAACAGCAGCCCGACCGTGACCAGCGCCGTGCCCGCGATGACCAGGCCGTTCTGACCGGCGTCGGCGGTGAGCGCGTCGGCGATGCCGGAGAGCTTCATCGAGCCGGAGTAGCCGTAGAGAAGCGCCGCACCGTAGAGGAAGAACGCCGAGGAGAAGGCGCCGAGCACGAAGTACTTGAGCGCGGCCTCCTGCGACAGCAGCCGCCGACGTCGAGCCATGCCGGCGAGGATGTACAGCGGCAGCGACAGGACCTCGAGCGCGACGAACATGGTGATGAGGTCGTTGGCCGCCGGGAAGAGCAGCATGCCGCCCACCGCGAACAGGAACAGCGGCCACACCTCGGTCTGCAGCCAGCCCAGCCGGGTGTAGGCCTGCTCCTGCTCGGAACCGGGCAGCGCCGAGGCACGCGGCGCGAACGAGTCGCCGGCCGGGTCGACGTGACGCTCGGCGATCACCAGCGCGGCGATCGCGGCGAGGACCAGGATCGAGCCCTGCATGAAGATGGTCGGGCCGTCGATGGCGACCGACCCCTCCGCCGCCACGATGACGGTGCCCCGCGCGCGGAGCACGGCGACGAACGCGGCCGCGAGGGCTCCGAAGGTCAGGACGAGCTGGATCGTGCGCCGCAGGTACTGCGGGACGAACGCCTCGACGAGCACGCCGAGCACGGCCGCGCCGAGCACGATGAGGATCGGCGCGAGCGCCGCGTACTCGATCGTCGGCGAGGTGATGTCCACCGCGGAGGTGGCCAGGATGGCGTTCACTGCTGCGTCCCTTCAGCCACCGGGCCGCCCACCTGCGGGGCCGGGTCCGTGGCGCCCACCGACTGCATGACGCGGTCGACGGCGGGGTTCACCACGTCCAGCACCGGCTTGGGGTAGAAGCCCAGCGCGATGATGACCACGAGGAGCGGCGCGATGGCGAGGACCTCGCGCCCGCGCAGGTCGTGGACCTTCTCGCGGACCTCGTCGGGGGCCTCCCCCGTCATCGTCCGCTGGTACATGAGCAGGATGTAGAGCGCCGCGAGGACGATGCCGATCGTGGCGATGATGCCCGCCCACGTGTAGCGCTCGAAGGTCCCGACGAGGACCAGGAACTCGCTCACGAAGCTGGACAGGCCGGGCAGGGCCAGGGACGACAGGCCGGCGACGAGGAACGTGCCCGCGAGGACCGGTGCGACCTTCTGGACCCCGCCGAAGTCGTCGATGACGCGCGAGCCGCGGCGGCTGATGAGGAAGCCGGCGATGAGGAACAGCGCTGCCGTCGAGAAGCCGTGGTTGACCATGTAGAGAGTCGAGCCGCTCTGGCCGCGGGTGGTCATCGCGAAGATGCCCAGCGCGATGAAGCCGAAGTGCGACACCGAGGTGTAGGCGATGAGGCGCTTGAGGTCGGACTGGCCGATCGCCAGAAGGGCGCCGTAGATGATGCCGACCACCGCGAGCACGAGCACGACCGGCGTGGCCCAGGTGGAGGCCTCCGGGAACAGCTCGAGGCAGTAGCGGAGCATCCCGAAGGTGCCGACCTTGTCGAGCACGCCGACCAGGAGGACCGCCGTGCCAGGCGTGGACTCGGCGGCGGCGTCGGGCAGCCAGGTGTGGAAGGGCACCAGCGGGGCCTTGATCGCGAAGGCCACGAAGAAGCCGAGGAAGAGCCACCGCTGGGTGCTCTCCGGGATGTCGAGACCGACGAGCTGGGTGAAGTCGAAGGTGCCGGTGCCGAGCAGGTCGCCGCTGACGACGTAGAGCCCGATCAGCGCGGCGAGCATGAGCAGACCGCCGAAGAGCGAGTAGAGCAGGAACTTCACGGCGGCGTAGCTGCGCCGCGCGCCGCCGTAGCGCCCGATCAGGAAGTAGACCGGGATGAGCATCGCCTCGAAGAAGACGTAGAACAGGAAGACGTCGGTCGCGGCGAAGACGCCGATCATCGCCGCCTCGAGGACGAGGATCAGGGCGACGTAGCCCTTCACCGAGCCGCGGGACTCCGGGCCCACGTCGTCCCAGCCGGCGAGCAGCACGACGGGCACCAGCGACGTCGAGAGCGCCACGAGGACGAGCGCGATGCCGTCGAGGCCCATGGCGAACTGCACGCCGAAGGCGGGGATCCAGTCGTAGGCGAACGAGAACTGGAAGTCGCCCGCCTCGGCGGGCACGAACTGCAGGGACATCGCCACGGTGAGGGCGAAGACCACCACGGAGACCACGAGGCCGACCTGCTTGGCCAGCTTGTCCGCGCCCTTGGGCACGAGCAGCACCGCGACGGCACCCACCAGCGGCGCGAGGAACAGCGCCAGGAGCCAGTTGAAGTCCGTCATGGCCTACAGCCTCACCAGAACGAGGACGGCGGCGACCAGGGCGGCCCCGCCGAGCATGGACAGCGCGTAGGACCGGGTGAATCCGGTCTGCAGACGGCGCAGGCGCCCGGACAGGCCCCCGATGGTGGCGGCGGTGCCGTTGACCGCCCCGTCGACCACCCGGTTGTCGAACCACACGAGCCATCTCGTGAGGTACTGGCCCGGTCGCATGAACACGGCCTCGTTGACCGCGTCGCCGTACAGGTCGGCACGGGCCGCGCGGGTGAGCAGGTTGCCGGCGGGGGCGACCTCGGGCACGGGGTTGCGCGCGTAGGTCACCCAGGCGATGCCGGCCCCGATGAGGACCAGGACCAGCGCCGCGATCGAGATGACCGCGGGAGCCACCGGCGGGGTCGGCTCGGTGAACCCGGTGACCGGCTCGAGCCAGCGCTCGAAGAGCCCCGTCGGGCCGAGGGCCAGGCCGGCGACCGCGGACAGCAGCGCGAGCACCGCGACCGGGCCCATCATGATCCACGGCGACTCGTGCGGATGGACGTCGTCGGTCCAGCGCTTCTTCCCGTGGAAGGTCATGGCGAACAGGCGCGTCATGTAGAAGGCCGTGATGCCCGCACCGAGGAGGGTGACCCAGCCGGCGACCGCGTTCACCGAGAACGCCGCCTCGATGATCTTGTCCTTGGAGAAGAAGCCGGAGAACGGCGGTACGCCGAGGATGGCGAGCCAGCCGATGCCGAAGGTGATCCAGGTGGTCACCATCACCGTGCGCAGCAGGCCGAACCGGCGCATGTTGACCTGGTCGTTCATGCCGTGCATGACCGAGCCGGCGCCGAGGAACATGTCGGCCTTGAAGAAGCCGTGCATGACGAGGTGGAAGATCGCGAAGACGTAGCCCACCGTGCCGAGACCGGCGGCCAGGATCATGTAGCCGATCTGGCTCATGGTGGACCCGGCGAGCGCCTTCTTGATGTCGTCCTTGGCCGAACCGATGATCGCACCCATGACGAGGGTGATCCCGCCGATGACGATCACCGCGGTCCGGGCCGTCTCGGAGAGGTTGAAGATGTCGGCCGAGCGCACGATGAGGTAGACGCCCGCGGTGACCATGGTGGCCGCGTGGATCAGCGCCGAGACCGGGGTCGGGCCCTCCATGGCGTCGAGCAACCAGGACTGCAGCGGGAACTGCGCCGACTTGCCCGCGGCGCCGAGCAGCAGTGCGAGGCCGATCCAGGTCAGGCTCGAGTCGCTCGCCGCGGCAGCGTTGTCGAGCACGCCCTCGAAGGTGACCGACCCGAAGGTCACGAACATGAGCATGATCGCGAGCGAGAGGCCGACGTCGCCGACGCGGTTGACCACGAACGCCTTCTTGGCCGCGACCGCCGCCGAGGACTTGTAGTACCAGAACCCGATGAGCAGGTACGACGCGAGACCCACGCCCTCCCAGCCCACGTAGAGCAGGAGGTAGTTGTCGGCCAGGACCAGCAGCAGCATCGAGGCCACGAACAGGTTGAGGTACCCGAAGAAGCGCCGGCGGTCGGGGTCGTGGCTCATGTAGCCGACCGAGTAGATGTGGATGAGCGTGCCCACACCGGTGATCAGCAGGACGAAGGTCATCGACAGCTGATCCAGCCGCAGCGCGACCGGCGCCTCGAAGGTGCCCACGAACACCCAGTCGAAGAGGAACTGGCGGATGCTGCGCTCCTCCTCGCCGAGGCCGAGCATCCCGGCGAAGAGCACGACGGCGACGGCGAAGGAGCCCGCCGCCATGAGCACGCCCAGCCAGTGACCCCAGGGGTTGGTCCGGCGTCCGCCGAGGAGCAGCACGGCGGCGCCGAGGAGCGGGAGGGCGATGAGGAGCCAGGTCAGCCCGAAGACGCCGCTGGCCTCCGAGACCGCCGACGACGGCTCGGCGACCGAGGCGACCGCACCCGAGAACGGTGACACGACTAGGACCCCTCTAGTACTTCAGCAGGTTGGCTTCGTCGACCGAGGCCGACCGGCGCGTACGGAAGATGATCATGATGATCGCGAGCCCCACCACGACCTCGGCGGCCGCGACGACCATGACGAAGAACGCCATGACCTGACCGTCGAGGTTGCCGTGGATGTCGGCGAAGGACACGAACGCGAGGTTGCTCGCGTTGAGCATGAGCTCCACGCTCATGAACACCACGATCGCGTTGCGGCGCAGCAGCACGCCCAGCGCACCGATGGTGAAGAGCACCGCCGAGAGGTAGAGGTAGTTCATCGGGTTCACGACGAGCCCTCCTCGTCCGCGGGACCGACCGCCTCGCCGCGGGCGAGCGCGTTGACCCGCTCGGTGTCCTCGTGGTCGACGCCGACGACGGCGCTGACCCCGCGCAGCGGCTCGGGGACCGAGCGGTCCGTCGGGGTGCCGTCGGGGAGCAGGGCGGGCGTGCCGAGGGCGTTGTGCCGGGCGTAGACGCCGGGACCGGGCAGGTTCTGCGGCGCACCGTCGCGCACTCGCTGCTCGGAGAGCTCGCGCTGCGACGGGCGGCGCTCCGAGCGCTCCCGGTGCGCGAGGACCATCGCGCCGAGGGCGGCCGCGATGAGCAGGGCGGAGGTCGCCTCGAAGGCGAGGACGTAGCGGCCGAAGATCAGGGCCGCGATGCCCTCGACGTTGCCGCCGTACTCACTGTTGGCCGCGTCGAGGCCGACCGGCACGTCGACGACGGCGGCGCCGACGCCGGCGATGAGCAGCCCGGCGAAGCCGAGGCCGAGCAGCACGGAGGCCGCCCGCTGACCGCGCAGCGTCTCGACGAGGGAGTCGGAGGAGTCGACGCCCACGACCATGAGCACGAACAGGAAGAGCATCATGACCGCGCCCGTGTAGACGACGATCTGCGTCATCCCGAGGAACGGGGCGTCGAGGGAGACGTAGAGCACCGCGAGGGAGATCATCGTCCCGGCGATGAACAGGGCGCTGTGCACGGCCTTGCGCGAGAGCAGCATCCCCAGCGCGCCCACGACCGCGACGGCCGCGCACACCCAGAACACGATGGCCTCGCCGGTGCTGGCTGTGGTGGTCGTGGCGTCGGTGGTGACCGCCGTGAGCAGGGTGTTCACGCCGGCACCTCCTCGTCGCCGGCCGGGCCGGTCCAGGTGCCGCGCTTGCGCGCCTCGGTCTCGCCCCGCTGGGCGGCGACCGCGCCGGTGACCTTGCCGAGGTAGTAGTCGGTCTCGGTGGTGCCGGGGACCATCTGGTGCGGCGGCTCGGCCATGCCCGCGAGCAGCGGACCGAGCAGGTCGGCCTTCTCGTAGATGAGCTTGGCCCGGCTGTCATCAGCGAGCTCGTACTCGTTGGTCATCGTGAGCGCGCGCGTCGGGCACGCCTCGATGCACAGCCCGCAGAAGATGCAGCGCAGGTAGTTGATCTGGTAGACGCGGCCGTAGCGCTCGCCCGGGGAGAAGCGCTCCTCCTCGGTGTTGTCCGCGCCCTCGACGTAGATGGCGTCGGCAGGGCAGGCCCACGCGCACAGCTCGCAGCCGACGCACTTCTCCAGACCGTCCGGGTGGCGGTTGAGCTGGTGGCGGCCGTGGTAGCGCTCCCGGGTGGGGACCTTCTCCTCGGGGTACTGCTCGGTGACCGGCTTGCGGAACATCTGCCCGAAGGTGACCCCGAAGCCGCGCCAGAAGCGGCGCTCCTCACTCACGGGACTCCCCCTCCCCCTCGGTGCCGGCGTCCTCCGCCGGCTCGTCCTCGGTCCGTGAGGACAGGACGGTGGCCGACACCGTGGCCTTGGCTCGCGGCGTCACGACGTACTCCTCACCGGGCTTGGGCGGGACGGGATAGCCGCCTGCGTACGGGTCGAACGGCTCGGGCTCGGGTTCGGGCTCGCTGCCGCGCCCCTCGACGAAGAAGAGCACGAGCGCCACGAGGGCCAGCGCCACGCCACCGGCGATGAGCATGGTGCGCAGGTCGAGGCTGAACTCGTTCTGCACCGCGCGGACGGTGGCGATGATGACGATCCAGCCGATCGACACCGGGATGAGCACCCGCCAGCCGAAGCGCATGAACTGGTCGTAGCGCAGCCGCGGCAGGGTGCCGCGCAGCCACACGAAGACGAACATGATCGCGTAGATCTTGAGGATGAACCACAGCAGCGGCCACCAGCCCTCGTTGGCGCCGGGCCAGATGGTCGAGATGGGCGGGGGCATCCGCCAGCCGCCGAGGAACAGCGTGATGGCGACGGCCGACACGTTGATCATGTTGATGTACTCGGCGAGGAAGAACATCGCCCAGCGCAGCCCGGAGTACTCGGTGTGGAACCCGGCGACGAGCTCGCCCTCGGCCTCGGGGAGGTCGAAGGGGGCGCGGTTGGTCTCGCCGACCATCGAGATCAGGTAGATCACGAACGACGGGAGGAGCAGGATCGCGAACCACCAGGTGCTCGCCTGCGACTCGACGATCTGCGACGTGGACATCGTGCCCGCCTGCAGGAAGACGGCCACGAACGACAGGCCCATCGCGATCTCGTAGGAGATCATCTGCGCGCTCGAGCGCAGCCCGCCCAGGAGCGAGTACGTCGATCCGGACGACCAGCCCGCGAGCACGATCCCGTAGATGCCCACGCTCGCGATCGCGAGGACGTAGAGCACCGCCACCGGGAAGTCGGTCAGCTGCAGCGGGGTCTCGGTGCCGAAGATGCTCACGACCGGCCCGAGCGGGATGACCGCGAAGACCAGGAAGGCGGCGATCGCGGCGAGCATCGGCGCGAGGAGGTAGACCACCTTGTCGGCGTTCTTGGGGGTGATGCCCTCCTTGAGCGCCAGCTTGATGCCGTCGGCCAGCGGGATCAGCAGGCCGAAGGGGCCGGCGCGGTTGGGACCGGGCCGCTGCTGCATGCGCGCGACGAGGCGACGCTCGAACCAGGTCGTGAACAGCGTGAGCAGCACGAGGATGAGGAACAGCCCCACGGCCTTGAGCGCCACGAGCCAGAACGGGTCCCGGCCGAACATCGAGAGCTCGACGCCGGTCACGTTCGCCAGCAGGTCGGTCACGACGCACCTCCGGAGATGGCGACGACGTCGGCGTGCCCGGCGCCGAGGATGGCACGGGGCGTGGACCCGTCGGAGTCGGCCGGCACCCAGACCACGCCGTCGGGCATCGCCGTGACCACCAGCGGGAGAGTCATCGAGCCGCGCTCGGTGCTCAGGGTGAGCCCCCCGCCGTCGACCGCGCCGACGGAGGCGGCGGTGGCCGGGGACACGCGGGCGACCGCCGGGCGCGCGGTGGCGGCGAGGTAGGCGTCGCCCTCCTGCAGCACGCCGCGGTCGAGCAGCTGCCGCCACGTGACGAGGACGGCCTCGCCCGGCGCGGGAGCCGG
>JAHECT010000092.1 GCA_024641605.1 Micrococcales bacterium
CAGTCATCCGCGAGCACGGCCGCGAGGTCCTCTCCGTCGGCCGCGCCCAACGCAGCGCCCCACCCCGCCTACGCAAGGCCCTCGAGGTCCGCGACTCCCACTGCGCCGCACCCGGCTGCCGCATCGACCCCACCCGATGCGAAGCCCACCACGTCCACGAATGGGAGCACGGCGGCGAAACAGATCTCGACAACATGCTCCTGCTCTGCCCGAGACACCACCACGCCGTCCACGAAGGACGCATGACCATCACCAGAGCACCCCAGCACCCACCAGGACACCCCGACCACTGGGACCTCGCCCCACCACCAGCACCGGCGCCCTGACCACCCGGTGCGGGCCAGGACAGGGGGCACCACCCACCCATCGCACGTGATCAGCGATCTCCTCCTCGCGACGCCTGCGCACGCGTCCGCCCACGCCACGACGCGAGAGGATGCCGACATGACCTACCTCGTCCGGGCGCTCGACGACGAGACGTGGGAGTGCTTCGCCGACCTGGTGGAGCGCCACCGCGGGGTGTGGGGCGGGTGCTGGTGCATGGGGTTCCACACCGAGGGCGTCGGCAAGGACACGACCTACGAGCTCAACCGCGACCGCAAGCACGCCCGGGTCCGCGCGGGCACCACCCACGCCGCCCTGGTGCTCGACGAGGACATCTGCGTGGGCTGGTGCCAGTACGGCCCCACCGACGAGCTTCCGCGCATCAAGCACCGCCGGGCGTACGACGCGGGCGCCACCGACGCTCCGGACTGGCGCATCACCTGCTTCTTCGTCGATTCCGCCCACCGCCGGCGCGGGGTCGCGGAGGCTGCGCTCGCCGGAGCGCTCACCCTCATCGCCGCGGCGGGCGGCGGCGTGGTCGAGAGCTACCCCGAGGACACGACCGACCGGAAGGTCTCCTCCTCGTTCCTGCACAACGCCACGCTGTCGCTGTTCGAGGCGCACGGCTTCGAACCGGTCCGGCGGATCGGCAAGGACCGCTGGGTCGCCCGCCGCACGCTCACGAGGAGCACGTGAGACCGGCCCAACCGCTCACCCGGGGCCGCGCGCGTCGGTAGCGTCGGGGACGTGACCGACCTGCTGCTGACCGATCCTCCCGCCGCCGCCGCGGAGGCCGCCGCCGAGCTCGCCCGCCTGACCGGGGTGGAGCGCCACGACGTCGCCCTCGTGCTGGGCAGCGGCTGGGTGCCCGCAGTCGACCTCATCGGCGAGACCGTTGCCGACGTGAGCGTGGCCGACCTGCCGCACTTCGCTCCGCCCGCGGTCGAGGGCCACGCCGGCCGGGTGCGCAGCGTGCGCGCCGGCAACACGCGCGCGCTGGTGTTCCTCGGCCGCACGCACTACTACGAGGGCCGCGGCGTCGAGGCCGTCGTCCACGGCGTGCGCACGTCGGCGGCCGCGGGCTGCCGCACCGTCGTGCTGACCAACGGCTGCGGCGGCCTGAACCCCACGTGGGCCCCGGGCACCCCGGTCCTCATCAGCGACCACCTCAACCTCACCGCGGCCTCGCCGCTGCGCGGGGCCACCTTCATCGACCTGACCGACCTGTACTCCGCCCGGCTGCGAACCCTGTGCCGCACCATCGAGCCCGACCTCGCCGAGGGCGTCTACGCGCAGTTCCGCGGACCGCAGTACGAGACACCGGCCGAGGTGCGGATGGCCGGCATCCTGGGCGCGGACCTCGTCGGGATGTCGACCACGCTCGAGGCGATCGCGGCACGCGAGGCGGGCCTGGAGATCCTGGGCCTGTCTCTGGTCACCAACCTCGCCGCCGGCATGACCGGGGAGCCGCTCAACCACGAGGAGGTCCTCGAGGCCGGCCGGGCCGCCGCCGAGCGCATGGGTCGCCTGCTCGCCGAGGTGGTGGCCCAGCTGTGAGCACCGACCTGCTCGACCAGGCCCGCGCCTGGCTCGACGACGACCCCGATCCCGACACCCGCACCGCGCTCGACCGCCTGCTCGACGCGGCCGGCAGCGGTGACGAGGGAGCCGCCGCCGAGCTGCGCGACGCCTTCGCAGGGCGTCTCGAGTTCGGGACCGCGGGTCTGCGCGGGGCGCTCGGTCCCGGCCCCAACCGGATGAACCGCGCGGTCGTCTCGCAGGCGGCGGCGGGGCTCGCGGCCTATCTGCACACTCGGAGCGGGACCGGCCGGACCGTCGTCATCGGCTACGACGCTCGCCACAAGTCCGACGCGTTCGCCCGTGACACCGCGGAGGTGATGGAGGGGGCCGGCATCCACGCCTTCGTGCTGCCCCGGCCTCTCCCCACCCCGGTGCTCGCCTTCGCGATCCGCTACCTGGGTGCCGCCGCGGGCGTCATGGTCACCGCGAGCCACAACCCGCCGCAGGACAACGGCTACAAGGTCTACCTCGGCGACGGCACCCAGATCGTGCCGCCGGCCGACACCGACATCAGCGCCGCCATCGACACCGTCGGCCCCGTGCAGGACCTGCCACGAGGCGACGGCTGGGAGTGGCTCGGCGACGACGTGCTCGCGGCCTACCTCGACACGGTGGCGGCCCTCGTCCCCGCGGACTCCCCGCGCGAGGCGGCCGTCGCGTACACCCCCATGCACGGCGTCGGGGGCGACGTCGTGCTCGCCGCGCTCGTCCGCGCCGGGTTCCCCGAGCCGCGGGTCGTGCGCGCCCAGTTCGCACCCGACCCGGACTTCCCCACGGTCTCCTTCCCGAACCCGGAGGAGCCCGGGGCGATGGACCTCGCGCTCGAGGAGGGGATCGAGGCGGACGCCGACGTCATCGTCGCCAACGACCCCGACGCCGACCGCTGCGCGGTGGCCGTCCCTACGCGCGACCGCGGCGCCGGCGGCGGCCCGGCGTACCGGATGCTGCGCGGCGACGAGGTGGGCTGGCTGCTCGGCTGGTGGATCCACGAGCGGGCCGTCCGCGCGGGAGCCGCGACGGTCCCCGGCTCCTACGCCAACTCCATCGTGAGCTCCTCGCTCCTCTCGCGGATGGCTGCCTCGTACGGTCTGGAGCACCAGGAGACGCTCACCGGCTTCAAGTGGATCGGGCGGATCCCCGGCCTCGCCTTCGGGTACGAGGAGGCGCTGGGCTACTGCGTCGACCCAGGGAACGTGGCCGACAAGGACGGCGTGAGCGCCGCACTGCTCGTCGTCGAGCTGGTCGCGTCGCTGAAGGCGGCCGGGCGCACCGTGCACGACGTGCTCGACGACCTCGCGACCGAGCACGGTCTGCACGCCACCGACCAGCTGTCGGTGCGGGTGGAGGACGTGCGCGTCATCGGTGACGCGATGGCCCGGTTGCGCGCGACGCCGCCCACCGAGGTGGCGGGTCTCGCGGTCGAGTCCTTCGAGGACCTCGAGTCCGGCGTCGACGGCCTGCCGCCGACCGACGGGGTGCGCCTGAGGCTGGCCGAGCGCACGCGCGTCATCGTGCGCCCCAGCGGCACCGAGCCCAAGCTCAAGTGCTACCTCGAGGTGGTCGTCCCCGTCTCCAGCGACGTCGAGGCGTCCCGCCTCGTCGCCGCGCACCGCCTCGCCGACCTCAAGGACGGCATGGCCGCCGCGCTCGGCATCTGATCGCGCCGGATCAGGCCAGGTCGGCGCGCAGCAGGGAGTAGACGACGAGGTCGTGCTGGCCGTCGGCTCGCGCCTGCGCCTGGCGCAGCACGCCCTCGCGCACGTACCCGGCCCGCTCCAGCGCCCGCTGCTCGGCGACGTTGCCGACGTCGGTGCTCGCCTCGACGCGCACCAGCGGCGTCGCGGCGAGCAGCCACTCACCCAGCAGCCGCTGCGACGCCGTCCCGACGCCGCGCCCGCGGCACGACTCGGCCAGGCCGATGCCGATGTTCCACGCGAACGAGCCCTCGGTGGGCCCGTAGGTCTCGGCGTGCCAGGACACGGCCCCCGCGACGCCGGACTCGCCTGCCGTGTCGGTGACCACCACGAGAAGCCGGCCGTGCAGCGGGGGCATGTGCATGGCGCCGTCGGGCCAGGTCTCATACGGCGACGGGGTCGCGACGGTGCGCGTCTCGTCGTAGCCCTCGAGCGCGACGAGGAGCCCGCCGGACGTGCGTCCGGTGGCGACCACCTCGCCCGCCGCGACCGGCGGCGGGCGCAGATGGGCCAGCGCGGTCTCGTCCATGGCGCGCATCATGCCGTGGCGCCCGCGGCGGCGGCGACCGATCGGCTCAGGCGGTGGTCGCCAGCACCTCGCGCACCATGTCGAGGGTCGTCCCCGGGTGCAGGAAGGCGAACCGGCCGATCGTCTCGCCCTCCCACGACGTGCTGGTGATGAACGCGACCTGCTCGCGCAGGAGGCGCGCACCCCAGGCGTCGTAGTCCTGCGCGGTCCAGCCCCGGCGCCGGAAGAGCACGACGCCGAGTGAGGGCTCACGCACGAGCTCGAGGTGCGGCGCGGACTCGATCTCCGCGCCCACGGCCCTGGCGAGCGAGATCGCGTGCTCGATGGCGTCGGTGTAGGCGTCGGTGCCGTTCACCACGAGCGAGAACCACAACGGCAGCCCGCGCGCCCGGCGGGTGAGGTGGTACGCGTAGTCGGTGGGGTTCCACTCGTAGGAGCCGTCGTCGGCGTGGATCGCGTCGAGGTAGGAGGCGTCCTGGGTGTGGACCGCCTTCGCCAACCGCGGCCGTCGGTAGATGAGCGCCGCGCAGTCGAACGGCGCGAACAGCCACTTGTGCGGGTCGACGACGAGCGAGTCGGCCAGCTCGATGCCGGCGTAGCGTTCGCGAACGCTCGGCGCGAAGAGGCCGGCCCCGCCGTAGGCCCCGTCGACGTGGAACCACAGGCCCCTCTCCCGGGCGACAGCACCGACGCCGGCCAGGTCGTCGATGATCCCGGCGTTCGTCGTCCCCGAGGTCGCGACGACGGCCACCACCGTGTCCGGATCGGGGTCGGCGTCCAGCGCCGCGCGCAGCGCGTCCCCGGTGAGCCGGTGATCGGCGGTCCGGACCACAAGGGCGTCCACGTCGAGGATCGACAACGTGTTGGTGATCGAGGAGTGTGCCTGGTCGCTGACCGCGACGCGCAGCCGACGATGGCGTGCGGCCTCGCCGTCGCTCTCGACCAGCCGGTGGCGCTGTGTGTCGCGCGCCACGACGAGCGCGGACAGGTTGCCGGCGGATCCGCCGGACACGAAGGCGCCGCCCGCGTCCGCGGGCAGCCCGGCGGCGTCGGCGATCCACCGCAGGGCCTGGTTCTCGGCTGCGACCGCGCCCGCGGCCTCCAGCCAGGAGATGCCCTGCAGCGACGCGGCCGAGACGACCATGTCGAACAGCAGGGCCGCCTTGGTCGGCGCCGCGGGGATGAAGGCGAAGAAGCGCGGGGAGTCCGCCGACAGCACCGTCTGCGACAGGTGGTCGGCGTAGAGGTCGAGCACCTGCCGCGGGTCGCGGCCCTCGGGCGTGACCAGCCCGTCGAGCAGCGCGTCGACCTGCGCCTTGCTGCCGGGGTGGTCCAGCGGCGTCTCGGGCAGGGAAAGCCGTTCGGCGACGTAGGACTGGATGAGGTCGACGAGCTCGGCGTCCACGGCGTGCATCCGCATCGCGGACGCGCTCTGGTCAGCAGCAGCCACGGCTGAGGGCCTTCCGGAAGGGTCACGACGCGCCGATGGCGGTCCACGCAGCAGGCGCCGGACGGCGGCACTCTAACGCTCCCCGGGGTCGGGGGCGAAACCCTAGGATCAACCGGTGACCCCCTCCCCCGCCAGCGTCGTGGCCGACCCGGCCGGCCTCGCCGACGTGACACGCAGCGACGCCGCCCTGAGGCGGTTCCTGCACGGACTGCCGGGCGTGGACCAGGTCGGCGCGGACGCTCGCGCCGCCGCACTCTCGACCCGCTCGATCAAGACCACCGCCAAGGCCTTCGCCATCGACCTGGCGGTCCGGATGATCGACCTCACCACGCTCGAGGGCGCCGACACCCCCGGCAAGGTCCGGTCCCTCTGCGCGAAGGCGCGCCGGCCCGACCCGCACGACGCGTCGGTCCCCGCCACGGCCGCCGTCTGCGTCTACAACGACCTCGTGGGGCTCGCCAAGGCCGAGCTCGGCGGCTCCGGGGTCAAGGTCGCCGCGGTGTCCACGGCGTTCCCGTCGGGGCGCGCGTCGCTCGCGGTCAAGCTCGCCGACACCCGCGACGCCGTCACCCAGGGGGCGGACGAGATCGACATGGTCATCGACCGCGGCGCGTTCCTCTCGGGTCGCTACCTCGAGGTCCTCGAGGAGATCGCCGCGGTCAAGCAGGTCTGCTCGGAGGGCGGGGCGGACGCCCACCTCAAGGTGATCCTCGAGACCGGTGAGCTCGCGACCTACGACAACGTCCGCCGTGCCTCGTGGCTCGCGATGATGGCGGGGGCGGACTTCATCAAGACCTCCACGGGCAAGATCTCGCCCGCGGCGACGCTGCCCGTGACCCTCGTCATGCTGGAGGCCTGCCGCGACTGGCGCGACGCCACCGGCGCGATGGTCGGCATGAAGCCCGCCGGCGGC
The DNA here is from genome assembly GCA_024641605.1 of Micrococcales bacterium. GTDB lineage: Bacteria > Actinomycetota > Actinomycetes > S36-B12 > CAIYMF01 > Longivirga. Next base: position 6,492 of record JAHECT010000092.1, read on the forward strand.
ATCCGCACCACCAAGGATGCGATGCGCTACCTGGTCCTCGTCAATGAGACCGTCGGCACCGACTGGCTCACCCCCGACTGGTTCCGCCTCGGTGCGTCCAGCCTGCTCAACGACCTGCTGCTGCAGCGCCAGCGGATGTCCACCGGCCGCTACTCCGGCCCCGACTACGTCACCGTCGACTGACGGCGGAGGAGACCATGGCCCGCGCCAGCAAGCCGAAGCCGTTCGAGTACGCCCCCGCGCCCGAGTCGCGCGCCGTGGTCGACCTCGCGTCGTCGTACGGCCTGTTCATCGACGGCGAGTTCGTCGACGGGACCGGCGGCGCGCTCAAGAGCGTCAACCCCGCCACCGAGGAGGTGCTCGCCGAGGTCGCCGAGGCGAGCGAGGCGGACATCGACCTGGCGGTCAAGGCCGCGCGCCGGGCCTACACCCGCGTGTGGTCGAAGATGTCCGGCGCCGAGCGGGCCAAGTACCTCTTCCGCATTGCGCGCATCGTCCAGGAGCGCAGCCGCGAGCTCGCCGTCCTGGAGTCCCTCGACAACGGCAAGCCGATCAAGGAGTCGCGCGACGTCGACGTCCCGCTCGTCGCGGCGCACTTCTTCTACTACGCCGGCTGGGCGGACAAGCTCGAGCACGCGGGCTTCGGCCCGGACCCGCGCCCGCTGGGCGTGGCCGCCCAGGTCATCCCGTGGAACTTCCCCCTCCTCATGCTGGCCTGGAAGATCGCGCCCGCCCTCGCCGCCGGCAACACGGTGGTGCTCAAGCCCGCGGAGACGACACCGCTCACCGCCCTGCTGTTCGCCGAGATCTGCCAGCAGGCCGAGCTGCCGCCCGGTGTGGTCAACATCGTCACGGGCGCCGGTCCGACGGGGGCCGCGCTCGTGGCCCACCCAGGCGTGGACAAGGTCGCCTTCACGGGCTCGACCGAGGTGGGCAAGGCGATCTCGCGCGCTGTTGCCGGCACCGACAAGAGGCTCACGCTCGAGCTCGGCGGCAAGGCGGCCAACATCGTCTTCGACGACGCCCCCGTCGACCAGACGGTCGAGGGCATCGTCGCCGGCATCTTCTTCAACCAGGGTCACGTCTGCTGCGCCGGGTCGCGGCTCCTCGTCCAGGAGTCGGTGGCCGAGGAGCTGGTGTCGCGGCTCAAGCGGCGGCTGGGCACCCTGCGCCTGGGCGACCCGCTCGACAAGAACACCGACATCGGCGCCATCAACTCCCTCGAGCAGCTCGAGCGGATCCGCCACCTCGCCGGCGTCGGCGACGACGAGGGGGCGGAGCGCTGGACGGCCGACTGCGACCTGCCCGCCAAGGGCTACTGGTTCGCCCCCACGGTGTTCACCGGCGTCAGCCAGGCGCACCGGATCGCCCGCGAGGAGATCTTCGGCCCGGTCCTGTCAGTGCTCACCTTCCGCACGCCCTCGGAGGCGATCGAGAAGGCCAACAACACCGCGTACGGACTGTCGGCGGGCATCTGGACCGAGAAGGGCTCCCGCATCCTGCGCATGGCAGGGGCCATGCGCGCCGGCGTGGTCTGGGCCAACACCTTCAACCGGTTCGACCCGACGAGCCCCTTCGGCGGCTACAAGGAGTCCGGGTACGGCCGCGAGGGCGGCCGGCACGGGCTCGCGGCCTACCTCGACGTGCACTGACGACTGGCGGAGGACTCATCCCATGGCTCGCATCGAGGTCCGCAAGACCTACAAGCTCTACGTCGGCGGCGCGTTCCCGCGCTCGGAGAGCGGACGCTCCTACGAGGTGGCCGACACGAAGGGCCGCTTCCTGGCCAACGCGGCGCTCGCCTCGCGCAAGGACGCCCGGGACGCCGTCGTGGCCGCGCGCAAGGCCCAGCCGGGCTGGGCGGGAGCCACGGCGTACAACCGCGGCCAGGTGCTCTACCGCGTGGCCGAGGTGATGGAGGGCCGCCGGGCGCAGTTCGCCGAGGACGTGCAGCGCGCCGAAGGACTCACGACAAGGCGGGCCGAAGGCGCCGTGGACGCCGCGATCGACCGGTGGGTCTGGTACGCCGGATGGTCGGACAAGCTCGCCCAGGTGCTCGGCGGGACCAACCCCGTCGCGGGTCCGTACTTCAACTTCTCCATCCCCGAGCCGACCGGCGTGGTCGCGGCGATCGCCCCGCAGGACTCCTCGCTGCTCGGCCTCGTGTCGGTGCTCGCCCCGGCCGTGGTGAGCGGCAACACCTGCGTGCTGCTGGCGGCCGAGGAGCGCCCCCTCCCGGCGATCACGCTGTCGGAGGTGCTCGCCACGTCCGACGTGCCCGGTGGTGTGGTCAACATCCTGACCGGCCGGGTCGCCGAGGTGGCGCCGTGGCTCGCGTCGCACATGGACGTCAACGCCCTCGACCTGGCCGGGGTGGACGACACCGCTCTGCGTCGCGAGCTCGAGATCGCCGCGGCCGACAACGTCAAGCGCGTCCGCCGCGCGGGGCACGTCGACTGGTCGGCCGACCCGGGCCTGGAGCGGGTGCGCTGCTTCCTCGAGACCAAGACCGTCTGGCACCCCATCGGTGTCTGAGCGCACGACCTCGACGCCCCTCCCGGACGAGCTCGGGTGGCGGATCGCCGACTGGTACGCCGAACTCACGTGGCGACGAGGGAGCACGCTCCTGCGGCCCGACGACCGGTCGTGGATCCTGCTCTCGCCGGAGTGGCCCCGGTCCTACGCCAACAACGGCATCCTCGTCCGGGCCGACCCCGGCGGCGAGGCCCTGCTCGCCTGGGGCGAGGAGTTCCTCGGCGGCGCCGGCCTCCCCCATCG
>JAHECT010000093.1 GCA_024641605.1 Micrococcales bacterium
GCGCGCCGCCCGCCCCGCCGCCCCGGTCGACGCCGTCCCGGACGTGGACCAGGCGACCTACCTGCTGCGTCTGGCCCGCGAGGCCTTCGCGCAGACCCGTTACGCCGAGAGCGCCCGGCTGGCCGCCGCCGCCGCGGCGGCCAGTCCGTTCGAGGTGGACGCCTACCTGATGGAGGGCCGCGCCCGGGCCACCGTGGGTGACGACTCGGGCTCGCTGGTGGCGCTGCGCAAGGCGGTCTACCTGTCGCCGCGGGACGGCTCCGCCCGGTTCCAGCTCGCCGGTGCGCTCGCCCGGTGCGGCGAGCACGCCGCCGCCGCGCGCGAGTACCGCGCCGCCGCCGTCGCCCTCCCCGCGAGCCCCGTGGAGGACCTCGACGACCTCCTCGACGGCTGCGACGTCGCCCAGCTGGTCGACCTGAGCCGCCGCCTCGCCGAGGAGTGCGGCCGTCGGGCGCAGGAGGAGCCGGCATGAGCCTCTTCGCGCCGGCGCCGGCGCCTTCGTCCCCGTTCGCACCCGTGGCCGCCCCAGAGGGGCGATCCGAGGCGGCCCCGATCGCAGAGGCCCCGGTCGGTGCGCGCGCCGTCGACGGCTCCGGCACCGGATGGCCCGATCCGCCTCCGCCACCGACCGATCGCGAGTCCCACCTGCTCGTGCGGGTCGGCTCCATCGACGTCGCCTTCCCCGTCTCGGAGGTGCGCGAGGTGCTGCGCTCCGCGCAGGTGCGCCTGCTCGGCAGCGGCAGCCTCACGCTGCGCGGCCGACCGGTCGCGCACGTGGACGTGCGGGGCCGCACGGTTCCCGTCGTCGACCTGCGCTCGGACCCGACCGGTCCGGGCGACGTCCTGCTGCCCTACTGGCGCCGCCAGGCCGGCGTGGTCGTCGACCGCGTCGTGACCGTGCTCGGCGCCGAGGACCTTCTCATCGAGCCGGGCGCGGCCGTGGAGGCGCTCCCGGCGTACGCGCACGGTGTGGGTCGTACGGCGGTGGGCGACCTGCCCGTGCTGCTCGTGACGCTGCCCGACCTGAGCGAGGCGGAGCCCGCGGAGCCGACCGGGGGTCGGTGACCCGGGCGATCGGTGACCCGGGCCCGGCGGTGCGGGCGAGTCAGACGTAGCGCTCGAGGATGCTCGACTCGGCGAGGCGGGAGAGCCCCTCGCGCACCGAGCGCGCCCGCGCCTCGCCGACGCCCTCGACGGTCTGCAGGTCGTCGATGCTGGCGGCGAGCAGCTTCTGCAGCCCGCCGAAGTGCCCGACGAGGCGGTCGAGGACGACGTCGGGCAGACGCGGCACGCGGGCGAGCAGGCGGTAGCCGCGCGGGCTCACGGCCTGGTCGAGCAGGTCCGGTCCGGGCGTGAAGCCGATGGACTTCGCCACGAGGGTGAGGTCGAGCAGGTCGGCAGCGGAGAGCGCGTCGAGGTCGTGGAGGGCGGTCTCGAGCGAGCGCGACCGTCGCCCGCCCGGTGGCAGGTAGTCGCGCACGACCAGTTCGCGGTCGGTCGGGACGCCGGCCACGAGCTCCTCGAGCTGGAGGGACAGCAGCCGCCCGTCGGTGCCGAGCTCGACGACGTAGCTGTCGATCTCGGTCGCGATGCGTCGCACCATCTCGAGTCGCTGCGCCACGACCCCGACATCGCGCACGGTGACGAGGTCCTCGATCTCCAGTGCGGACAACGTGCCGCTCACCTCGTCGAGGCGCATCTTGTAGCGCTCGAGGGTGGCCAGCGCCTGGTTCGCCCGCGACAGGATCGCCCCGGAGTCCTCGAGGACGTACCGGCGGCCGGCGACGTAGAGGGCGATGGTGTTCATCGACTTGCTCACGCTGACGACCGGGAACCCGGTCTGCTTCGCCACTCGGTCCGCGGTGCGGTGCCGGGTGCCCTGCTCGTCGGTGGGCGTGGTCGGGTCGGGGAGGAGCTGGACGGCTGCGCGCACGATGCGGGTGGCGTCGCGGTCGCAGATGACCGCGCCGTCCATCTTGGCCAGCTCGCGCAGCCGCTGGGCGGAGAACTCGACGTCGAGGGCGAAACCGCCGGAGGCCATGGCGTCGACGGCGCGGTCGGTGCCGAGGACCAGCAGACCGCCGGTGCGGCCGCGCAGGATGCGCTCGAGCCCGTCGCGCAGGACGGTGCCGGGGGCCACCTGGGCGATCGCTGCGCGCAGCGCCGCATCGACGTCGACGGGCTTGTCGGCGGGCACCGTGCTCCCCTCGTGGGCGGGGTCCGGCGGGGCGCCGGCATGCCTCCCGCATAGACCTGCGGGGAGTGTATCGACCGGAGGCCCCCAAAGCCTGCCCGCGTTGATCCAACCGAGACGTCGGCGACCGGGCGGCCGGCTCGCGGTGCGGCCCGGTCTGCGCCGACGTCGCCCGTCCGTGCCGCGATGCGGCCGTGGGCTCCGCTCGCGCGCCTCAGCCGACGACGGTGAGCCGGCGCAGCACGCCGAGAGCGTTCTCGAGGTGGGCCACCTCGGTGTACGTCGTGCCCTCAGGCGCAGGTGGCAGCAGGGAGCGCGCTGCGCGCGGGACCAGGATGCGGCGGTAGCCGAGCCGGGTCGCCTCGGCCACCCGCGGCGAGAGCAGCGGCACCTTGCGGATGTCGCCGGAGAGCGCCACCTCGCCGAGGGCGAGCACGTCGGCGGGCACCGGCCGTCCGGTGGCGGAGGAGGCCAGGGCCAGGCACACGGCCAGGTCGCACGCGGGGTCGGAGAGCTTGGCGCCGCCCACCGTCGCGACGAAGACGTCGCGCTCGGAGAGGCGCAGCTGCCCGTGCCGCTCGGTGACGGCGACGAGCATGGCCACGCGGGCCGAGTCCAGGCCGCTGACGCCGCGGCGCGGGTTGGGCGAGCCCGCCTCGGCCACGAGGCTCTGCACCTCGGCGAGCAGCGGGCGTCGGCCCTCCATGGTGACGGTCACGCAGGTGCCGGGCACCGGGCGCTCCCGGTTCTCGCGGAACAGGTCCGACGGGTCGAGCACCTCGCGGAGCCCGTCGTCGGCCTGCTCGAAGCACACGATCTCGTCCGCGGGGCCGTAGCGGTTCTTCACCGCCCGCAGCAGCCGTAGCGCGGTGTGGCGGTCGCCCTCGAAGGTGAGGACGGTGTCCACCAGGTGCTCGAGCGCGCGCGGCCCGGCGATGCTGGAGTCCTTGGTGGACTGTCCGATCACGAGCAGGGGCATGCGGCGGCTCTTCGCCACGCGGCTGAGGACCTGTGTCACCTCCACCACCTGGGTCATGCCGCCGGCCCGGCCGTCGACGTCGGCGGAGGCGATCGTCTGCACCGAGTCGACGATGACGAGGGCCGGGTCGTGCTCCTCGATGTGGCCGAGCAGCGTGGCGAGGTCGTTCTCGTCGGCGAGGAGGAGCCGGTCGGACGTGGCGCCGGTGCGCCGGGCACGGACGCCGATCTGCTCGACGGACTCCTCGCCGGAGACGTAGAGCACGGTCCCTGCGTCCGGGCGGTCGGCGAACCGGTGCCCGACGTCGAGCAGGAGGGTGGACTTGCCGACGCCCGGCTCACCGGCCAGCAGGACGACCTGGCCGGGCACGAGCCCGCCGCCGATGACGCGGTCGAACTCGCCGAGCCCGGTCGCGACCCGGGTCACCGCCTGCTCGGCGATCTCGGCGACGGGGCGGGCGGGCCGGGTCGGGGCCACGCCCGAGGTGCGCGCGCGCAGGCCGGACGACGCGGCGCTGCCGGCGAGCTCGGCGACGGTGCCCCAGGCCTGGCACTCGCCGCACCGGCCGACCCACTTGGGCGAGGTCCACCCGCACTCCGTGCACCGGAACCCCGCCGCCCGCACCTTCGCCATGCCCCGCACCCTAGGCGCCCCCGCAGACACCCCTCCGCATGAAGGCGACCCTCATCCAATAGAGCCGTACCAACAGGGCCCTCACGCACCGCGTCGTCCACAGGCGCCTGCCCGTCGTACGCCGGACCCGCTCGCCTGCCCCAGCATCGCGGCCATGCCCACGAGAGCCCGATGGAGCCGCGAGCAGGTGCGCGAGGTCGCCCGCGGCCAGCACGGTCTGGTCACGGCCGCCCAGCTCGCCGAGCTCGGCGTACCCCGCAGCACCCTCGCCTGGCACGAGAGCCAGGTCGGCGGGATGTTCAGCTTCGTGCTGCCCGGGGTGCACCGCTTCGAGCCCGCGCGCGAGCTGTCCCCCGAGCAGCATCTCCTCGCCGCCCAGCTGTACGGCGGGCCTGAGGCGATCATCACCGGGGCGGCGCTGCTACGCCGGAGAGCGGTGCAGGCGGCGCAGCACCCGGCGTTCGGGGCGCAGCAGCAGGTCCACCTCCTGGTGCCGCACGCCAGCAAGCGGTCGAGCCGGGACTTCGTCGATGTGGAGCGGACCCGGACGCTTCCGGTCGCGCGGCAGGACGGGCTGCTGAGGTGGGCGCCGATGTACCGCGCGGTGCTGGACGCCTGTCGTCGCTGCACGGACGAGCGCGCCGTGCACGCGCTGGTCTTCGAGGTGGTGCAGAAGCGCATGGCCGCGCCGGAGGCGCTCAACGACGAGCGCATCGCCGGGCAGAAGCGTGGGTCGCGGTTCGCACGTCTGGCACTCGATGCCGTGTTCGCCGGCGCGCGGTCGGTCCCCGAGGCGTCCCTCCCGGACCTGCTCGGCCGGGCCGGGCTCGGTCGCATGCTCCTCAACGCCCGGCTGCACCGTCCCGACGGATCGTTCCTGGCGTGCCCGGACGCCTACGACCCCGACACCGGCGTATGCCTGGAGGTGGACTCGCGAGAGCACCACTTCGGCGTCGAGTCCTGGGAGGCGACGATGCGCCGCCACGCCCGCATGACCGCGGCCGGGCTCCTGGTGATCCACGTGTCGCCGAGCCGGCTCCGCGACGAGCCGCAGGCCGTCACGGCCGAGCTGCGGGCTGCGATCGACGCCGCGGCCGAGCGTCCCGCGCCTCGGTTGGTGGTCCAGCCTGCGCGGTGATGAGTGCCCGGTTCGTACGGCTCTATTGGATGAGGGTCGCCTTCATCATGAGAGCGGGTCAGAGGGGGTCGGCGGGGTGGGGGGAGAAGGGGGCGAGGGCGGCGGTGCGGGCGGCGTCGGTACGGGCGCGGGCGGCCACGGCGCGCGCCGCGGTGAGCGTGACGGCCCGGGCCTCGCAGTGGGTGATGAGCACGTCGTACGCCGCCTGGCCCATGAGGGCGATCAGGGTGCCCCGCTCGGTCACGTAGACCGGGTCGGGGGACACGTGCGCGTCGGGCGAGCCGGTGCAGTACCAGTCGAGGTCGTGCCCGCCCGCGCCCCAGCCCCGACGGTCGTACTCGCTGATCGTGACCACGAGCACGGTCGTGCCGTCCGGGCGCTCCACGTTCTCGAACGAGCGGCGCACCGGCAGCTGCCAGCACACGTCGGGCTTGACCTCGAGCGGCTGCTTGCCGATGCGCTCGGCGAGCTGGTGCAGCGCGCAGCCGGCGCCTCCGGCGAAGCCGTCCCGGTTGAGGAAGATGCAGGCGCCGTCGACGACGCGGGTCTTGCGCTGGCCCTCCTCGTCCTTCTCCGAGAAGCCCTTCTTGCCACCGGTGCGCGCGTACTGCCAGGTGCTCTCGTCGAGCATCTCGGCGTAGCGCTTGGTGCGCTTCTCGTCGGCCTTGTCGGAGTAGTGCGCCCCGAGGACGCAGCACCCGTCGTCGGGCTTGGTCTTGTCGATGCCGTGGCAGCCGCGGCCGTAGACGCACGTCCACGCGCTCGTCAGCCAGGTCAGGTCGCACCGGAACAGCTGTTCGGGATCGGTCGGGTCGGGGAACTCCACCCAGGCCCGCGGGAAGTCCAGCGGCACCTCGGGCCGGCGGCCGATGCTCACCTCGACCGGCTCCGCGACGGCCGAGGAGCGGGCGCGCTCGCGGGCGGCCTCGGTGCCTGACCCGCTCGAGGTCCGGGATGCGCGGGTCCGCCTGGCGGAGCCGGAGGGCGGGGCGTCGGTGCCGGCGACGTCGTCGCGATCGGTGGCGGTCACGGCGCCACCCTAGGGGTCGGGGCGGGCGCGCAGGAGTACGGAGGCGCGGACGGCCTAGCATCACCCTCGTGCGCCTCGGAGTCCTCGACGTCGGTTCCAACACCGTGCATCTGCTCGTGGTCGATGCGCACGCCGGCGCGGCGCCGCTGCCCGCCCACTCCCACAAGAGCGAGCTGCGCCTCGCCGAGCACATCGGGGCCGGGGAGACCATCGACCGGGTCGGGGTCGACTCCCTCGTCGCCTTCATCCGCTCCGCCCTCGAGGTCGCCGAGGACCTGGGGGTGACCGAGACGCTCGCGTTCGCCACCTCCGCCATCCGTGAGGCCTCCAACGGCGACCAGGTGCTCGCCGACGTCCGGGACCGCACCGGCATCGAGCTCACGGTCCTCTCCGGCGTCGACGAGGCCCGGTTGACCTTCCTCGCCGTACGCCGCTGGTACGGCTGGTCGTCCGGGCGGCTGCTCGTCCTCGACATCGGCGGCGGGTCCCTCGAGATCGCCTCCGGCTCCGACGAGGTGCCCGACGTCGCGGTGTCCCTCCCGCTGGGAGCGGGTCGGCTGACCCGCGCGTTCCTCGACGGCGACCCGCCCAGGTCCGAGGACCTCAAGGCGCTGCGTCGGCACGCGCGCGCGACGATCGCGGAGGTGACCGGCAGCGTCGCGCGAGCGGGGGCGCCGCGCCACGTCGTGGCCACGAGCAAGACCTTCCGCTCCCTCGCCCGGATCGCCGGCGCCGCCCCGTCGAGCGAGGGCCAGTTCGTCCGCCGCGTCCTCGACCGCGACGACCTGCGCTCGTGGGTGCCCAAGCTCGCGGCCATGACGGCGAAGGAGCGGGCCGAGCTGCCCGGGGTGAGCACGAGCCGAGCCGCGCAGCTGCTCGCCGGCGCCGTCGTGGCCGAGTCCGCGATGGACCTGCTCGGCGTCGAGCGCCTGGAGATCGGTCCGTGGGCGCTGCGCGAGGGCGTCATCCTCGAGCGGCTCGACCGGATGGAACGGTGACCTCGAGCGCCCCGCTGGTCGATCGCGGGCTCACCACCGCCGAGGTCGCCGAGCGCGTCGCCGCCGGTCGTACCAACGCGGTGGCCGACCGCAACTCGCGCAGCCTCGTCGACATCGTCCGGGCCAACACGTTCACCTACTTCAACGGCCTGATCGGGGTCATGTGGGTGCTCATGCTCCTGAGCGCCCCGTTGATCGACTCGCTCTTCGGCCTCGTGATCGTGGTCAACACCTCGATCGGCATCGTCCAGGAGTACCGGGCCGCGCGGACCCTCGCGAAGCTCTCGCTGGTCGGCCAGGCCATGGCGGTCGTACGCCGTGACGGCGCCGACGTGCGGATCCCACCCCACGACATCGTCCTCGACGACGTCCTCGTCGTGCGCACCGGCGACCAGATGCAGGTGGACGCCGTCGTCCTGCACTCGACGGGCCTCGAGCTCGACGAGTCGCTGCTCACCGGCGAGGCGGACTCGGTCGACAAGGCCCCGGCCGACGAGGTGCTCTCGGGGTCCTTCGTCGTGGCCGGCGACGGTCTCCTGCGCGCCACGCGCGTCGGCGAGGACTCCTACGCCGCCCACCTGGCGGACGAGGCGAGCAGGTTCAGCCTCACGCGGTCGGAGCTGCGCGACTCGATCCAGAAGTTCATCAAGTGGGTCTCGTACTTCATGATCCCGGTGGCCGTGCTGCTGTTCATCTCGCAGTACCGCGCCAACGACGGTGGTCTGCGGGCCTCGATCGCCGGGACCGTCCCCGGGGTCATCACGATGGTGCCCGAGGGCCTGGTGCTGCTCACGAGCGTCGCGATGGCCGTGGCCGTCGTCCGGCTGGCGCAGCGCCGCGTGCTCGTCCAGGACATGCCCGCCGTCGAGGTCCTCGCCCGTGTCGACGTCGTGTGCGTCGACAAGACCGGAACGCTCACCGAGCCGGGCATGTCGGTCGCCGACCTCGTCGTCCTCGACGACGACGCCCCCGTCGACGCGGCCCTCGGGGCGCTGGGCGCCGCCGAGGCCGAGCCCAACCCCACCCTGGCCGCCGTCGCTGCGCGCTGGCCGGCGGCCGAGGGCTGGACCGCGGCGTCCGTCGTCCCGTTCTCCAGCGCGCGCAAGTGGTCCGCGGCGTCCTTCACCGACCACGGGGCGTGGGTGCTGGGCGCCCCCGAGATGCTGCTGCCCGACGGCCACGACGTCCGCGCGCGGGCCGATTCCCTGGCCGCCGGCGGGGTCCGGGTCCTGCTGCTCGCCCGCTCCCTCGGTGTCTCCGACGCCGACGCAGGCCCCGGTCCGCTCGAGCCCGCCGCCCTCGTCGTCATCAGCCAGACCCTGCGCCCCGACGCCGCCGACACGGTGGCCTACTTCCTCGACCAGGGCGTCCGGCTAGTCGTCATCTCCGGCGACAACGCCGCGACCGTCGGCGCGATCGCCGCGCAGGCGGGGGTGCCCGGCGCCGAGTCCCCCGTCGACGCCCGGAGCCTGCCGGAGGACCAGGAGGGTCTGGCCGACGCGCTCGCCTCGGCCACCGTGTTCGGCCGCGTCACACCCGCGCAGAAGCGCGCGATGGTCGCCGCGCTGCAGAGTCGCGGCCACGTCGTCGCGATGACCGGCGACGGCGTCAACGACGTCCTGGCGCTCAAGGACGCCGACCTGGGCATCGCCATGGGCTCCGGCGCCGGTGCCACCCGCGCGGTCGCGCAGATCGTCCTGCTCGACGACCGGTTCTCGGTCATGCCGGCGGTGGTGGCGGAAGGCCGCCGGGTGCTGGGGAACATCGAGCGGGTCTCGGACCTGTTCCTCACCAAGAGCTTCTACGCGATGGTCGTCTCGATCGTGACCGTGATCGCCGTGCTGCCGTTCCCGTTCCTCAACCGCCACCTCACCGTCGTGACGGCCCTGACGATCGGGACCCCGGCGTTCTTCCTGGCCCTCATGCCCAACACCCAGCGGTTCCGGCGCGGGTTCTTCGGACGCGTGCTGCGCTTCGCCATGCCTGCGGGCTTCATCACCGCGTTGTCGGTGTACGCAAGCTACCTCTACGTCACGTCCCTCACCGAGGACGTCGAGCTCGCCCGGTCCGCGGCCGTCGTGACGCTGTTCATCACGGCGTGGTGGGTGCTGGTGCAGGTGGCCCGGCCCTGGGACGCCCTGCGGCTGGGGATCTGCGCGGCGATGCTCGCCGCCTTCCTCGGGGTCCTCCACATCCCGCCGCTGTCCCGGCTGTTCG
>JAHECT010000094.1 GCA_024641605.1 Micrococcales bacterium
TCGGCGTGGGCTCCGGCGAAGAGCCGAGCGCTCGCCCGTGTCAGGTCCAACAGGTCGGTAACGAGGACGAGGAACTGGCGCTGGACCGGGCCGAGCCGGACGCCGGTGCGCGCCAGGTGGGCCGCGGGTGCCAGCACCTCGGCCAGCGGAGCGCGGCCCCATCGGCGGTGGGCATCGAGGTAGCCGGTGAGGCAGCCCGGGACGGCCACGGTGCCCCAGCCGCCGTGGAAGACCTGCTCGCTCGCGCCGGCCGCCGGGCCGGCGGCGGCGAAGTCGACGACGACCGTGTCCACCCGCCCGGCCGCGCCGGTGCCGCCCCGGCCCGGCACGTCGACGAAGAAGTCGAGCACCTCCGCCGGGGCACCGGGTGCGGCGTGCAGGACGAAGCCACCACCGCCGACGCTCGACAGGACCGGCTCGGTGACCGCGGTGGCGAACGCGGCGGCGATCACGGCGTCGACCGCGTTGCCCCCGGTGCGCAGCAGCTGCACGGCCGCCTCGACTGCCCCGGCCGACCCGCCGGCGACCGCCGCGGACCCGGGGCCCCCGTGCGCCTGTGCGACCCCGTCGGTCATCGGGCCGACGGACCGGTCACGCGGCGCGTCCACGAACCGGCGCTCAGAGCGACTGGAACTGCGCGTAGCCGATCGCGATGCCGACCAGCGTGAGGACGAAGAACACCGTGACGGGCAGCCATCCCATGATGCGATCCATGGGGCCATCCTGACGCATGCCCGTCGGGGCCGGGACGGGACCCGACCGGTCGGACGGCAGACAACCGGCGTGCCGGTCTGATGGGATCGGCACGGGCGCACTCAGGCGTTCGACCACTCAGGCCACGAGAGGCAGTGATGGGGCGCGCGACGGGAGCCGGCGGGGCCGCGGCGGACAGACACGACCGCATCCGGGTCCAGGGCGCGCGGGAGAACAACCTCAAGGACATCAGCCTGGAGATCCCCAAGCGTCGGCTCACCGTGTTCACCGGCGTCTCGGGATCGGGCAAGAGCTCGCTCGTGTTCAGCACCATCGCGGCGGAGTCCCAGCGCCTCATCAACGAGACCTACAGCGCGTTCGTCCAGGGGTTCATGCCCACGTTGTCCCGGCCCGACGTCGACGTCCTCGACGGGATCACCACCGCGATCATCGTGGACCAGGAGCGCATGGGTGCCAACGCCCGGTCCACCGTGGGCACGGTCACCGACGCCAACGCAATGCTGCGCATCCTCTTCAGCCGGCTCGGCAGCCCACACGTCGGACCGCCCAGCGCCTACGCGTTCAACGTGCCGTCGGTGACGGCGAGCGGCGCCATCACGGTGGAGCGCGGGGCGAGGACCCGCGCCACGAAGGCGACCTTCACGCGGCTCGGCGGCATGTGCCCGCGGTGCGAGGGCATGGGTAGCGTCAGCGACTTCGACCTGAGTCAGCTCTACGACGACTCCAAGTCGCTCAACGAGGGCGCGCTCACCATCCCCGGGTACTCGATGGACGGCTGGTACGGACGGATCTACCGCGGCTGCGGCTACTTCGATCCCGACAAGCCGATCCGGACGTTCACCAAGAAGGAGCTGCACGACCTGCTCTACCGGGAGCCCACCAAGATCAAGGTGGAAGGCATCAACCTGACGTACTCCGGGCTGATCCCCCAGATCCAGAAGTCGTTCCTGTCCAAGGACGTCGACGCGATGCAGCCCCACATCCGGGCCTTCGTCGAGCGGGCCATCACGTTCACGACCTGCTCGGACTGCGACGGGACCCGGCTCGCCGAGCACGCGCGCACGTCGACCATCGCCGGCATGAGCATCGCCGACGCCTGCGCGCTGCAGATCAGCGACCTGGCCGAGTGGGTGCGCGGGCTCGACGAGCCGTCGGTCGCGCCGCTGCTCGGCGCGCTGCGGCACTCGCTCGACTCGTTCGTGGAGATCGGCCTCGGGTACCTGTCCCTCGACCGCCCCTCCGGGACGCTGTCGGGCGGCGAGGCGCAGCGCACCAAGATGATCCGCCACCTCGGGTCAGCGCTGACGGACGTGACCTACGTCTTCGACGAGCCGTCCATCGGCCTGCATCCCCACGACATCCAGCGCATGAACGACCTGCTGCTGCGACTGCGCGACAAGGGCAACACCGTGCTCGTCGTCGAGCACAAGCCCGAGACGATCACCATCGCCGACCATGTGGTCGACCTGGGCCCGGGCGCCGGAGCCGCGGGCGGGGAGGTCGTGTACGAGGGCACCGTCGTCGGCCTGCGGCGCAGCGGGAGCATCACGGGCCGCCACCTCGACGACCGCGCGCGGCTCAAGGACTCCGTCCGTCAGCCCACCGGCGCGCTCGAGATCCGCGGGGCGGGCACCCACAACCTGCAGGACGTCGACGTCGACATCCCCCTGGGCGTGCTCGTGGTCATGACCGGGGTGGCCGGCTCGGGCAAGAGCTCGCTGGTCCAGGGGTCCGTCGCCGACCGCGACGGAGTCGTGGTCGTGGACCAGACCGCCATCCGGGGCTCGCGGCGGAGCAACCCGGCGACGTACTCCGGCGTCCTCGAGCCGATCAGGAAGGCCTTCGCCAAGGCCAACGGCGTCAAGCCGGGCCTGTTCTCGGCGAACTCCGAGGGCGCTTGCCCCACCTGCAACGGGGCCGGTGTGACCTACACCGATCTCGGGATGATGGCCGGGGTCACCACGGTGTGCGAGGAGTGCGAAGGCAGGCGTTTCCAGGCAGCCGTCCTCGAGCACACCTTCGCCGGGCGCGACATCAGCGAGGTGCTCGCGATGCCCGTCTCCGACGCCGCGGAGTTCTTCGCCTCGAAGGAGGCGAGCGTCCCCGCGGCGCGGACGATCCTCGATCGCCTCGTCGACGTGGGGCTGGGCTACCTCAGCCTCGGCCAGCCGCTCACGACGCTGTCCGGCGGGGAGCGCCAGCGGCTCAAGCTCGCGACCCAGATGGGCCAGAAGGCCCAGGTGCTCGTCCTCGACGAGCCGACCACGGGCCTGCACCTGGCGGACGTGGAGCAGCTCCTCGGCCTGCTCGACCGCCTGGTCGACGCCGGGTTGTCCGTGCTCGTCGTCGAGCACCACCAGGCGGTCATGGCCCACGCGGACTGGATCATCGACCTCGGGCCGGGAGCCGGGCGCGACGGCGGGCGTGTCGTGTTCGAGGGAAGGCCTGCCGACCTGGTGGCCGGGCGACCGACACTGACCGGCGAGCACCTCGCGGACTATGTGGGTGCCCGGTGAACGTCCCCGGGGTCGCCGACGGCCGGCGCGAGTTCCATGTCATGACCAAGCCCACCGGGGCGATCTGCAACCTCGACTGCTCCTACTGCTTCTTCCTGTCCAAGGAGGAGCTCTATCCCGGCAGCTCGTTCCGGATGAGCGACGAGGTCCAGGAGACCTACGTCCGACAGCTTCTCGAAGCGCACCCGGACGACGCGGAGGTGGTGGTGGCGTTCCAGGGCGGCGAGCCGACCCTCATGGGGCTGGACTTCTTCCGCCGGGCCGTCGAGCTGGGTCGCCGCCATGCCCGGCCCGGGCAACGTGTGCTGCACACGGTCCAGACCAACGCCACGCTCATCGACGACGAGTGGGCAGCGTTCCTGGCGGCGGAGGAGTTCCTCGTCGGCGTCTCGATCGACGGCCCCCCGGCCATGCACGACGCGTACCGCGTGGACAAGGGCGGCAAACCGACCTACGAGCGGGTCGTGCGGGGCCTCCACGCGCTGCAGCGGCACGGCGTCGACTGGAACGCGCTCACCACGATCAACGCCGCCAACGGCGACCACGGCCGCGAGGTCTACGCCTTCCTCCGCGACGAGCTGTCCGCGACCCACGTGCAGCTGATCCCCATCGTCGAGCGGGTCACCGATGAGGTGCTCCCCCTGGTGGGCTCCGGGTGGGGGGCGCGCGGGGGCGCCGTGGTCGCCCACCGACAGGAGGGCGACCACGTCACGGACCGATCGGTCGGCCCCGAGCAGTACGGACGCTTCCTCATCGACGTGTTCGAGGAGTGGGCCAGGCACGACGTGGGCGAGGTGTTCGTGCCCGTCTTCGACACCGCGCTCGCCCACTGGCTGGGCCTGCACCAGGTCGGCTCGTGCGTGCATGCCGAGACCTGCGGCGACGCCCTGGCGCTCGAGCACACCGGCGACCTCTACTCCTGCGACCACTTCGTCGAGCCCGCACACCTGCTGGGCAACATCGCCGAGGGGCGCACCCTGCTCCAGCTCGTTGAGTCCCCGCAGCAGCGGGCGTTCGGCGACGCGAAGCGCGACACCCTCACCGACTACTGCCGCCGTTGCGACGTGCGTTTCGCCTGCCATGGCGGCTGCCCCAAGGACCGGTTCACGACGACACCTGACGGCGAGCCCGGTCTGCACTACCTCTGCGCCGGTTATCAGCTCTTCTTCCGGCACATCGACGAGCCGATGCAGGTGATGGCCTCGCTCCTGCGGGCCGGTCGCGACGCCACCGGCCTTCGCAGCTGGTACGCCACCCGGGACGCGCGCCGGGAGCCGACAGAGCGGTGCACCTGCGGCGGCGGCGCACCCTTCGGCGACTGCCACGGCCGAGGTGGCACGGTGGGCGCATGAGCCGGTTCGGCAGCAGGGAGACGGTGGCGGCGGACGCGCGCGCCGGCCTGACGCTGGGCGTGGTGAGCGTTCCCGACGGCCTCGCCAGCGGGCTGCTCGCCGGGGTGAACCCGGCGTACGGGCTCTACGCCTACCTCGTGGGGACGGCCGCCGGGGCGCTCACGACGTCGTCGGTCTACATGACCGTCAACTCGACCGGGGCGATGGCGGTGATCGTCGCCGACGTGCCGATCCTGCACGGCGGTGCCGGTTCGGCCACCGCCCTGTTCACCCTGTCCGTCCTCACCGGCGTGGTGATGCTCGCCCTCGGCCTGCTGCGCCTCGGAGTGCTCGTCCGGTTCGTGCCCAACGCCGTCCTCACCGGCTTCATCAACGCCGTGGCGGTCAGCATCGTGCTCGGTCAGGTCGCCAACCTGACCGGCTACACCTCCGATGTCGGCAACCGGGTCACCCGCGCGGTCGACACCCTCGTCCACCCGTTCGCCTGGAACTGGTCGGGGGTCGCCGTCGGGGTCGCCACGGTGGCGGTGATCCTCCTCCTCGAGAGGACCAGGATCGGCCCCCTCGCCCTCGTCGTCGCCGTGGTCGGGGCATCGGTCGTCGTGGCGGTGCTCGGGCTCGATGCTGTCGCCACCCTCGACGATGTGGCGGACGTGCCGGGCACGCTGCCGCGACCCTCGCTCCCCGACCTCGCACTGCTCGGCGATCTGCTCGTACCAGCCCTCTCGCTCGCCCTGGTGGGGCTGGTGCAGGGCGCGGGCGTCAGCAGCTCGGTCCCCAACCCCGACGGGCGCTACCCCGACGCGTCAGGGGACTTCCGCGGGCAGGGCGTGGCCAACATCGCCGCCGGGATGCTCCAGGGGACGCCGGTGGGCGGCTCCATGTCCGCGACTGCGCTCGTCACCTCGGCGGGTGCGCGCACCCGCCTCGCTCAGCTCATCGCCGCGGTGGTCATCGCCGTGCTCATCGTGGTCGTGGGACCGCTGCTGGGGTCCATCGCGATGCCGTCCCTGGCCGCCCTGCTCATGCTCGTCGGGGTCCGGACCTTCAAGCTCGACAACGTCCTCTCCGTCTGGCGGACCGGCCCCACGCAGGCCACGACGATGTCCGTCACGTTCGTGCTGACGCTGATCATCCCCATGCAGTACGCCGTCCTGGCGGGGGTCGGGCTCTCCGTCGTGCTCTACGTCGCGCAGCAGTCCTCGCGCGTCACACTGACGAGCTGGGCGCTCGACGAACGCGGCCGGATGATCGAGGAGGAGGTGCCGCGCACGGTCCCGGCGCAGACGGTCCTCGTGCTGCAGCCCTACGGCTCGCTGTTCTTCGCCGCCGCTCCCGTTCTCGAGGACCAGCTGCCGCGGACCGCGCCGACCACACGGCACTCCGTCGTGATCCTCCGGCTGCGTGGCAAGCAGGAGCTCGGCAGCACCTTCATCTCTGTCGTGCGGCGCTACGCCCAGGACCTCGCGACGCACGACTCCCGCCTGTTCCTCGCCGGGGTGAGCGACGGCGTGCGTCGTCAGCTCGACGTGACCGGCACGACCGCGCTGCTGGGCCGCGACGCCGTGCACATGGCGACGCCGGCCCTGCACGAGTCCCTGGAGATCGCCGTGAGCGCGGCCGAGGACTGGATGGCCGCGTCGTCCGAAGGTCTGTGAGCCCGGTGATGGCGGTGCTGCTCGTCGACGAGGTGACGGTGCAGACCCGTTCGTGGGCCCCAGCAGAGCAGAAGGCCCGAGCGACGGCGGGCTAGCCTGCATCCGTGCACCGGATCTTCACCACGAGCGTCGCGTCGGTCTATCCGCACTACGTCGCCAAGGTCGAGCGCAAGGGTCGGACGCAGGCCGAGCTCGACGCGGTCATCGCCTGGCTGACGGGCTACGACGAGACCGAGCTGCGCGCCCAGCTCGACGCGGGCGCCACGTTCACCGACTTCTTCGCCGGGGCGAACCTCAACCCGAACGTCTCCCTCATCACCGGGTCCGTGTGCGGCGTGAAGGTCCAGGAGGTCGAGGACCCGCTCATGCGCCAGATCCGCTATCTCGACAAGCTGGTCGACGAGCTCGCCAGGGGTCGCCCGCTGGAGAAGATCCTCCGCTCCTGACCAGACCCTTCCTCCGGTCTCGCGGCCGGCCGACCTGGGCGAGGCCGCGGCGGAGCTGGCCGGCCTGGTGCCGAGGGCGCGTGGGCCGACGTTTCGACGAGGTGTCCTCAGATGCCGTGCGTGAACTGACGCCCGGGATCACCCCCGCGATCCGTGGGGTCCCTGTCGCACTCGGCGGATCTGCTCACACCGATGTACGGCGCTCGGGAAGTGCTGATGGTTCCTTGCCGTACACCGCCTCGGTCGATTCGGCGTCCGGGATCTCGCGGCGTGAGAAGACGGCGTAGCCCATGATCAGCACGATCAGCGGAGTGCTCCAGAGCAGGACGGCGTACGGCGCAAACGACAGCGTCGCGACACCGAGCGTGCCCGCCGAGAAGGCTCCCATAACGTTCCACGGAATGAGTGGCGATGCGATGGTGCCGGAACCAGCGATCGTCGTCGACAAGACGTAGGGCTCGAGCCGTGCCTTCTTGAATCGGTCGCGGAATGTCGAGCCGCTCAGGATCACGGACGCGTACGGGTCTGCGAGCGCAGCGTTCATGCCAACAGACGTCACCGCTGTGGCGACGATCAGCTGGAACCTGCCAACCGCCCACCGGAACAGCGGAGCGAGCAGACGATCCAACATCCCGGTCCGGGTCACGAGGGCACCGAAGGCCGCGGCGACGAGGATCAGCCACACCGTCGGCAGCATCGAGGTCACCCCGCCGCCGCTGAAGGTCGCGTCGAGAGCGTCCGTACCGCTGTCGAGTGAGAAGCCCTCGCCCATGGCCGTGAGCGACGCCGATGCCCACGCTGCGAACCCGTCCACGCCTTCGCCGGAGGTCAGGTCGGCAATGAGGTCACCCTGGGTGAACGCTGCCAGCACGATCGCAGAAGCGGAGCCGGCCATCAGCGAGAGGAAGCCGGTCGTTCGCGCCGAGAGCACCAGGACGACGACGAGCGGAAGCAGGGCGATCGGCGAGACCCAGAACTGGGACTCGATCGTCTGCTGGACCGATGACGAGTCGAACCCACCCGATGCCCCATCGCGGAAGCCGAGGATGACGAACACGACCGCGCTGAGGACCCACCCCGGCACGAGCACCTTCCCCAGGGCTCGCCGATGGGCCGGCGGCTCGACCCCGACGACGGATGCCGTCAGGAGCAACGTGTCCGAGATTCGGGACAAGGAGTCGCCGAGCAGCGCCCCGGCGACGGCCGCGCCAGCCGTGGCTTCCGGCGATACCCCCATCGCCGGAGCGAGCGCCACGAAGGGCAGGCCCACTGCAGCGATGGTGGTGAAGGAACTCCCGATGGCCAACGACAGGCCACTGGCGAGGACGAAGACCAGGATGTAGAGGATCTGTGGCGTGCCGAACTCGGCTCCGTAGTAGACGACCGTTGCGATGGTGCCCGAGAGGAACAGCGAGCCGATGAGCGCCCCCACGGCGAGGAGCACGAAGATCGTGCCGAGCGCCGAGTCGATGCTCGAGCGGATCGCTCCCGACAGCTCCTCGGCAGATCGACCGGTCGCAGCAGCGATGACCATGGCGATCGCGAGCCCGAAGGTCATCGCCACCTGCAGGGCGCCGTCCTCGGCACTCGAACCGAACAGCGCCACGGACCCGAGGATCAGGGCCACCATGCTTCCGAAGGTGACAAGGGACGCAGCCAGGGATGCGCTCGCCTGGGATGACGGCGACGGCTGGGTGCTCATCGACCACACCCCCGCTTCCGCGCGTGGCCCAGCCCCAACACGGCGCCACCGCCCCTGGCGACGTCGACCGTGGGGTCCTCGTACCAGCCTGGTGGGTTCGCCACCAGGCGATCCGCCCCTCCACGAAGCCGGTCGCCCGTGGAGGGCGTGGTCACGTTCGCGCGACGGCTGAGTCCGTTGACCGACAGCCGGGCGTCGGCCCGCAGCTCCTCGAGGATGTGCCAGTCGGTGCGATCCATTCCGACTCCCGTTCGTCAGGCCGTTCACCGACTTCGTAGTGCGACTGACAGGGTCGCACGGTGGATCGGCTCACGGGCACCATTCCCTCCGAGTGGTCGGGCGACGATCATGGCCGTCATGGACGCACCGGAGTTCGCGACGATCATCGAGCCGTTCCGCATCCACTCGGTGGAACCGCTGCGGCTGACCACCCTGGAGCAGCGCCGGGCCGCTGCCCGCGCGGCCGGCTACAACCTGTTCAAGGTGCACGCTCAGGACGTCATCATCGACCTGCTGACCGACTCGGGGACCGGCGCGATGAGTCGCGACCAGTGGGCCGCGCTCCAGCACGGCGACGAGTCCTACGCCGGTTCACCGTCCTACTACATCTTCCGCGACGCGGTGCGCGAGCTCTTCCCGTTCGAGCACGTCATCCCGACGCACCAGGGCCGGGCCGCGGAGCGGATCCTGTTCAGCGTCCTCGGTGGTGCGGGCAAGGTCGTGCCGAACAACACCCACTTCGACACGACGCGCG
>JAHECT010000095.1 GCA_024641605.1 Micrococcales bacterium
CCGCGTGCGGGCTCGGCCCAGGCCGAGCGTGCCCGCGTCGGTGGCTCGCCGCCGCCTGCCGAGGCGGCGGCGAGGACGGTCACGAGGGCGGCCAGCTCGCCCGGGTCGGGCTCGCCGCGCACGATGCGGAGCGCGGGAGCGGCCGTGGGCTCCTCGCCGCTCACAGCGGGATGTTCCCGTGCTTCTTGGGCGGCAGCGTCGCGCGCTTGGCCCGCAGCGCGCGCAGCGCCCGGGTCACCTGGGCCCGGGTCTCGCTGGGCCGGATGACCGCGTCGATGTAGCCGCGCTCGGCCGCGACGTAGGGGTTGGCGAGCGTCGCCTCGTAGTCGGCGATGAGTTCGGCCCGACGGGTGTCGGCATCCTCGGCGGCCGCGAGCTCGCGGCGGTAGAGGATGTTGACCGCGCCCTGCGCGCCCATGACCGCGATCTGCGCCGTGGGCCAGGCGAGGTTGACGTCGGCCCCGAGGTGCTTGGAGCCCATGACGTCGTAGGCGCCGCCGTAGGCCTTGCGGGTGATGATCGTGACCAGCGGGACCGTCGCCTCGGCGTAGGCGTAGATGAGCTTCGCGCCGCGACGGATGATGCCGTTCCACTCCTGGTCGGTGCCCGGGAGGAACCCGGGCACGTCGACGAAGGTGAGTACGGGGACATTGAACGCGTCGCAGGTGCGGACGAAGCGGGCCGCCTTCTCCGAGGCGTCGATGTCGAGGGTCCCGGCGAACTGCATGGGCTGGTTGGCCACCACGCCGACCGGGCGACCCTCGACCCGGCCGAAGCCGACGACGATGTTGGGCGCCCACTGGGGCTGGATCTCGAGGAAGTCGCCGTCGTCCACGACGGCCTCGATCACCGTGTGCATGTCGTAGGGCTGGTTGGGCGAGTCCGGCACGATCGTGTCGAGCGCGAGATCGGTCTCGCCGGGCTCGAGGTCGGCCACCACGTCGAACGCGGGGACCTCGTCGAGGTTGTTGCTCGGCAGGAACCCCAGCAGCGCCTTCACGGTGTCGATGGCCTCGGCCTCGTCCGCGGTCATGAGGTGGGCGACGCCGCTGCGGCCGGTGTGCGTGCGAGCCCCGCCGAGCTCGTCGAAGCCGACGTCCTCGCCCGTGACCGTCTTGATGACGTCGGGACCGGTGATGAACATGTGCGAGGTCTTGTCGACCATGATGGTGAAGTCGGTGATGGCGGGCGAGTAGACGGCGCCCCCCGCGCACGGGCCCATGACGAGCGAGATCTGCGGCACGACACCTGACGCGAGGACGTTGCGGCGGAAGATCTCGCCGTAGAGGCCGAGCGAGACCACGCCTTCCTGGATTCGGGCGCCGCCGGAGTCGTTGATGCCGATGACCGGGCACCCGGTCTTCATCGCCAGGTCCATGACCTTGACGATCTTCTCGCCGAACACCTCGCCGAGGCTGCCACCGAAGATCGTGAAGTCCTGAGCGAAGACGCACACGGGACGCCCGTCGACCGTGCCGTAGCCGGTGACGACGCCGTCGCCGTAGGGGCGGTTGCCGGGGAGGTCGAAGTTGTTGCTCCGGTGCCGCGACAGCGCGTCGAGCTCGACGAAGGAGCCCTCGTCGAGAAGCATCTCGATCCGCTCGCGAGCGGTCGCCTTGCCGCGGGCGTGCTGCTTCTCCACGGCCTTGGTCGAGGCGGGATGGGCGGCCGCGTCACGACGCTGCTCGAAGTCGGCCAGCTTGCCGGCGGTGGTGGTCAGATCGACCCGGTCGGCAGTGCCGTGGTCTGGTGCTGCGGTCACCGCACGTCACCCTTCGCGCTCCGGCGCCCGCCCGTGCGGCGGCACCGCTCGTTACCTTAGCCACGTGGTGCAGGAGGGAGCGTCCGGGGTGAACGGCGACTGGGATGCCCCGCGCCTGCAGCGCGCGCTGGACCGGCTCGAGGGCTGGGGCCCCGTCGTCCTGCTCGAGAGCACGGGGTCCACCAACGCGGACGCCGCCGACGCGGCCCGGTCGGGAGCGGGCGAGGGCTACGTCATCGTGGCCGACGAGCAGACGCTCGGCCGGGGCCGGCTCGGCCGGGAGTGGTCCACGCCGGCCGGCGGCGGTCTGGCCCTCTCCGTCGTGCTGCGTCCGGCGCTGTCGGCCGAGCGCACGGGCTGGCTCCCGCTGCTCGCCGGGCTGGCGGCCGTCGAGGCCCTCCGCGCTCTGGGCGCGGACGCGTGGCTGAAGTGGCCCAACGACGTCGTCGTCCCCGGGCCGTCCCGCGACGGAGGGCCCGGCCCCCGCAAGCTGGGCGGGCTCCTGGCCGAGCGGGTGCACGACGAGGACGCGGTCGTGGTGGGCCTCGGCCTCAACGTCGGACTCGGGGCGGCCGACCTCCCCGTCCCCACCGCCACCTCGACCTCGCTCGAGGGCGTGGTGCTGCACCGGGAGGAGCTCCTCGTGGGGGTCCTGGGCCGCCTGCGGGAGCGCTACCTCGCGTGGCTGGCCGCGGGCGGCGACGCGGGCGCTGCCGGGCTGAGCGCGGACTACCGCGCTGCCTGCCTCACGCTGGGCGCGCGGGTCCGGGTCCACCTGCCCGGAGGCGGGACGCTCGAGGGCGAGGCCCTCGACGTCGACGAGGCGGGCCGGCTGCTGGTGCGCGCCGACGGTTCCGAGCCGGTCGCACTCGCCGCCGGAGACGTCGAGCACCTCCGCTGAGCCGAGCCGGGCGCCCGGTGCCCTCGTCGTGCCACCATGAGCGCCATGGGATACCCCACCAAGCTGCTGGCCGACGACGAGTCGATCGTCTACGAGCTGCGTCCGCACTGGCGCGCCCTCGTGGTGCCGGCCCTTCTGCTGCTCGTCATCGTCGGCGTCGGCACCTATCTGCTGGCCCTGTGGGACAACTCCACCGCGCGCTGGATCGTGGGCATCGCGATGGTCGTCCTGCTCATCGGCTGGGTCGTGCGCCCGTTCCTCTACTGGATGACGACGCAGTACGTCTTCACCGACCACCGGATCATCGTGCGGACGGGGCTCATCGCCCGTACCGGTCGCGACATGCCGCTGTCGCGCGTCAACGACGTGTCGTTCCAGCACGGCATCATCGAGCGGCTGCTCAACTGCGGGACGCTCGTCGTCGAGTCGGCGGGCACCCAGGGGCAGCTGATCATCCACAGCGTGCCGAACGTGGAGCAGGTGCAGCGCGACATCTACCGCCTCCACGACGAGGATGACGAGCGCCGCCGCGCCCAGTACGCGCAGCCGCGCCCGGCCGAGCCGCCGCTGCCGCCTGCGCCGGGTCAGGGCTACCCGCCCTCCCCGCCGCCCCCGATGCCGCCGACCGCGTGAGCCGTCCGGTCGACGACCTGGTCGAGCTGGCCCTGGGCGGTCGGCGCGCGCTGCGTCGTGACCAGGTCGCGGACGCGGTCGGCGTCCCGCTCGAGGAGGCGCGCCGGCTGTGGCGCGCGATGGGCTTCGCGGACGTCGGCGACGCCGAGGCGTTCACCGAGCAGGACGTCGCCGCCCTCCGGATCGTCGACGGGCTGATGCGCCGGGGCACGCTCGACGAGGCGACCGCGGCCGACCTGGCCCGCAGCCTCGGGCAGACCATGAGCCGGCTCGCGGACTGGCAGGTGGACATCCTCGGCCGGCGTCTCGTGGATCGCGGACTGCTCGACCGGGAGGAGCCGCTGTCCCCCGACTCGGTCGCGGCCGTGCGCGACGAGCTCGTCGACACCCTCCCGGCGCTCGAGCAGCTGCTCGTGCACGTGTGGCGGCGCCAGCTGGCCGCCGCCGTCGAGCGCGGCCTGGCCGATGCGACGGCGGCCGAGGAGGAGACGGCCTATCTCACGGTCGGCTTCGCCGACCAGGTGGGCTTCACCCGGCTGGCGCGCCGGATGGAGGAGTCCGAGCTCGCGGCGCTGGTCGAGCGCTTCGAGTCCCGGGCGGCCGACATCGTGGTGGCGGCCGG
Organism: Micrococcales bacterium; assembly: GCA_024641605.1. Taxonomy (GTDB): domain Bacteria; phylum Actinomycetota; class Actinomycetes; order S36-B12; family CAIYMF01; genus Longivirga. The sequence continues at coordinate 3,919 of JAHECT010000095.1, forward strand.
CGGACGCGTGATCAAGACGTTGGGGGACGAGATCCTGTTCGTGGCGGCGTCGCCCCGGGCTGCCGCGCGTGCGGGGCTGGGCCTGCTCGAGGCGCACGCGGCCGACGGCTCCTTCCCCAGGCTCCGGATCGGTCTGGCCACGGGGACCGTGGTGGCACGTCGTGGTGACGTGTTCGGCACGACCGTGAACCTCGCGAGCCGGCTCACGGCCCTGGCGCGACCCGACACCGTGCTCGTGGACGAGCGCACGGCGCTGGCCCTGGAGTCGGTGGTCGAGGTCGCGCTGCGCCGCCACGCACCGCGGGCCGTGCGGGGCATCGGCCTGGTCCGGCCGGTCGAGCTCGTCACCGCCTGAGGGGCCGATCGACGGGCGCGTGGGGTCGCCGCGGCCGATACTGGGCGCATGACGGGGCCGGCGTCGACGGAGGACCGCGAGCGGTCCCGCATCGGGACTCTGCTCCATCTCGCGACGACGATCGCCTCGGCCGGGCGGACCGGCCTGCTCCTGCGGACCGTGGCCGAGGAGGCCCGGGTCGCGCTCGAGGGCCGGGTGCTGGCGCTCACGGAGTGGGAGCGGGCTCGCGGGACGCTGCGCATGGTGATCCTGACCGGCCCGGACGGGACCGACGCGCCCGACGGGGCCGCAGCCGCACCTCGGTCGTTGTCCGAGCGCGACCGCAGCCCCCGGCTGCTCGGGGAGGGGGGCGCCTTCGTCCAGTCCGGGGAGGACCCCGACGGTGACGGCGCGGTCGCCGACTTCCTCGGGCGCCACCTGCTGAGCCGGGCGCTCGTGGTCCCGGTGCCCGTCGAGGGACGGACCTGGGGCGAGATGTGGGTGGGACGCCGAGCCGAGGACCCGACGTTCACCGAGCAGGACCTGGAGTTCGCGGTGGTGGTCGCCGTGCACGTGGGCGCGGGGATCGGCCACGACGAGCACGTGCGGCGGATGGAGCGCCTGGCCTACACCGACGAGCTGACCGGCCTGGCGAACAGGCGCGCCTTCGAGGACGCGCTTGACGTCGCGCTCGATCGCCACGACGCCGAGGGGATGCCGGTGGCGGTCATCGTGCTCGACGTCAACGGGCTCAAGCGGGTCAACGATTCCCTCGGGCACGCGGCCGGCGACGACCTCCTGGTCGAGTTCGCCGCGGAGCTGGTGGCGACGACCGCACGCGACGGGGTGCTGCCTGCGCGGCTCGGCGGCGACGAGTTCTGCGTGCTCGTGACGGGGTGGTCCGGCCCGGACGTGGCCGCGCTGGCGGAGGAGGTGTGCGGCCGCGCCGACCGGGTCCTCACCGAGGGCGTCGCCTGCGGGGTCGCCGCGACGCAGGACCTCCCGGACCTGCGCGTGACCCCGTCCCGACTCATGCGCGCGGCGGACGCGGCGCAGTACCGCGCCAAGAGGACCGGCGCGCGGACACCGGTGGTGCTCGGCGGCGCCGGGAGCCCCCTCGCTGGCCCCGTGGAGCCCCCGGAGCGCCGGCTGTTCCGCGGACGGGTGGCCTCCGACGCCGGCCGCCTGCTGGACCGGATCGCCGCGGCGATCGACGAGGCGTCCGAGGCTGATCGGCTGTCCCGGCTGTCGGCCGTCGCCGCCACCGTGGCCGAGGCCATCGACGGCGCGAGCTGGTTCGTCTCCAGCGTGGAGCCCGGCACCGACCTCGTGGTGACGCGCGGGCACGGCGTCCTCCGACGCGATCCTGCGGCGGGCGAGGGCTTCTACGCCCCGGAGACGTATCCGCTCGACGACTACCCGGCGACGTACGCGGCCATCACCGGCTCGGCCGTCGTCGTGGATGTGGACGACCCCCGGGCCGATCCGGCCGAGGTGGGGCTGCTGGTCCTGGCCGGGCTCGCCGAGATGGTCATGAGCGGGGGGACCGACCCGGACGGGCGGCGGTGGCTCGTCGAGATCCTGGGCGACGAGCTGTCCGCCTCGGTGCGGCCCTACGCCACGGTGCTGCGCGCGGGGGTCGCGCTCGCCCTGCGCTGACCTTCGCGCCGTCCCCCTATCCTTCGGGCATGAGCCGGGTGCTTGTCGTCGAGGACGACCGCGCCATCAGCGAGCCCCTCGGTCGGGCGCTGCGCCGCGAGGGCTACGACGTCTCGACGGTCGAGGACGGTCGCGCCGCCCTGCACGCCGCCCTCGCTGGCGACGCCGACCTCCTCCTGCTCGACCTCACGCTCCCGGGCATGGACGGCCTCGAGGTCTGCCGGGCACTGCGCGCCGGGGGCAGCGAGCTGCCCGTGCTCGTCCTGACCGCCCGCACCGCCCCGGCCGACCTGGTCGTCGGTCTCGATGCCGGCGCCGACGACTACGTGACCAAGCCGTTCCGGGTCAGTGAGCTCCTGGCCCGTGTCCGAGCCCTCCTGCGACGCACGGGCGCGCCGGCGGACGAGTCGCTGCGGGCGGGGGACATCCGCGTGGATCCCGTGACGCGACAGGCCTTCGTCGAGGGCGACGAGATCGGGCTCACCCCGAAGGAGTTCGACCTGCTCGTCGCGCTCATCCGCCGGCCCGGGCGGGTCCGCCTCCGCGAGGACCTCATGCGCGAGGTGTGGCGGACCGAGTGGTTCGGTGCGACGAAGACGCTGGACATGCACGTGTCGACGCTGCGTCGCAAGCTCGGCTCGGCGGCCGGCCGGCTGGTCACGGTGCGAGGAGTGGGCTTCCGGCTCGATCCCGGGGACCGGCGATGAAGCGGCGAGTCCTGCTGCTGGTCATCGGGACGACGGTCTTCGCGGTTCTGCTGGTCGGTGCCGCGATCATCAGCGCCATCGCGATCACGACCGGTGACGCCTTCGAGGCCCGCGCGCAGAACAACGCCCGGGTCGCGGCCGTCGCGCTCGACGCCACGTACGCGGCGGGCGGCACCATCGACTCCGAGCAGCTGGCGGCCCTCTCCCGCGACTCGGCCACGCTCGTGGCCACGCTGCCCGACGGGTCGTCCGTGGCGTCCGGGCCGGTCCCCGAGGGCACGGTGTTCGAGGGCGAGTTCGACTCGGGCGAGGTCTCCGTGCGGGCCGTGATCCCGGGCGCGGTCGTCCGGGACCGCGTCGTGTGGCAGGCCGCCGTGGTGCTCGCTGCCTCGTTGCTCGCCGTGGGGGTCGCGACCATCGTGGCCCTCGTCGCCGGCCGCCGCATGACCCGGCCGCTGGAGGAGCTCGAGGAGGCAGCGGAGTCGTTGGCCCAGGGCGACACCCGACACCTCGCACGGCGCTACGGCGTCAAGGAGGTGGACGCGATCGCCGAGGTCCTCGAGCGCGGCGCGACGGCGTTCGTCGCCATGCTCGAGGACGAGCGCCGGGTCACCGCGGAGGCCTCGCACCAGCTGCGGACGCCGCTGACGGCGCTGTCCCTGCGGCTCGAGGAGATCCTCGCCACCGATGACATCGGCGTCGTCCACGACGAGGCCGTCGCGGCACTGGTCCAGGCGGAGCGGCTCGGCGGGGTCGTCGACGAGGTCGCCCGGGTCCGCCGTGGTGAGCAGTCCCGGCAGGTCATGGACGTGCCGGTGGACGACCTGGTCGCCGGTCAGCTGCTCGAGTGGCGTCCGTCCTACGACCGCGCCGGCCGGGTGCTCGAGCGCAGCGGCAGGCGCGGCCTGTGCGTGCGCGCGACTCCCGGGGCCCAGGCCCAGGTGCTCGCCACCCTCATCGAGAACTCGCTCGCCCACGGCGCGGGGGACACGGTCATCCGAACCCGCAGCGCGTCGGGGTGGGTCGTGCTGGAGGTGTCCGACGCCGGGCCGGGCATCCCCGAGGACCTCGTGGCCCGCGTCTTCGATCCCGCGGTGAGCGGTGCGCAGTCCTCCGGGCTCGGCCTGGCGGTGGCGCGGACGCTGGCGTCGGCGGACGAGGGGCGCCTGGAGCTGGTGAGCGCGCGTCCGGCCACCTTCGCGCTGTTCCTGCCCGAGGTGCCCCCGGCCGGGTCGACTCAGGCCGACGTGGCGAGGGTGGCGTCCTCGGCCGCCGCGGGGTCCTCGGGGAACACCCACCGCCGGTAGGACCAGAACCGGAACATCGTGCCGAGCGCGAGCCCGACCACGTTGGCGCTGATGTTGTCGGCCAGCGGGCTGGTGAGCCCCAGCGCGTAGTGCGAGAACCACAGGCACGCGACCGAGATCAGCAGGCCGACGCCGTTGAGCACGAAGAAGAGCAGGTACTCGCGCCCGAAGCTCGTACGCCCGCGGTGCCGGAAGGTCCAGTAGCGGTTGCCGAAGTAGGCGAACGTGGTCGCGACCACCACGCTGACGACCTTGGCCGTCAGGGGCTTGTCGAACATCGGCCCCTCGCCGCCGGCGAAACGCAGGAGGTTGAACAGCCCGACGTCGATGACGAGTGCGACGAGCCCCACCACCCCGAACTTCGCGACCTCGCGGAGGAGCCGCTCGGCCCGGCCGCGGAGCGCGTTCGTCCACGACGCGGCGGAAGGGGTCTCGGACACCGGCACATCCTACCGTCAGCCCGGTCCGCTCCGTCCCGCTCGCACAGGGGCTAGCCTCGGCCGCGTGCACCGTCTGGACCGGGGCGAGGACCCCGAGGTCGCCTCCCTCGATCGGGTGACACTGGCCTCGCCGGACGGGCTGGAGGCGGCCTTCGTCCCCGGCGGGGGGATGGTCGCCACGTCGCTCTCGTGGCGCGGCCAGGAACTGCTGGCCCGGCGGCGGGGCCTCCGGGGCTACCTGGAGACCGGCGCCACGTTCGGGATCCCGCTGCTGGCCCCGTGGGGCAACCGGCTCGCGGTCGTCGAGCAGGAGTGGGACGGGGTCCGGTGGGAGGTCCGCCCGGGGGCGCCGGGCGTGCGTCTCGACGAGCACGGCCGGGCCATGCACGGTCTCCTCGCCGGCGAGCCCGGATGGCGCGAGCGATCCTCCGGCGCCTCCGACGAGCGGGCGTGGCTGGAGACCTCCCTGGACTTCGACCCGCGCCTCGACCGGTTCGCCGCATTCCCGTTCGAGCACCGGATCGACGTGCTCGTCGAACTCGTCGGACGTGCGCTGCGGATCAGCACCACCGTGACGGCGACCGGCGGGCGACGCGTCCCGCTGGCCATCGGCTGGCATCCCTGGTTCGCCTTCCCCGACGTCCCCCGGGCGGACTGGCGCATCCGCGGTCCGCTCACGACCAGGGCGGTCCTCGACGAGGAGCGGATCCCCACGGGCGAGGTCCGCACCGACCCGCTGCCCACCGGCCCGCTC
>JAHECT010000096.1 GCA_024641605.1 Micrococcales bacterium
GCTGCAGCTGCTGCAGCGCGACCAGGGTCTTCTTGGCCGCGAGCGTCTCGACGCTGGGCAGGTGGACCGCCTGGAGCACCTCGCGCCCGTTGGTCCACAGGCAGTGGCCCCCGGTCCGCCCCTGCACCCAGATCTCGCGGCACCAGGTGCGGCCCGCACCCGGGCTGGCGTACTCGCGTGCCGTGCCCACCGTCGCCTCTGCACCGGCGCCGGCCACCAGACCGGCTCCGACGGCGGCCATGAGCTCGCGCGCCTTCGTGGGTTCCTCGAGGGCCAAGGTGGCGCTCGCCCACTGGTCGCGCGGCAGCTCGCCCACGAGGTAGAAGGCGCGGTTCGACTCGCGGCCGTAGGCCGAGGCCCACGCCCACGCTGCTCCCTGGTCGACGAGCTGGGCCGCCAGCCCGGCCGGGTCGAGTCCGGCGACCTTCGCCTGGCGCTGCCGGGCCAGGGCGCTCGGCGGCTGCTGGGCCAGCACAGGGGTGATCGCGGCGGCGGTCTGGGTCGCGGCCCGGGCCTGCCACCAGGGCAGCCCCACGAAGGCCAGACCGGTGCCCACGGCCGCGAGCAGGAGCACGGTCACGATCAGCCACACCCACGGGACGCGACGGTGGGACCCGGGCAGGGCCCCGCTCGCCGGCGGGGACGCGGCGAAGGCGCCGGGGCGCAGGGCGGTGGAGGCGGGAGCCAGGGTCGACTCGCGCACGGGGGGGAGCACGACCCCCGGCTCGGGGTCGAAGCCGCCGGGCCGGTCCAGGACCGCGACCGCGGTGGCGGGCGACGCGGCAGCGGCGTAGGCGGGCTCCGGGGCGGAGACGTGGGCGGTGACGGGGGCCACCGGGGCGTTGACCACGGCGACCGGCGCGGGTGCGACGGCTGCCGGCTCGACGACCGCGGTGACGGCCGGGCGGGAGGTGGCCACGTCGGAGCGGACGGAGGGCTCCTGGGGCAGGGCGGGCTCGAGCGTGATGCCCGAGGGCGCGGGGGCAGCCGGGGTCTGGACATGGTCGGTCCAGCCCGTGCCGTCCCACCAGCGCACCCGCGCGGGGTCCGCCGGATCGGCGTACCAGCCGGCCTCGGCCACGGTCCTCCCCCGTTCTCGCTCCCGGGTTCCAAGATCACCTACGTGGTCCAATGTCGACCGGGACGGGCTGGTACTTGACCGGTCAGCCCTCGCGGCGTACGGCGACGACCGTCACGTCGTCGCGCCGCCAGTCGGCCGCGTCCTCGCGCAAGCGGGCCACGAGGCCGTCCACGAGCTCGACGGGGTCCTTCGTCCCGAGCCCGGCCACGAGTGCGGCGAGCCGGTCGTCGTCGAGCTCCTGGTCCTGCCGGCGGGCCTCGGTGAGGCCGTCGGACCAGAGCAGCACGACGTCCCCGGGCCACAGGTCGGCTCCCTGGGTGCGCCAGGAGCCCCCCAGCGCGGACAGCAGCGGACCCGTGGGGGTGAGGGGGACGCGGTCGGCCACCGAGCCGCGGGCCAGCAGCCATCCGGCCGGGTGGCCCGCGTTGGCCCAGGTCAGGGACCCGTTCGCCGGGTCGAGGAGCACGACCACGGCGGTCGCGAAGCGCCCGTCGGCCGCGTCGCCGAGGGCCGTGGCCGCCCGCTCCAGCACCGTGGCCGGGTCGAAGCCCGAGCGGAGGGCGACCGTCATGACGGTGCGCAGGCGCAGGGTCACGAGCCCGGCGAGGGCGCCGTGCCCGGATACGTCGACGAGCAGCACGGCGGTCCGTCCGCCGGGCAGGACCAGGGTGCCCCACCAGTCGCCGGCCAGGACCCCCTCGGCGGCGTGGAGGCGGCCGTGCACGCGCAGTCCCGGGGCGACGGGGTCGGGGTCGACGGTGAGCTCGTGGCGGATCGCGTCGACGACGGGGCCCTGCGTCGCGAGGCTCTCGTCGGCGGCTCGCGCGGCGTCGGCCTCGGCGACGAGGGCCCGGCGCATCGCCTCGGCATCGCGCCCCGCGGCGGCCAGCTCCGGCGGCCCGGACGGGTCGATGGTGTCCTCGCGCTCGCCGGAGGCCACCGAGCGGAGCTGCGCCCGCAGGTCGTCGAGGGGGCGCAGCACCCACCGACCGAGCAGGATCGACGCGGCGACGATCGTGACGAGGGCGAGCACCGCGGCGCCGGCCAGAGCGCCCGAGAGCCGGTCCGCCACGGCGGTGAGCTCGTCGAAGGCGGTGTCCCGGGCGGCGTCGACGGCGGTGATGAGCTCGGCGTCGGCGGCGACCACCGGCTGGTAGGTCGCCGACGTGCGCTCGAGGAAGATCTCGAGGTCGAGGGGTGTCAGCGGACCCGCGTCGCGCGCGGCGACCGCAGGCGCCACGACCGGGGGCAGCCAGCCCGCCACCGCCGTCCGCACGTCGGTCACGAGGCCGGACAGCGACGGGTCGGAGCCGAGGAGGCGGTCGAGCTCGTCGAGCGTGCGCACGGCGAGTCCGGCGTAGAGCTCGTAGCGGGCCCGGGCCTCGGCGTCCCCGGTGATGACGTACTCGCGCGACTCGGTGTAGGTCCGGTCGTGCAGCGTCAGCAGGTTCGAGGCCAGGTCCGAGGCGGGCGAGAGCCGGGTGCCCACGTCGGTGGCCACCCGTTCGGCATCGGCGTACGCCGCTCGGACGACCAGGGCCGCGAGCGCGAGCAGGACGAGCGACACCACGGCGAGGACCGTCATCCGGGTGCGCAGCCGCACCCCGCCGCGTGCTCCGCGTCCCGCCATGGCCGCCACGGTAGTGAGGGCGGGCGCCGCGGGCACGAACGACGCGGGCGGGCCGCCATGTCCTGGCGACCCGCCCGCGCGGGTTCCGGGTGCGCCCCGGGTCGGCACGACGCGGCCATGGGTGGTGGCCGCCCTGGGGGAGGGTGGGTGCCGGGGGCCGGCCGGAGGGAGGTCGACCCCGTATGTCTGAGGAATCGGCACGCCCGCCGCGACCTTGAGCCCCCGTCGCCGGTGGGACCGCGCGCGTGCCGTGCGGAGCGCGATCCCTAGGGTGGCCCGGTGACCGCTCCTCGTCTGCGCCCGACCCTGGCGCACGTCCCCCGCTACGTCGCGGGCCGGCCCCCGGCCGGGACCTCGGACCTGGCGCCCTACAAGCTGGCGAGCAACGAGAACCCCTACCCGCCCCTGCCCGGCGTCCTCGGGGCCATCCGGGCCGCGGCCGAGCGGACCAACCGCTACCCCGACCCCGCGGGGAGGCTGCTCACCGAGCGCATCGCGGCCCGCCTCGACGTGCCCGTCGAGCACGTGGTGCTGGGCACCGGTTCGGTCGGGCTGCTGCACCAGATGGTGCAGATCGCCGCCGGCGAGGGCGAGGAGGTCGTGTTCGCCTGGCGCTCCTTCGAGTCCTATCCCATCGTCACCACGATCAACGGGTCGACGCCGGTGCCGGTCCCGTTGCGCCCGGACCAGACCCACGACCTCGACGCGATGGCCGACGCCGTCACCGACCGGACCCGGGTCGTGTTCGTCTGCACGCCGAACAACCCCACCGGCACCGCCGTGCGCCGCGACGAGTTCGACCGTTTCCTGGAGCGGGTGCCCGACGACGTCCTCGTCGTGGTCGACGAGGCCTACGTCGAGTTCGTCCGGGGCGAGGAGTGGGTGGACGGCCTCGTCGCCTACCGCGACCGGCCCAACGTCGCCGTGCTGCGGACCTTCTCGAAGGCCTACGGGCTCGCGGGCCTGCGCGTCGGGTTCGCCGTGGCCCATCCCGACGTCGCCCACGCGCTGCGCCTGACGGCTGTCCCGTTCGGCGTCTCCACCGTCGCGCAGGAGGCGGCGATCGCCTCCCTCGACGCCGAGGACGCGCTCCTCGAGCGGGTCGAGCGCCTGGTCGCAGAACGCAGCCGGGTCGAGGCTGCGCTGGACGACCTGGGGTTCGGCCTGGCGCGCAGCCAGGCCAACTTCGTCTGGATCCCAGGACCGACCGAGGACCTCGTCGCGGCCTGCGACGCGGTCAACCTCTCCGTGCGCGCCTACGGGGACGACGGTGCCCGCGTCACGATCGGCGAGCCCGAGGCCAACGACCGCTTCCTCGATGTCATGTCCGCGCTCGGCCCAGCCGCTCGCCGCTGACGACGAGGGCCACGCCGGTGACCACGATCACCCCGCCGAGCACCACCCCCACGGTCAGCGGCTCACGCAGGATGAGGAAGCCCAGGAGCACAGCCACGACCGGGTTGACGTAGGCGTACGTGGTCACGAGCGACAGCGGGGCGTGCCCGACGACCCAGACGTAGGCGGTGTAGGCGACGAGCGAGCCGATGGTGACGAGGTAGATCCAGGCCGTGTACGACGCCGGCGTGCCCCCGAGCATGTCCGCGAACCGCTCCCCGCGGGCGAGACCCAGCGCGGTGAGCACGAGTCCGCCCACGAGCATCTCGTACGTCGTGAGCACCAGCGGGTCGCGCGGGATCGTGATGCGCGGCTGCAGCCACGACCCCACCGCCCACGACAGGGTGCCGGCCACGATCGCCAGCGACCACAAGGTCCGTTCGGCGGTGCTCGCACCGCCGACGGCCTGGACCTGGTCCCCGGGCAGGACGAGCACGGCCACCCCGGCCAGCCCGATGATCACGCCGAGCCAGGTGACCAGCGGCGGATGGTCCCCGGTGACGACGCGGATGAGGACGACCCACACGGTCACGCAGGCGACGATGAGCGCGGCCACGCCGCTGGGCACGAAGCGCTCGGCGAGGGTCACGATGCCGATGCCGACGCCGAGCAGCATGACGCCCACGAGCGCGGCGCCGCCGAGCTCGGCCCGCGTGACGCGCAGCCGTCCACCGCCGCCCCGGAGGGCCAGCCACCCGGACATCAGGGCGGCCGCGACGAGGAAGCGCAGTCCCAACGAGATGAGCGGAGGCAGGGACTGGATCGTGACGGCGATCGCGAGATAGGTGGATCCCCACACGACGTAGACGATCCAGAGCGCCGACCACACCCGCACGGGGCTGGCGGCTGCTGCCTGGTCGACGGACACGCGCGCATCCTGTCCCCCGGGGGACCCGCCTGACCAATCCGCGGGCGGCGCCCTCCGGCGCCGGCCTCGGCACTGCGCAACTCGACCAACCCGTGACGAACTCCGTGCGAGGCGGGTTAGGCACTCCTGAGCAGCGGTCCGGTCGGCGCGTGCGCGGCGCGCCTCCCGTCGGGGAAGGTGAGCCTGGGCTGTGCGACACGCTTCACAGCGATCTGTCCCTGGATGCCCCGGAACGGGGAGCAGAGTGTCCACGGAACGTCTGCGTGACCCGGAATCGAAGGGGCATCCCGATGGAAGCGCTCGACCTCGCACGGTGGCAGTTCGGCATCACGACCGTCTACCACTTCCTCTTCGTCCCGCTCACCATCGGGACGTCCATGCTCGTCGCGATCATGCAGACGGCGTGGTACCGCACCGGGGACGAGCGGTGGCTGCGGGCCACGAAGTTCTTCGGCAAGCTCTTCCTCATCAACTTCGCGATGGGTGTCGTGACCGGCATCGTCCAGGAGTTCCAGTTCGGCATGGCGTGGAGCGACTACTCACGCTTCGTCGGTGACATCTTCGGCGCGCCCCTCGCCGTCGAGGCGCTCGCGTCGTTCTTCCTCGAGTCCACGTTCCTCGGACTGTGGATCTTCGGCTGGGACCGCCTGCCGCGCGGTCTGCACCTCGCCACGATCTGGGCCGCGGCGATCGGCACGATGATCTCGGCCTACTTCATCCTCGCCGCCAACTCGTTCATGCAGCACCCCGTCGGCTACGAGATCAACGCCGAGACCGGTCGGGCGCAGCTCAACGACTTCGGCGCGGTGCTCTTCCAGAACACGACCCTCGCGACGTTCGCGCACGTCATCACGTCCGCGTTCCTGGTGTCCGGCGTGGCCCTGGTGGGCGTGAGCCTGTGGCTCATGCGCAAGGACAAGTCCACCGAGGCCATGCGCAAGACCCTCAAGCTCGGCGCCGTGACCACCCTCATCATGGGCGCGGCGGTCATGTACACCGGCGACGTGCAGGCCAAGATCATGGTGCAGCAGCAGCCGATGAAGATGGCCGCCGCGGAGGCGCTCTACGAGACCACGGAGAACGCCCCGTTCAGTCTCATCACCGTCGGCAACCTGTCCGGCTCGGAGGCCTACTGGGCCCTGGACGTCCCCGGACTGCTGTCGTTCATGGCGACGGGCACATGGACCGGTCCGGAGAGCGAGGTCCAGGGGATCAACGACCTGCAGGCGCAGTACGAGGAGCAGTTCGGCCCCGGCGAGTACGCGCCCTACGTGCCGCTGATCTTCTGGGCGTTCCGGGGGATGATCGGGCTGGGCATGCTGGGCGTGCTGTACGCGCTGTGGGCCCTGTGGGTCACCCGTCGCGGCCGGATCCCCATGGGCCGCTGGGCCGGGATCGGAGCGGCCAGCGCGGTCCTGTTCCCGCTCTTCGGCATCAGCGCCGGTTGGATCTTCACCGAGATGGGCCGTCAGCCGTGGATCGTCTACGGGCTGATGTTCACCAGCGACGGCGTCTCACCGACGCTCACGGCCACCCAGGCCTGGATCTCGATCACCACCTTCACGCTCCTCTACGGCGCGCTGGCGGTCATCGAGGTCGGCCTCCTCGTCAGAGCCGTCAAGATCGGTCCACCGGAGACGGTGGAGCTCGCCGACCACGACGACGTCAACTCCGGTCAGCCGCTGACCTTCTCCTACTGACGGAAGGGACGACGTCATGACTCAGGAGACGCTCGCCATCATCTGGTTCGGCCTCATCGCGGTGCTCTGGTGCGGCTACTTCGTGCTCGAGGGCTTCGACTTCGGGGTCGGCATCCTGCTGCCGTTCCTCGGCAAGAACGAGGCCGAGCGACGCACGATCGTCACCACGCTGGGCCCGGTCTGGGACGGCAACGAGGTCTGGCTGCTCACGGCCGGCGGCGCGATGTTCGCGGCGTTCTCGCTCTGGTACGCCACGCTGTTCAGCGGCTTCTACCTCGCCCTGCTGCTCATCCTCGTGGCGCTCATCGTGCGCGGCGTGGCCTTCGAGTTCCGCAGCAAGCGCGGCACCGAGGCGAGCCCGAACTGGCGCAGGAACTGGGACCGGGCCATCTTCTTCGGCTCGTTCGTGCCCGCTCTCCTCTGGGGAGTCGCCTTCGCCAACATCGTGGCGGGCGTCCCCCTCGAGCTGCAGAACGGCAACAGCGAGTTCACCGGAAACCTGTTCACCCTGCTGAACCCCTATGGCCTCCTCGGCGGGCTCGTGACGTTGGCGCTGTTCACCACCCACGGCGCGATCTTCCTGGCGCTCAAGACAGACGGTGAGATCCGCGTCCGCGCCAACAAGGTCGCCGGTCAGGTGGGGCTGGTCGCCGCCGTCCTCGCCGTGGTGTTCGGCGTGTGGACCCAGGTCGCGCACAGCAACAACACGGTCGCGAGCGCGGTCGCCCTCGCGGTCGTCGTCGTGGCCTGGGTGTCGGCGCTGGCCGCCAACCGCGCGGGTCGCGAGGGCTGGGCGTTCTTCGCCTCGGCCCTCACCATGCTCGGCGTCGTGGTGTTCCTGTTCCTGTGCCTGTACCCGAACGTGATGCCGAGCTCCACGAACGTCGACGCGACGCTCACGGTGCAGAACGCGGCGAACTCCGAGTACACCCTCACGATCATGACCTGGGTCGCGGTGATCCTGACCCCGATCGTGCTGGCCTACCAGGCGTGGACCTACTGGGTCTTCCGCAAGCGCCTGTCGCCCACGCAGATCCCTGACGTCGAGAAGGGCAGCCTCGACCTCCCGCACGAGGTCGGCGCCTGAGGAACCGGCCCGCGCCCGCCACGACCGCCTCGCCCCTGGCGTCGTGGCGGGCGCTGCCGCCCCAGCGCCGCCTAGCCTGAGCCCGTGGCCCGCCCCCTCGATCCCCGCCTGCTGCGCCATGCCCGCGGGGTGCGGCCCTTCCTCGTCGGTTCCGTGCTGCTGGCCTCGGTCACCGCCGTCCTGGTCGTGGTCCAGGCCTTCGCGCTCGGGGACGTCGTCGCGGGGGTGTTCCTCGACGGGGACGACCTCGACGACGTCTCCACCACCCTGTGGGTGCTCGCCGGCGCCGTGGCCGGCCGCGCGATCGTCTCCTTGTTCGCGGAGTCGCTCAGCCAGCGCGCTGCCACCCGCACCTCGGCGCAGCTGCGCTCGGCGCTGCTCGAGCACGTCGTACGGCTGGGGCCGGTGTGGCTCTCGGGCGAGCGTCGCGGTCAGGTCGCGACGCTGGCCACGCGGGGCATCGACTCGGTCGAGCCCTACGTGGCCCGCTACCTCCCGTCGCTCGTCATCGCGGTGGTCGTCCCCGTCACGGTCGGCGTCGCGATCCTCACCCAGGACCTGCTCGCCGCGGTGCTGGTGGCGGTGACCGCGCCCCTCATCCCCGTGTTCATGGTCCTCATCGGGATGTACACGCAGTCCGCGACGGCCCGTCAGTGGCGCACCCTGGGGCTGCTGTCGGGTCACTTCCTCGACGTCGTCGCCGGCCTTCCCACGCTCAAGGCGTTCCGCCGCGAGAGGGTGCAGGCCGAGCAGATGGAGCGCATCGACGGGGAGTACCGCCGGGCCACGCTGCGGGTGCTGCGGGTCTCCTTCCTGTCCTCCTTCGCGCTGGAGCTGCTCGCGACGGTGTCGGTGGCGGTCGTCGCGGTGTCCATCGGGCTGCGCCTCGTGGAGGGGGACCTCGACCTGCGCACCGGCCTCACGGTGCTCGTGCTCGCGCCCGAGGTCTACCTCCCCATCCGCATGGTGGGGGCGCAGTTCCATGCCGCCGCGGACGGGATCGACGCCGCCGAGCAGGTCTTCGACGTGCTCGCCGTCGCGCCGCCCTCGTCCGGCTCGCTGACCTCGGTGCCCGACGGCCCGGTCGTGGTGGACGAGGTCGCGGTGACCTACCCCGGCAGCGAGGTCGTCGCGCTCGACCCGGTGTCGCTGGTGCTCGCCCCCGGCTCGGTCACCGCGGTCGTCGGCCCCAGCGGATCGGGCAAGTCCACGCTGCTCGCCGTCCTGCAGGGGTTCCTCGCGCCGACGAGCGGGTCGGTGAGCGTGGAGGGCGTGGATCTGCGCGAGCTCGACGTCGAGGCCTGGCGGAGCCGGCTGGCCGTCGTCGG
>JAHECT010000097.1 GCA_024641605.1 Micrococcales bacterium
CACCGAGCCCGGTCCCGGCGCCGAGGTCCGGGAGGGGTCCACGGTCGCCGCCGTCGTGTCCAAGGGCCCGGAGCGCTACGCCGTCCCCGCCGTCTCCGGCCGGACGCTCCCCCAGGCGCGCGCGGCGATCACCGACGCCAACCTGAGCGTCGGGGAGGTGACCTCGGCCTACGACGAGAAGGTCGCCGCGGATCTCGTGGTCCGCACCGACCCGAAGGCCGGCACCAAGCTCAAGCGCGACCAGGCGGTCGGCATCGTGGTCTCCAAGGGGCCCGCCCCGGTCAAGATCCCCGACCTGACCGGCTCGACCCGGGCGGGGGCCACGGCCTCGCTCGAGCGGCGCGGCCTCGTGGTGGCGACCACCGAGGCGTTCAGCAAGACCGTGGCGGCCGGACGGGTCGTCTCGAGCACCCCCTCGGCGGGGACCACCGTGCCCAAGGGCGCGAAGGTCACGCTCGTCATCAGCAAGGGACCCCCGCCCGTCGTCGTCCCCGACCTCTACCGCAAGTCCGAGGCCGAGGCGCGAGCGACGCTGACCTCCCTGGGGTTCAAGGTCTCGGTCGTCTACCCGATCGGGATCACCCCGTTCAAGCTCGTGGTCAAGCAGTCGGCGAAGGCCGGATCCACGCTGCCCTTCGGGTCGACCATCACCGTCGAGGTCGTCTGACCGGGAGCGGGCCGGCGTCTCACCCGCTGGACCTCGTGTCCACCTGACGGACTCCCCCGGCTACCCTGAGCCCATGCGCGCGCAGGTGTCCTATGGCGACCGGCCCGGGGTCCCCCGGGTGGGTCGCGCCGCCTGACGCGCCCTCACCCCCGCCCCGAGCCGTACGGCCGGGGCGTTCGTCGTCCTCCGGTCGGCGGCGTACCGAGAACGAGAGGCACCCCATGGTCATCGTGATGGCCCCAGGAGCGAGCGACGCGCAGATCGACGCCGTGGTCGCCCGCGTCACCGAGGCCGGCGGTGAGGCGTTCGTCAGCCGCGGCGACGAGCGCGCCATCATCGGCCTCGTCGGCGACATCGACCGCTTCCACGGACTGAACCTGCGCACCTACCCCGGCGTCGCCGAGGTCGTGCGGATCTCGACACCGTTCAAGCTCGTGTCGCGCCAGCACCACCCGGCCATGTCGACGGTCTACGTCGGCGAGACCCGCGTGCCGATCGGGCCGGACACGTTCACCCTCATCGCCGGCCCCTGCGCGGTCGAGACGCCCGAGCAGACCCTCGCGGCCGCCGAGATGGCCCAGGCCGCCGGCGCGACCCTGCTGCGCGGGGGTGCGTTCAAGCCGCGGTCCTCGCCGTACGCCTTCCAGGGCCTCGGCGAGACCGGCCTGCGCATCCTGTCCGACGTCCGGGAGGCCACCGGGCTGCCGGTGGTGACCGAGGTGGTCGACGTCGCCGACGTCGAGCTCGTGGCGTCGTACGCCGACATGCTGCAGATCGGCACGCGCAACGCACAGAACTTCACCCTCCTCCAGGCCGTCGGCGAGATCGGGAAGCCGGTGCTGCTCAAGCGCGGCATGAGCTCCACGATCGAGGAGTGGCTCATGGCCGCGGAGTACATCGCGCAGCGCGGCAACCTCGACATCGTGCTGTGCGAGCGCGGCATCAGGACCTTCGAGAAGGCGACCCGCAACACCCTCGACGTCTCGGCCGTCCCGGTCGCGCACGACCTGGCGCACCTGCCCGTCATCGTCGACCCGTCGCACTCCGGGGGTCGGCGCGACCTGGTCGTCCCGCTGTCGCGCGCGGCGATCGCCGTGGGCGCCGACGGGATCATCGTCGACGTGCACCCCCACCCGGACACCGCGCTGTGCGACGGGCCGCAGGCCCTCGTCGACGGCGACCTGCGCGAGCTGGCGACGGTAGTACGCCAGTTCCCCTCTCTGCTGGGACGCGCACCCGGCCAGCCCCTCGGCGTCTGAGAGCGCCGACCCCTCAGTTCAGGGAGTCGCGCAGCGATCGCGCTCGCGGATCTCGTCGCCGAGGACCGCGTGCGCATCGGTCGGTCCGCTGCGTGCGCCTGCTCCATGCTCCCGTGAGCCGGGTGCGGGTGAGCGCCCCGGCGGCGAGAGCGCGTGCGCATCCGACCGCGTTCAGAACAGAGCGGGGGCGCCACTCGCTGCGGCACCGAGCCCGACGCCCTCGTGCTCGAGCAGCGCGCGCTTGACCGGCAGCCCGTAGGCGTAGCCGCCGAGTGTGCCGTCGGTCCGCAGGATCCGGTGACAGGGGACGAACGGCGCGACCTTGTTGCGCGCGCACGCCTGGCCCGCGGCCCGCACCGCGGTCGGGCTGCCTGCCAGTGCGGCGAGCCCGGCGTAGGAATCAGTCTCGCCGGCGTGGACTCCGCGCAGCGCGGTCCAGGCGCGCTGAAGGAACGGACCGCCCGGCTGGCGCACCGCGACCTCGTCGAGCGAGGACACCTCGCCCTCGGCGTACCGGTGCAGCGCGTCGAGCGCGGCCTTGGCCGCTCCCCCGTCGACTCCGGCGCGGACACGACCACGTGCCTGCTCGGGCGGCGTCAGGAACGACCAGGTGTGCTCGGCGCCACCGAACCCGGACGCGACGACCTCCCCGGTGACGGGGTCGGCGACGACGGTGACCGTGCCGCCGGGCACCTGGGCCTCGGCGGTCTCGAACGGCGGCAGCTCGGTGGTGCTCACGGGGTCTCCTCCGATGGGCGGGTCGTGCGACGGACGGGCGCGGCGGCCCACAGGTGCGAGGCGGCGTACGCGCGCCACGGGCTCCACTCGGTCGAGCGCTCCTCCAGGCCGCGTGCGTCGGCCGGCAGGTCGAGGGCCGCTGCGGACCGGCGCAGGACGAGGTCGGACGCCGGGAACGCGTCCGGGTCGGCAAGACCGCGCAACCGCAGGTAGCCGACGGTCCACGGCCCGACGCCCGGCAGCGTGAGCAGCGCCGCACCGAGCGCGTCGAGGTCGGGATCAGCCAGGTCGACGGCCCCGGTCGCCACCGCCTCCGCGGCGGCGTGCAGCGTGCGCGCCCGTGCGCGCGGCATGCCTCCGGCCGCGTCGGGGCCGGCCTCGGCGAGCGCCCCGGCGGTGGGGAAGACCAGCATCGCTCCGACGGTCTCGCCGTGGTCGGCAGCGATCCGCCCGAGCAGCGTCGTCGCGCCGGCGACCGACACCTGCTGGCCCACGATCGCTCGGACGAGGGTCTCCCACGGATCGACAGTCGTCGGCACCCGCAGACCGGGCCGCGCGCGGACCAGGGGCGCGAGTGCCGGGTCGGTCGAGAGCGCGTCAGCGACGGTGCCCGGGTCTGCGTCGAGGTCCAGCCAGCGGCGCACGCGACGGACGAGCGCCGACGTGTCGCTGATGTCGGCATCGGTCCGGATGACGACGGCGTCTCCCTCGGGGTGCACCTCGAGGACGGCAGCACGCGACGTCAGCCGCAGGGTGCGTCGATGCGACCATCCGCGCGCGCTCGTCACGTGCTCCTCGACACCGGCGACAGCGCGGGCGGCCAGGAACGCGCCCATGAGTGCCGCGTCGTAGGGCGGACGCAGCCGCAGCCGCAGCACGAGAGGTTGGTCGGCCGACGCGATCCGAGGGGCAGGCGAGCGGCGCAGGCTCGACGGCGGCGCGCCGAACTCGCGACGCATGACGTCGTTGAACTGCCTGATGCTGGAGAAGCCGGCGGCGAACGCGATGTCGGACAGGCTCAGGTCGCTCTGCTCGACGAGCAGCCGGGCGGTCTGCGCCCGACGGCTCACGGCGAGCTGCAGCGGACCGGCCCCGACCTCGGCCATGAGACTGCGGTGCAGGTGCCGCTCGCTCACGTGCAACACGCTCGCGAGGCCCGCCACGCCGCCGTCGTCGACCGCGCCGTCGGCGATGAGGCGCAACGCCCGGGCGACGAGGTCGCCGCGGTGGTCCCAGTGCCGCGAGCCCGGCGCGGAGTCGGGCCGGCAGCGCTTGCACGCCCGGAAGCCTGCGCTCACGGCGGCGGCCGGGGCCGCGAAGAATCGCACGTTCTGCCGCTTCGGCGTCTGCGCCGGGCACACGGGGCGGCAGTAGACCCCGGTGCTGGTGACGCCGAACCAGATCCGGCCGTCGAAGCGTCGGTCGCGCGCCGACAGCGCGGCGTAGGCCGCCTCGGGGTCGAGCCCGGCGGGCGCCAGGCCCGGCTGCTCGACGACCTCGACCGCACTGCTCATGGCGCCGATCCTGCCCCATCAGCCGGTCATCGGACTGGCGGGAATCGGACCCCGCCGTGTCGGATGGCGGGGGCTCAGGGGCGCTCGAGCAGCCAGTCGGCGACGTCGAACGCGAGCTCGAGGGACTGCACCCGGTTCAGCCGGGGGTCGCACGCCGTCTCGTACCGGTCCCCGAGCTGGTGCTCCTCGACGCCGTGGGTGCCCCCGACGCACTCGGTCACGTCGTCGCCGGTCAGCTCCACGTGGATCCCCCCGGGGATCGTGCCGAGCGCCTTGTGCACCTCGAAGAAGCCGCGCACCTCGTCGGCGACGTCGGCGTAGGACCGCGTCTTGTGCCCGGACGACGCCTCGCGGGTGTTGCCGTGCATCGGGTCGCACACCCACACCACCGGGTGCCCGCTCGCGGTCACCTTCTCGACGATCGGGGGCAGCGCCTCTCGGATCGAGCCCGCACCCATGCGCGTGATGAGGGTGAGCCGGCCAGGGATGCGCTCCGGGTTCAGCCGCTCGCACAGCTCGACGGCGGACTCCGGGGTCGTCGTCGGTCCGAGCTTGATCCCGATCGGGTTCGCGATCCGTGCGGCGAAGTCGACGTGCGCGCCGTCGAGCTGGCGCGTCCGCTCGCCCACCCACACGAAGTGCCCCGAGACGTCGTAGAGCTCGCCGGTGCGCGAGTCCACGCGCGTCAGAGCCTTCTCGTAGTCGAGCACGAGCGCCTCGTGCCCGGCGAAGAACTCGACCCGCTTGAACTCCTCCGGATCCGCGCCGCACGCCGCCATGAACGACAGCGCCCGGTCGATCTCACCGGCGACCTTCTCGTAGCGGTCGCCCGCCGGGGTCTCGGCCACGAAGTCCTGATTCCACGCGTGCACCTGGCGCAGGTCGGCGTAGCCGCCCTGGGTGAAGGCGCGGACGAGGTTCAACGTCGCGCTCGCCGTGTGATAGCTGCGGATCAGCCGCTGGGGATCCGGGTGGCGCGATTCCGGGTCGAAGCCCAGCCCGTTGACGCCGTCGCCGAAGTACGACGAGAGCTCCACGCCACCGCGCACCTCGACCGGCTTGCTGCGCGGCTTGAAGTACTGACCGGCCATCCGACCGATCTTGACGACCGGCAGCGAGGCGCCGTAGGTCAGGACGATCGCCATCTGCAGCACGGTCTTCAGCTTGGCGCGGATGTCCTCGGCGGTGGCCGAGGCGAACGTCTCGGCGCAGTCCCCGCCCATGAGGACGAACGCCTCGCCGCGCGCGGCCTGGGCGAGGCGCTCGGTGAGGTTGTCGCACTCGCCGGCGAACACCAGCGGCGGGAACGCACGCAGGCGCTCCACGGCCCCGTCGAGCTCGAGCCGGTCCGGCCACACCGGCTGCTGCGCGGCCGGGAGCTCCGGCCACGTGATGACGTCCACCATGCGCACCAGGGTAACGGCGGGCGTTCACCCGCCAGATGTCACCTCCCGGCGGGGTATTCCCCGCCGGGAGGTGACATCTCGGCGTCGTCAGCCGAAGAAGGGGCGGACCTCGTCGTAGCGGGCGAGCGGCACGGTCTTGAGCTCGCCGGTGCCCTCGATCAGCGGGACCCGGTCGATGTCGGTGCTGCGCAGGGCGACCATCTTCCCGAAGTCGCGCTCGGCCACGGCGTCGATGGCCTGCAGGCCGAACCGGGTGGCCAGCACCCGGTCGAAGGCGGTGGGCGTGCCGCCGCGCTGGAGGTGGCCGAGCACGACGGCGCGGGCCTCCTTGCCGGTGCGGTCCTCGAGACCCGAGGACAGCCAGTCGCCGATGCCGGACAGGCGCACGTGCCCGAACGCGTCGAGGGTCTGGTCCTTGGTGATGAGGTCGCCGTCGGAGGGCAGGGCCCCCTCGGACACCACGATGATCGGCGAGTAGTTCGTGCGGAAGCGCGACTCGACCCAGCCGGCGACCTCGTCGAGGTCGAACGGGACCTCCGGGATGAGGATGCCGTTCGCGCCGCCCGACAGCCCCGCGTGGAGCGCGATCCAGCCGGCGTGGCGGCCCATGACCTCGACGACGAGCACCCGGTGGTGCGACTCGGCGGTCGTGTGCAGCCGGTCGATCGCCTCCGAGGCGATGTTGACCGCGGTGTCGAAGCCGAACGTGTAGTCGGTGCCGTTGAGGTCGTTGTCGATGGTCTTGGGCACGCCGACCACCGGGACACCGAGCTCGTCGAGCTTGGTAGCGACGCCGAGGGTGTCCTCACCGCCGATCGCGATGAGCGCGTCGACCCCGGTCGCCTCCATCGTGGCCTTGATGCGGTCGACACCGCCCTCGACCTTGATGGGGTTCGTGCGGCTGGAGCCGAGGATCGTGCCGCCGCGCGGCAGGATCCCGCGGACCTGCGGGATCCCGAGGTCCATGGTCAGACCCTCGAGCGGGCCCTTCCAGCCGTCGCGGAAGCCGACGAACTCGACGCCGTACTCGGTCACGCCCTTGCGGACGGCGGCGCGGATCACAGCGTTGAGACCGGGGCAGTCGCCGCCACCGGTCAGGACTCCGACGCGCATGATTCTCCTCGTACCGGGATCGGAGGGACTCGGGCGGATCAGACCCCGTCGTCGTGACCCACGGATCCCATCCAACCGCACATGACAGCGTTTTCACACCCGCACCGCGCCACCGGTCCCGCCTCCCGGCACCCGGGGGCGCGCCCGCGGGGCGCGCGCTAGCGTCACGCCCATGACCTTCTCGATCGTGGCCCGCTCCGAGGACGGCACCCAGCTCGGGGTCGCCGTCGCATCGAAGTTCCTGGCGGTGGGGGCCATGGTCCCGGCGGCCGCGGCCGGCGTCGGGGCCGTCGCCACCCAGGCCATGGCCAACCTCGCCTACCGCCGCGACGGGCTGGCGCTTCTGGCCGAGGGAGCCGACGCCACCGGCACCGTCGTGACGCTCACCGGGCGCGACGTGGACTCCACTCACCGGCAGGTCGGTGTCGTGGACGCCGCGGGCGGGTCGCACACGTTCACCGGCTCGTCGTGCCTGCCCTGGGCCGGAGGGGTCACCGGCGTCACCGGTGCCGGGGCCGCGTACGCGATCCAGGGCAACATCCTGACCGGTCCGGAGGTCGTGGCGGCCGTCGAGACCAGCTGGCGCGGGGCCGACCCGTCGACCGCGTTCCGGCATCGGCTGCTCGCCGCCCTCCTGGCCGGCGACCGGGCGGGAGGCGACTCCCGCGGCCGGCAGAGCGCAGCGCTGCTCGTCGTCGCCCCCGAGGCGGGCTACGGCGGGGGCAGCGACGTGCTCGTCGACCTCCGCGTCGACGACCACGCGGACCCGGTCCCCGAGCTCGTGCGGCTGCTCGACATCCGCGACATGCTCTTCGAGCGCCCCGACCCCGAGGACTGCCTGCCGCTGCAGAACGGCCTCGGCGACGAGGTGCGCGGTCTCCTGGGCCGCCTCGGCCACCACGACACGGACCTCGACCGCGCGCTCGGGGGGTGGGCCGGCGTGGAGAACCTCGAGGAACGGCTCGTGCCGGGCCGCATCGACCCGCTCGTGCTCGACCACCTGCGGGAGGTGGGCACGGCATGAGCGTGCTCGCCATCGACGCCGGCACCACCGGGGTCACCGCGCTCGTCGTGGGCACCGACGCGCGGGTGCTGGCGAAGGGGTACTCGGAGTTCCCCCAGCACTTCCCCAGCGAGGGCTGGGTCGAGCACGACCCGCACGAGATCTGGGCCGCGACGCTCGCCGCGGTCGAACGAGCACTGCGCGAGCTCGGTCCCGACGGAGACGCCCCGACGGCCATCGGGATCACCAACCAGCGCGAGACGGTGGTCCTGTGGGACCGGGAGACCCTCGGTTCCCCGCGCCGCGCGATCGTCTGGCAGGACCGGCGCACGGCGGGCATCTGCGACCAGCTCCGCGAGGACGGCCACGAGCCGCGGATCTCCCACCTCACCGGACTGCGCCTGGACCCCTACTTCAGCGCCACGAAGCTGACGTGGATCGCGCTCAACGAGCCCCATGTGTGGGCCCAGGTCACCGGCGGTCGGGTCGCCGTGGGCACCGTCGACTCCTACCTGGTCGCCCGGCTCACCCGAGGCATGCACCACGTCACCGACGCCTCCAACGCGTCCCGCACCCTGCTCTTCGACATCCACGAGGGTGCGTGGAGCGACGAGCTGTGCGCGCTCTTCCGGGTGCCCCGCGAGGCGCTCCCCGATGTGGTCGCGTCCTACGGCGTCATCGGGCGCACCGACCCGTCGGTGTTCCTCGGCCTGGACCTGCCCATCGCCGGGATCGCGGGCGACCAGCAAGCGGCCCTGTTCGGCCAGGGCTGCTTCGCGCCCGGCTCGAGCAAGTGCACGTACGGCACGGGGTCCTTCGTCCTGGTCAACACCGGCGAGCGCCCCGTCGCCTCGCAGACGGGCCTGCTGACCACCGTGGCGTGGCGCCACCCCGACGGCCGGACCACCTACGCGCTCGAGGGCGCCGTCTTCGTGACCGGGGCCGCCGTCCAGTGGCTGCGCGACGGCCTCGGCATCATCGACTCGGCGGAAGAGACCGAAGCGCTCGCCCGGTCCGTGCCCGACTCCGGGGGCGTAGTTCTCGTGCCGGCCCTCACCGGGCTCGGTGCCCCCGACTGGGACCCGCACGCCCGCGGATCGATCCACGGCCTCACCCGCGCCACCTCGCGCGCGCACATCGTGCGGGCGACGCTCGAGGCGATCGCGTACGAGGTGCACGACGTGGTCGACCTCATGCTCCGCGAGGGCGGCGTCGCCCTGCCCGAGCTCGCCGTCGACGGGGGCGCCGCCGCCAACGGCTTCCTGCTCCAGACCCAGGCCGACGTCCTCGGGGTCCCCGTCGTCCGGGCGGCCGTGCTGGAGACGACCGCGCTGGGGGC
>JAHECT010000098.1 GCA_024641605.1 Micrococcales bacterium
CTCGCCTCAGCGGCCGGCCTGCTCGGGCTGACCCCGCTCCCTCCGGCCGCGGTAGCGGCGACGGGGGTCTCTCCCAACGTGACCCTGGGGTCCGACCTGCAGGTCGTGCGGATGACCCAGACCGACCGGGGCTACGAGCCGGCGTCGACCGTGGTGCGGGCCGGGGTGCCGATCCGGTGGGAGATCACCTCGGAGTCGGGGATCTCGTGCGCAGCGTTCCTGCGCAGCGAGGACGGGACGTTGTCCCGGGATCTGACTCCCGGGCTCAACGTCATCGAGCTGCCGTCCCTGGATCGCGGCCGGTTCGACTTCCGGTGCGCGATGGGGATGTACAGCGGCGCCCTGGTCGCCGTCGAGGGCGTCGGGTAGTCCCGCGTCAGGCCGAGCCTCAGGCCGAGCGTCAGGCCGGAGGGTGCAGCGACATCGGGCCGTAGACCACGCGGTCGCCCTCGAGGAGGGTCACGGCGTCCACGCCGGACTCGAGCAGGCGCCGCCACTCCTCACCGATCCAGGACTCGGCGTCGGCCTGAGCCGGGAAGGACTCCGGGACGTCCTGCGGTCCGGGGTCCACGACGGAGCCGTCGGCGCGCTCGTAGCGCCAGGTCCACGTCACCGACATGTCAGGGCCTCCGCGCGGGGGAGACCGTGAGCCGCGGGTCGGTGACGACCACGCCGGCCAGCACGTCGTCGATCGCGGCGAGGAGGTCGGGCTCGAGGGTGACCCCGGCCGCCGCGACGTTCTCGGTGACCTGCTCGGGACGGCTCGCGCCGATGATCGCCGAGGCGACGTTGTCGTTCTGCAGGACCCACGCGACCGCCAGCTGCGCCATCGAGAGCCCGGCCTGCTCGGCCAGGGGTCGCAGGCCCTGGACGGCGGTCAGGATCTCGTCGGTGCGCAGGCGGTCGGTGAAGTGCCCGCTGGTGGGATCGGTCGCCCGGGAGCCCTCGGGAGGCGGCTCGCCCGGCAGGTACTTGCCGGTGAGGATGCCCTGGGCGATGGGGCTCCAGACGATCTGGGACAGCCCCAGCTCGCGGCTGGTGGGGACGACCTCGGCCTCGATGACCCGCCAGAGCATGGAGTACTGCGGCTGGTTGGACACGAGCCGGTCGAAGCCCATCTCGTCGGCGATCGCGACGGCCCGGCGGATCTGGTCGGCGTCCCACTCCGAGACCCCGACGTAGAGCACCTTCCCGGCGCGCACGAGATCGTCGAAGGCGCGCATCGTCTCCTCGAGAGGTGTCTCGTGGTCGAAGCGGTGCGCCTGGTAGAGGTCGACGTAGTCGGTGCGGAGGCGACGCAGCGAGCCGTTGATGCTCTCGGTGATGTGCTTGCGGGACAGGCCGCGGTCGTTGGGCCCCGGGCCGGTCGGCCAGTAGACCTTCGTGAAGATCTCGAGGCCCTCCCGGCGGTGGCCGGCGAGCGCCTTGCCGAGCACCTCCTCGGCCCGCGTCGCGGCGTAGACGTCGGCGGTGTCGAAGGTGGTGATACCCGCGTCCAAGGCCGCCACCACGCAGGCGAGCGCCGCGTCCTCCTCCACCTGGGACCCGTGGGTGATCCAGTTGCCGTAGGAGATCTCGCTGACCTGGAGGCCTGATCGGCCGAGGAACCGGTGCTGCATGGAAATGGACCCTAGGACGCATCCGCGCCCGACGCGAGCCGCGCTGCCGCCGCGGCGGACGGCTCAGGTGCGCGGCTTCTTGGGGACGACCGGCCGGCCGTTCGCCTTCACCTTGGGCGGAGGGAGGCGAAGCTTGCGGATCTGCAGCGAGCGCAGGATGCCGTAGGAGACGGCGCCGCGGCGGTCCTCGTCGGGAAAGAGCTCGGGCACCCGCGTGCGCAGCCGCCACCACAGGTAGACGGAGTCGGCCACGACGCCGATGAGCATCACCGACCACAGCCACAGCAGGCCGACCTGGACCCACTGCAGCCGGACGAAGCCCGCGATCAGCACGACGAGGGCCACCGGGATGAACAGCTCACCGGCCGAACGCCGACCGTCGACGTAGTCACGAACCCAGGACTTGACCGGTCCGGCGTCTCGCGGGGGGAGCTTGCGCTCGTCCCCGCTCTGCAGCGCCATCCGCGCCTCGTAGCGGGCCTTGCGCTCGGACTCGCGCCGGGTCTTGCGGTCCGCCCTCGGGTCCGCCGTGCCCTGCACCCGGGCCTTGCGCGCGGCCTCGGCCTCCTTGCGCGTGGGGGTGGGCGCGCCCTTGCCCTCGGACGGGGCCTCGGTCACGGGGGCGTCGGTCTCGGGCTTGCTGCGGCGGAACACGCGCACACCCTACGTCGCCCCCCGCGACGGGGCGGATCGAGGCTTCGCCTCCGTGGCACCGGCGGGCCGCACGGTCATGGGCGCTGCTGCGACGGGTCGGGCGACAGCGGGGCACCCGGCCGGGCCTGGTCGACGGGCCCCGCCGACGGCGTGGCGGGGGTGGCGACCGAACGGCTCCGGGCAGGGGCGACCGGTGGCCGCGTCGTCGCAGGTGGGAGACGTGGCGACAGCCGCGCCGAGGGCGACTAGGTTGGGTGGCGGACGGCCGGGACCGGCACTCGACACGACGAAGGGACGCCCGCGATGGGCCTCTGGCAGCGCTTCACCCTCATCTTCAAGTCGAAGGCGAACAAGGCCCTGGACAAGGCCGAGGACCCGCGCGAGACGCTCGACTACTCCTACGAGAAGCAGCTCGAGCTGCTGCAGAAGGTTCGCCGCGGGGTGGCCGACGTCGCCACGAGCCGCAAGCGCCTCGAGCTGCAGATCACCCAGCTCGAGCAGCAGAGCCAGAAGCTCGAGGGGCAGGCCAAGGCGGCGCTCGCGGGCGGCCGCGAGGACCTCGCCCGCGAGGCCCTGACCCGACGCTCGGGCCTGGTGACCCAGATCGGCGACCTGCAGGTGCAGCACGCGGCGCTCGCCGACCAGGAGGAGAAGCTGGTCCAGGCGAGCCAGCGCCTGCAGGCCAAGGTCGAGTCCTTCCGCACCAAGAAGGAGACGATCAAGGCCACCTACTCCGCAGCAGAGGCGCAGACCAAGATCAACGAGGCGTTCTCGGGCATCAGCGAGGAGCTCGGCGACGTGGGCATGGCCATCCAGCGGGCGGAGGACAAGACGGCGCAGATGCAGGCGCGCGGCGCCGCCATCGACGAGCTGCTCGCCTCCGGCGCCCTGGACGACCCCACGGGCACGAGCAAGGACTCCATCACGATCGAGCTCGAGCGCATGGCCAGCGGGACCGAGGTCGAGAGCCAGCTCGCCGCCATGAAGGCCGAGCTCGAGGGCGGCGCCGCTGCCCCCGCGATCGAACAGGGCACGACCGAGTCGTAGGAGGCAGCCGTGCTCATCCGCATCCTGGGCGAAGGGCAGTTCGTCGTACCGGACGAGGCGCTCGCCGAGATCAACCACCTCGACGCCGCGCTCGAGGCGGCGCTCAACGCACCCGACGGCGACTTCCGCGACGCGCTCGACGCGCTCCTGGACAAGGTGCGCAGCATCGGCGTGCACGCGCCCGAGGACGAGCTGCACGAGTCCCACGTCATCCTCCCGTTCGCCGACGCGACCGAGGAGGAGGTCCGCGACATGCTCGGGGACGAGGGGCTCGTCCCCGGCTGAGTCCGCGGCGAGGAGCTGGCGGGCCGGGGAGGAACACTCTCCGGCCCGTGCTCGTTGGATGAGGCGAGGGCGCGCACGGCGCCCGACAGGGAGCGAGGAGACCGGTGGCGCACACCCGCTACGCGAGCGACCGAGGACTGACCACCCGGATGTTCGGGACCATGTTCGGTCTCGGGCTGCTCTACGTCGCGCTCATGGCCGTGCTGATCTGGCTCGGCTTCTCCACCGTCTTCGTGCTCGTGATCGCAGCGGGCGGCCTGTGGGCGCAGTGGTACTTCTCGGACACGATGGCGATGTCGGCCATGCGCGCCCACGTGGTCACCCCGGAGCAGGCACCTCAGCTGCACGCACTGGTCGACCGGCTCTGCGTCATGGCCGACATGCCCAAGCCCCGCGTGGCGGTCGCGGACAGCGACGTGCCCAACGCGTTCGCGACCGGTCGGTCCGAGAAGCGGGCCGTCGTCTGCGTGACCACCGGGCTCCTGCGTCGGCTCGATGCCGCCGAGCTGGAGGGCGTGCTCTCCCACGAGCTGTCCCACATCGCCCACCGCGACGTCACCGTGATGACCGTGGCGTCCTTCGCGGGCGTGCTCGCCGGCCTGCTCACCCGGATGTGGCTCTGGACCGGCATGGGACGCAACCGCGACCAGAACGCGGCGCTCATGTTCGTGGTGGTCATGGTGGTGAGCGTGGCCGTCTACGTGCTGTCCTTCCTGCTGACGCGCGCCCTCTCGCGCTACCGCGAGCTCTCGGCGGACCGTACGGGAGCGCTGCTCACCGGCAACCCGTCCGCCCTCGCCTCCGCGCTGCAGAAGGTCAGCGGCGACATCGCCGGGATCCCGGATCGCGACCTTCGCCAGATGGAGTCCGTGTCGGCCTTCGCCTTCGCGCCCGCCCTCACGCACAAGGCCTCGCTCGCCACGCTCTTCATGACCCACCCGCCGCTCGAGAAGCGCCTCGAGCAGCTCGCGCAGATCTCGACCCAGCTCGGCCAGCGCTGACCCCGTCCGGGATCGGGTCCGAGTCGTGCACCGTACTGCGGCCGGTGAGAGGGTGGAGGCGTGGGACTGTTCGACTCGATCATGGGCCGCAAGGCACCGGCGAAGCCGGATCTCGACCAGCTCTTCGCGCTGCCCTCGGCCGCCATCACGCTCGAGGTCGAGCTGGGGTTCCGGTCGACCGGCGTCGGGTCCGTGGCGTTCCGCGCTCCCGAGGGCCGTGCGTTCGCCGAGGTGCAGCGCGACGTCCAGGCGCTCCTCGATGCTGACGGCGGCCCCCAGGTGGAGGCCGTCGTCGACTCCTACGGCTATACGTGGCTCGTCGCCCGGACCGACCCGCCGGACCTGTCCGCGCTCGTGACGGACCTGCACGCCATCAACACCTCGTTGCAGGACTCCGGGTTCGGGCCGACCCTCCTCTGCTCGCTGTCGGGCTTCGAGGACGAGCAGGGCCGCCATCTCGGACTGGTCTACCTCTACAAGCAGGGCACCTTCTATCCCTTCGCCCCGGCGACCGGGGGAGCGACCATCGACGGCTCCACCCCGCAGCGGCGCGACAACGTCCTCGAGATCCAGGTCCGCGACCTGCTCCGCAGTGATCTCAAGGTCGAGCCGGACACCGGCAGGTGGTTCGCAGTGTGGGGCGCTCCCGGCATCTGACCCGAGATGTCACCCCAGGAAGGCGTATACCGCCCTGCCGGGTGACATCTCGCGACTTCTGATCCGCGCGCCCATCCGGGGGCGACCCGTGGCTACGGTGAGGTGTGGCTGCGGACGGGCTGACCGGTCAGGTGGCGGTCGTCACCGGGTGCACGCGCGGGTTCGGCCGCGTCCTCGTCACGATGCTCGCCGATCACGGTGCACGGGTCGTGGTCTCGGGTCCGTGGCTCTCGGAGTCCGAGGAGCTCGCGGGCGAGCTTCGCGGACGTGGTGCTGCGGCGGTCGCCGCGCCGGGTGACGTGACGGACCCGGCCCAGGTCGCCGGCCTGGCCGACGTCGCGATCGAGCGCTTCGGCCGCCTCGACGTCTGGGTCAACAACGCGGCGCTGGCCACGCCCGTCGGGCGCTCCTTCGACCTCGATCCGTCCTGGTTCGAGCGCAGCCTCCAGGTGAACGTGCTGGGGACCCTCCATGGAAGCCGCGTCGCCGCGGCGGCGATGCTCCCGCGCGGCGGCGGTGTGATCGTCAACCTCCTGGGTCGCGGCGACGACGCACGGCCGACGCCGCACACGAGCCCGTACGGCGCGAGCAAGGCGTGGGTGCGCTCGTTCACCCGGTCGCTGCAGCGGGAGTACCGCGACAGCGGGCTGGTCGTCATGGGCTTCAACCCCGGCATGATGCTCACCGACATGCTGCTCGAGCCGCAGGTCGTGGGCGATGCGGGTGCGGCGGCCATGAAGCCCTACGGCGTGGTCACGCGGATCTTCGGCGATCCGCCCGACGTCGCGGCGGCGGCGCTGGTGCGGGCGCTCTCGCGACCAAGCCCGCCCTCCAGCCTGCGGCTGCTGGGTACCGGGGGCATGGCCAGGCACGTGGCACGGGCGGCCGGGCGGGCCGTCTCGCGTTCCGGGCCCGACGTGCCGGCCCCCTCGCCGCGCCGGATCGAGGCCTGACCCCGGCGCACCGTTCTGCCGACCCGACGGCACCCCCGTGCGGCCGTCGGGTCGGCAGGACGGCGCGGTCAGCTGGTGAGGACGAACACGATGCGCCGGTTCTTCGTCGCGGTCCCGCGGACCTGACGGCTGCTGCCGTACGAGCGGACGCTGTACGCCGCGATGGCGGCGAGGCTGCGCGCCGCGATCCTGCGCTTGACGTACGTGCACGACGTGGTGGCGCGGTTGAGGGCGAGGCGGTAGGCCTTGGCGCTCGACACGTTCTTCGACCAGTAGCCGTTGCAGCGCAACGCTCGTGCGCCGGCCGCCTTGGTCGCGATCCGGGCCAGGGTGCGCTTCCCGCTCGACGTGAGCGTGCCGCCCGAGGTGAACAGCGACCCGACGAGGACGGTCGTGCGCGTGGTCTTGCGCACGAGTTGGATCGACGACCTCGTGGCGAGCGATCCGGCCGACGCGCGCCCGATCGTCGAGGTGATCGACGCGCGCACCCCGCCGAACGCGCGCGACGCCGACAGACCGGCAGACGTCAGCCGGACCGTGACGCTGATGCTGGCGGCGCCTCCGGGTGCTGTGACCGGTCCGCCCTGCGCGAGCACGGTCCCGCCGGAGGACCTGGCCACGACGCCGCACGAGGTGATGGGACCCGAGGTGGCGCGGCAGGTGACGGTGAACGCCCCGGCAGTGGCCGAGTTGGCGAGCACGAGCTTCGCCGGGTTCGAGGTGGTCGCCGCGGCCGCGAGCGGGGTGGCGACCCGGTTGGTGGGGGAGCTGTCGCCCACCGCGTTGCGGGCGACGGCGCTCACGGTGTAGGCGACACCGGGCGTCAGCCCGATCAGCACGACCTTGCCCGCAGCGCTGACCTCACGCGTGCCGCACGAAGGCGTGCACGTGAGGACGTAGGCCGTCAGCGGGGAGCCCCCGTCGGAGGCCGGGGCCGAGACGGTGGCCGCGATCGACTCGATCCCGGCCGCCAGCGCGAGACCGGGCGCCGACGGAGCCGTCGTCGTCACCGGGCCGCGGGTGACGACGACGGCGGTCCCGTTGACCGTCGGCGGGCCGAACTTGCCGTCGGACAGGTCGTCGGTGGTGGTGGCGGAGACCCCGACGGTCGGCGAGCCGGACGCGGCGGGCGCGGAGACGACGGCGAGCGTCGTGCCCACGGGGGGCACGTAGCCGCCGAGCCGCGTCAGGGCGATCGTGCCGGAGATGCTCGGAGCGACCGAGCCGGTGACCAGCACCGCGTCGGCGGCGGACGCGCTGATGTCCACGTCGAGCGCGGCGCCGCTCGGCTGGGTGTAGCGCGTGACCGACAAGGTGCCTACGTCCGGGCCCGACACGGTGTCGCCGGGCGCGACCGTGCCGGCGCCCTGGACGTGGCCGACGACCGTGCCGGAACCCCCGAGGACGCCGCCGGCGGAGACCTGGGCGTCGCCACCGGTTGCGGTGACCGTGCGTCCGGCGGGCACGAGCAGCGTCCCTCCTGCCATCACCTCGAGCGCGGCCGCCGACAGGTCCGCTCCCAGGGAGCTGCCCGATCCGGTGATCCGCAGGGTCGTGCTGGCGAGCGTCGGCGCGGACGTGGTCGTGGAGACGCTCGCTGCGGTCACGGTCTGGGGGAGCGGACCGGCCTTCGAGAGCTGCGTACCGGATGCCAGCGTGAGCGCGCCCGTCGTGGTGAGCGAGGTGCCGCCACCCTCGATGTAGCCGCTGACCGTCACCGGGCTCTGCGTGCTGAAGGTGGTGTTGTAGAGCAGCGCCTTCTTCAGGCTCGTGGCGCCGGAGAAGGAGGCCGTGGTGCCCGGCCCCTGCGTGATGGTGACCGTGGTGCCGCTGTCGGAGCGACCGCCCGACTGCGTCCACGGACCGGACAGGGCGATCGACCCGCCGGTCCCGGCGAGCGCGCCCTGCGTGGTGACCGTCGAGCCGAGCGTCATGCCCCCGGAGCCCACCGACACGGGCCCGTAGAGGCTCCAGGAACCGCCGGTGACGGTCGCGGTTCCGAGCGTCACGGTGGCGCCGACCTGGGTCTTGAGCTGGCCGCCCGTCATGAGCAGGGTGGCGACGGAGAGCGTGCCGGTGATCGACTGGTCGGCGCCGTTCTGTACGGCGAGCGTGCCACTTCCCGTGATGGTGCCGGCCGAGACCGCCGGGACGTTGCTCTCGAACACGGTGACGGTGCGTCCGGCCGGGACGGTGAGGGTGGCTCCGTCGGCGACGGCGAGCCCGCCGCTCGTGAGGTCACCGCCGAGGCTGGACGTGTCGCCGGTGAGGACCAGTCGAGGAGCCGCGGAGGCGGAGCCCGAGGCGACCGTGACCCCGCGTGCACCCAGCGCCCCGCCACCCTGGACCTGGGCACCGGGGGCGAGCGTGAGCTGGTCCGCGGTGGAGAACGTCGATCCGCCGGAGTAGGGCGCTCCGCTGATGCTGAGCGGGCTCGCCGTCGTGAGCGAGAGCCCGAAGATGCTCGGGTTGGACGCCGGGCCGGATCCCGAGCTGCTGATCGATGCGGTGGTGCCCGAGGTCTGGGTGAGCTGGAGGCTGGTCCCGTTGACGTTGCCGCCGTTGATGCTGAGGGATCCGTTGACGCTGATCGTGCCGCTGGTGCCGGCGAGGTAGCCCGCGCCGACCATGGAGGAGCTCATCGCGAACGAGCCCGACACCCCCAGGGTGCCGTTCACCGTGAGCGTCCCGGCGGGCATGGTGACCGACGTAGCGGTCATGAGGGCGCCGGCCGACACGGTGACCGAACCCCCGCTGCCGAGGGTGAGCGCGCCCACCACCGACACGACCCCTCCGGCTCCGGAGATCGTGAGAA
>JAHECT010000099.1 GCA_024641605.1 Micrococcales bacterium
CGGCGCGGAGCAGCACCGCGGCGAGCAGCACCCAGCCAGCACGCGGCGCGGCCGGCGTGTGCGGGCGCGAGTGGGCGAGGTGGGCGACGCTCGCCCCGCCGGCGAGGGCCCAGGCCGTCGCTGCAGCGGCGAGCGCCTCGGGCTGCTCTCCCACGAGGAACGTCGAGAGCACGAGGAGTCCGGCCAGCGCCTGCAGGCTCGTCGCCGCCACCGGAGGCGCCCACCGGCGAGCCCCCAGCAGCCGGTCCAGGAGGAGCAGGACGAGCGATCCGGCGAGCAGTACGAGGGCGGCGACCGCCGGAGGCCACAGTCCGCTCTCATCCGAGCGGTCGGCCGCGACCCCGGCGGCCACGCAGACCCCGACGACGGCGGTCGCGGAACCCACCACGGCCCACGGGGTCCACGGCGGGACGAGTGCGGTCGGTGCGCGGCTCAGGAGCGTGAGCGCGGATCCGCCGACGACGAGGACGCCGCTCATCCAGAGCAGGGCCGGGCGCGTCGCGGTCCCCGGTGCGAGGAGCGGCGCGAGCGCCGCGGCGACCACGACGAGGACCCCGGCCACCGTGGCGCTGAACGCGCCGGCGGCCGGCTGGCGTCGCGCCTGCCGGCCCGAGCCCACCATCCCGGCCAGCCCGGCCAGGACGACGACGCCGGACCGCACCCACGCGGGTCCGGCCGAGGACGAGGACAGCAGGAACCCGGCCGAGACCGCGAGCAGCGCCGTGCCCGTGACGGCCAGGGCGGTCGCGGTGCCAGGGACGCGCGAGGTGAGCGCATGTCCGGCGGCCAGGGCGAGCAGGCCCACGACGACCAGGACGAGGAGCTGGCCGAGCGCGCCCAGGAACTCCCAGGCGACCGCGGTGAAGGCGAGCCCGGCGACGACCAGCGCGAACGCGCCCGTCGCGAGCAGGGCTCCCGCGGCGGTGAGCCGCGGGCGCTGCGGGGTGATCACGGGCGACGTCGCGACGTCTGGCCGGTCGGAGAGGAGATAGGCCCGACGCTGGGCGGCCCACGTCTCCACGGACGCGAGGTAGGCGAGCTCCTGGCGGATCTCGGGGGTCAGGCGCAGCCCGCAGCCCAGGCAGGGTTCCGCCGTCGGACCGGCACCCGGGACACCGGGGCGACCGCACCGAGGGCAGAGCGTCTCTGCCGCAGCCACGGTTCCATCGTCCCACCGGCGCCGGGGCGTGTCCCGAGTACGACGATGCGCCCCGGCCGTTCGGCCGGGGCGCATCGTCGTCGGTATCAGGCGGCCTTGGGGTCGGCCCCGTACTTGTTGGGTCCGCTCGTGCCCTCGATGAGGCAGAAGACGAAGACGATGATCGCGCCGATCCCGCAGACGAGCGCCAGCAGGTACCACCACCCCGAGCGATCGGTGTCGTGCAGGCGGCGCACGGTCACGGCGATGTGCGGGATCGCCAGGAGGAGCGCGACGACGACGTAGATCCAGCCGACGGTGAAGGTGATGTTGGGGTCGTCGACGACCTTGAGGCCGAGGGCGTTGTCCACGAAAAGGGCGATCGTGAGCACAAGGAACGTGAAGAGGGCGAACCACCAGTACTCGGCACGGCGCGCGCGGCCGGAGAACGTGGCGTACTTCGAGAAGACGCTGCTGACTGCCTGACCGAAACCCATGCCCGCTCCCGGGTGGTTGACTCGCCCGAACTGTTCGGGTGCTCTCTGCGGGCACGATAGACCCGTCGCACCATCGATTGCGGGATGGGGGCCGGAGGCGACACGTCGTGTCGTGTCTGCGTCCGGCGGACGCGTGTGTGCCCCTCCCCCGTCAGTCGTCGGCGAGGAGACGGCGGTAGGGGACCGTCAGCGGGCGCGCCGAGCCGCCGAGCATCGACTCCGCGTCGGTGGAGGCGAACAGCTGCGCGAGCCGGGCGACGGCTCCGGTCCAGCCCGTCTGGTGGGAGGCCCCGATCCCCGCGCCGTTGTCGCCGTGGAAGTACTCGTAGAAGAGGATGTCGTCCCCCCAGGTGGGGTCGGTCTGGAACCGCTCGGTCTCCCCGTAGACGGGACGACGACCGTCGCCGTCGCGCGTGAACGTGGACACCAAGCGACCGCTCAGCTCCCGCGCCACCTCGAAGAGGTTCATCTCCACGCCCGATCCGGTCGGGCACTCGATGCGGAAGTCGTCACCGTAGTAGAGGTAGAACTGCAACAGCGCTCGCACGAGCAGCACGTTGACGGGCATCCACACGGGACCGCGCCAGTTGGAGTTCCCGCCGAACATGCCGGAGTCGGACTCGGCTGGTTCGTACCGGACCGTGTAGGCCGTCCCGTCGAGGTCGAACTCGTAGGGATGCTCCTCGTGCCACTTCGAGATCGAGCGGATGCCGTGCGGGCCGAGGAACCGGTCCTCGTCCAGCA
This sequence comes from Micrococcales bacterium, assembly GCA_024641605.1. Taxonomy (GTDB): domain Bacteria; phylum Actinomycetota; class Actinomycetes; order S36-B12; family CAIYMF01; genus Longivirga. The sequence goes on from JAHECT010000099.1 coordinate 2,380, forward strand.
TGCGCCCGAGGATGCGGCGGAGCTTGCGCTCGTCGACGAGCGCCAGCAGGTGCCGACCCTCGGCTCCCGGGACGGTCGGGTCCGCAATGCCGGCGAGCAGGTCGGAGTTGCGCGCGAAGTAGTCCGTGAGCTCCTGCCGGACGGCGGGGAACCTCTGGAGGAGGTGCGCCGGCACGACCGCGGTGGCGCACAGCGGCAGCAGCCCCACGAGCGAGCGGACCTCGATGCGACGACCGCTCCCGTCCGGCAGTCGCAGGACGTCGTAGAAGAAGCCGTCCTCCTCGTCCCACATCTCGTCCGGGTTCATCCCGATCGGGTCCATGGCCATGGCGATCTGCGCGAAGTGACGGACGAACTTCACGATGAAGCCCTCGTACGCCGGGTCGTGGTCCGCGAGCGCCACCGCGAGCTCGACCATGTTCTGGCTGAACATCGCCATCCAGGCCGTGCCATCCGACTGCTCGAGCGTCCCGCCGCCGGGCACGCCCTTGCTGCGGTCGAACACGCCGATGTTGTCGAGCCCGAGGAACCCGCCCTGGAAGACGTTGCGCCCGCTGGGGTCCTTCCGGTTCACCCACCAGGTGAAGTTGAGCAGGAGGCGCCCGAAGGCGTCGGCCAGCTGATCGACGTCGCCGTCCCCGCGCGCCCGCCCCCCGCCTCGCTCGAGGCCGAACAGCATCGACACGGCCCACGCGTGAACCGGAGGGTTGACGTCGCTGAAGTTCCACTCGTAGGCGGGGATCTGGCCGGTCGGGTGGAGGTAGGGCGTGGACGTCATGAGGTCGAGCTGGCTGCGGGCGAAGTCCGGGTCGACCATCGCCAGGGGGATCGTGTGGAAGGCCAGGTCCCACGCCGCGTACCAGGGGTACTCCCAGGTGTCGGGCATCGAGATGATGTCGTCGTTGACCATGTGGAACCACTCCTGGTTGCGCACGCCCGCCCTCGTCGGGGGCCGCAACGGGTGGGCCTCGTGCTCGCGCAGCCACAGGTCGAGGTCGAAGTAGTAGTGCTGCTTGCTCCAGAGCATCCCGGCGAGCGCCTGACGCATCACGTGCGCGGTGTCGCCGTCCATCGACGGCGGGGTGATGGAGGCGTAGAACGCGTCCGCCTCCGCCTGCCGGTCCGCCAGCACCGCGTCGACCGTGGCGAAGGGGTCGCGCGTCCCCGGAGCGTGCTGGTCCAGGCGCAGGGTCACCGTCACGGCGTCCCCGGCGGGGACGACGACGCGCAGTCGGGCGGCGACCTTGGTGCCGGAGGTGGACCCGACCGCGTCGGCGCGGCCGTGCACGACGGCCTCGTCGATGCCGTCCTTGACGAAGGGCGTGGCGTTGGCCGAGCCGAAGAGCCGCTCGTTGTTCGTCTCGTTCTCGCAGAACATCAGCTCGCTGCCGGCCGGGGCGTGCAGCCAGTAGTCCCCCAGCACCGGATGGCTCGCGTGCACGGTCGGCACGTCCGCTCCGGCGACGGCGTCCAGCGTCGGTCGCACGCCGCGGCCGAAGGCCCACGTGTTGCGGTACCAGAGCGTGGGGAGCAGGTGGATCGGCGCGTCCTCCGGTCCGCGGTTGCGCACCGTGACGTGCACGACGAGATCGGTCGGACCCGCCTTCCCGTAGTCGACCTGGACGTCGAAGTAGCGGTCGTCGTCGAACACCCCGGTGTCGATGAGCTCGTACTCCTGCTCGTCGTAGCCCCGACGGGCGTTCGTCTCGACCAGGTCCTCGTAGGGGAAGGCGACCTGGGGGTACTTGTAGCGCCACCGCATCCAGGAGTGGGAGGGCGTGTTGTCGACGTAGAAGTAGTACTCCTTCACGTCCTCGCCGTGGTTGCCCTCCTCGTTGGTCAGTCCGAAGAGCCGCTCCTTGAGGATGGGGTCGCTCTCGTTCCACAGCGCGAGGGCCAGGCAGAGGCGACTCTTCTCGTCGCACACCCCGGCCAGTCCGTCCTCGCCCCAGCGGTACGCGCGCGAGCGCGCATCGTCGTGGGAGAAGTAGGACCAGGCATCGCCGTCGGCGCTGTAGTCCTCCCGCACCGTGCCCCACTGACGCTCGCTCAGATACGGCCCCCACAGGCGCCAGGGCACGCCCTCGCGCGCCTCGAGCAGGCGCTGCTCCTCCGCCGTACGCACCATGGCGACCTCCTGCCGTCCGCACAGTAGCCGTGCCCCGACGCCGAGGTCGCTCTCCGGCACCTCCCTCCGCCCGTCGACGGGTCCGATCGGCCGTGCGCCGCCCGGCCGGGTCGCGCAGCATGGGATGGCACGCGTGTGACACTGTGCCTGCCGCTCCCGCCAGGCGCGGCAGGGAGGAGGTGACCGACCGTGTCCACGGTCCTCGTCCTCAACGCCGGCTACGAGCCGCTGCACCGGGTGAGCGTCAAGCACGCCATCCGCATGCTCGTGCGCCAGGTCGCCGTGGTCGAGGAAGCCGACCACGGCGCGCCTCTGGGCCCCTTCCCCCGGCCGCGCGTGCTGCGCCTCGTCCGCTACGTGCACATGCGCTGGCGGACCCGCCGCACCCCGCCCTGGACCCGCGACGGCCTGTTCCGGCGCGACGGGCACCGCTGCGGCTACTGCGGGCGGTCCGGGGTCGAGCTGACGGTCGACCACATCGTGCCCCGCTCCCGTGGCGGCTCGACCACGTGGGAGAACACGGTCGCCGCCTGCGGCGGCTCGCGCGGCTGCAACGCGCGCAAGGGCTCGAAGACCCCCGACCAGGCCGGGCTGACGCTGCTGGTGACGCCTCGGGTGCCCACCGCGTGGGAGCTGGTCTGAGGGCCGCGGCCCTCAGGCGCGCACGACGGTGACCTCGACGGTGGCGGCGCCGCCCCCCGCATTGCCGAGGAGCACCGACGTCGGCAGAGTGTGCAGATGAGCGCCGACGAGCCCGCCGTCCTGCGCGTCGCCACGCTCGCCGACGGGCTGCGGGTGGAGGTTCGCCCGCTGCGGCTCGAGGACCGCGAGGAGATCGCGCACGGGTTCGAGGGCCTCTCCGAGCGCACCCGCTACCTCCGCTTCCTCACCCTCAAGGGCGAGCTCTCCGAGCGCGGCCTGGAGAACCTGGTGGACCGCGTCGACCAGCACGACCACGTGGCAGTCGCCCTCTGGTGGCCCCGCCGCTCGACGGACGACGTCCTCCTCGGCGAAGGGCGCTTCATCCGCCTGCGCAGCGATCCGGAGACCGCCGACGTCGCTGTGACCGTCGCCGACGAGATCCAGGGTCTGGGAGCGGGCACGCTCCTCATGTCCGTCCTCGCCGACCGGGCCCGGGAGGAGGGGGTGCGCTGCTTCACCGCGGTGATGTCGGGCGAGAACGAGCCCTCGCACCGGATGATGATGCGCGTCGGCCGGGTGGTGCGCGACGTCCTCTCCGAGGGTGTCCGGGAGATCGACGTGGAGCTGCCCCCGGTCGAGAGCCAGGAGGGCGCCTAGTCCCACGGGATGCACCCGAGCGTCATCCCAGCCGCCGGATCCGACCGGGCGCTTCGCGCGGACGCGCACGTGCACCACCCCGGCACGCGTCGCATACTCGGGCGATGGGACGCCCCCGAGGACCGGCCCACGCCGGTGTGATCGCCGCGGCGCTCGTTCTGGGTGCCTGCGCGTCGCCGACCGCGCCTTCGGAGGGCACCGGCCCGCCGTCGCCGCCGGCCTCCATCGGCTCCCTCGCGAGCGCCACGGCGTCCCTCTCCCCCGAACCGTCGGAGCCGGGTGCGCCCGCCGACGAGCTGCCGCCCGTGACCGATCCGGTGTCCCTGCCGGCGCTCATGGCTGACGAGATCCGGGGCTCGCGGCTGCGGCTCGGGAGCGTGCTGGCGCGCACGTCCGCCTACACCCGCTACGCCGTGACGTACCGCGCGGACGAGCTGACCGTCTCGGGCGTCATGAACGTCCCCCGCGGTGAGGGCCCGTTCCCGGTCGTCGTGCTCCTCCACGGCTACATCGATCCCGACGTGTACGTGACCGGGCAGGGCTACCGCCGCGAGCAGGACGGCCTGGCCCGCAACGGCTACGTCGCCTTCCACGTCGACTACCGCAACCACGCCGGGTCCGACGACGACCCGGACAACGACGTGGACCAGCGCCTCGGCTACACCCGCGACGCCGTCGCGGCGGTCGAGGCGGTGCGAGCCTCGGACCTGGCCTTCCTCGACGGCGAGCGGATCGGCCTGATCGGACGCTCGATGGGTGGAGGCGTCGCGTTCAACGCCCTGGTGACACGGCCTGGACTCGTGGACGCCGCGGTGACCTACGCCAGCGTGAGCACGCTGGCGGCCGAGAACTACGACCGCTTCATCAGGAGGGACGTCGCCGACAGCGCCCTCGTGCGCCGGGTCGAGGCCACCCACGGGTCCCCCGAGGACGACCCCGACTGGTGGGCCGGGGTCTCTTCGCGCACGTTCGTCGACCGCATCACGACACCGGTGATGATGCATCACGGCGTCCTCGACGACACCTGTCCGGTCGCGTGGTCGCGCGCGACGCGCGACGCCCTGCGCGCTGCAGGGGTCGACCTGACCTACCACGAGTACCCGCGCGAGAACCACTACTTCTACGGCGGCTGGGCGCGCTCGTTCGATCGCACCCTCGCGTTCCTCGAGCGCCACCTCGGCGCCGACGACTGAGGGCCCGAGCCCGGTTCGACGTCCCAGATCCCCGGGATGCCGACCCGGAGCGTATGGGGAGGATGGTGGGGTGGACCACGACCTCGACGCCCTCGCCGACCTCTGCGGGGCCCGCCGCGTGGTCGTCCTGTCGGGTGCCGGGATCTCGACCGAGTCCGGTATCCCCGACTACCGCGGGCCCTCCGGAGCCGCGCAGCGCCGCCACGCTCCGATGACGTACCAGGACTTCACGCGCGACCCCGTGGCCCGGCGCCGCTACTGGGCGCGCAGCCACGTCGGCTGGCGCATCATGCGGCGGGCCCGGCCGAACGCCGGCCACCGGGCGGTCGCCGCACTGGAGCGGGCAGGGGTGGTGAGCGCGACCATCACACAGAACGTCGACGGGCTGCACCAGGCCGCGGGGACCCAGGAAGTCATCGACCTGCACGGCCGGCTCGACCTCGTGGTGTGCCTCGGCTGCGCCACGTCGATGTCCAGGAGCGAGCTCGACGAGCGTCTCTCCCTGGTCAACGCGGACTGGCGCTCGTCCGTCACGGCGGTGAATCCCGACGGGGACGTCGATCTCCCGGAGGACTCCCTCGACGGCTTCACGGTGGTCGACTGCCCGGCGTGCGGCGGGCTGCTCAAGCCCGACGTCGTCTACTTCGGTGAGAGCGTGCCACCCGCTCGGGTCGAGGCGGCCAACGCGAGGGTCGACGACGCCCGCGCCCTGCTCGTGGTGGGCACGACGCTGACGACGTTCTCCGGACGTCGCCTCGTGACGCGCGCCGTCCGTATGGGGACGCCAGTGGCCGTGGTGAACCAGGGGGCGACTCGAGCGGACGAGCTGGCGCTGATCCGCCTGGACGCCCCCGCCGGCGAGGCCCTGAGCGCCCTGGCAGAGCGCATCCTCGGGTGACGAGAGCCTTCCGCGTGCCCGTCCATGCGCCAGCACTCGCAAAATGGTTGCCCGCGCCGTAGCGTCTGACCACCGACCCATCTCCCGGAGGAAGCCATGCTGCCCGTCACCGCCGAGCGACTGCCCGTGGGCGTCCTGGACGCCCACGAACTCGACGACGACGCCCTGCGCAAGATCGCCGTGGGCGCGACCCGGGTGCTCATGCTGTCCACAGGGTCCTCGAGCGCCGGGCAGGTCGAGCGCTGGTCCCAGCTGGTGCCCGACGTCGAGGTGACCGACGGCGGGGAGGTGTCCGACGTACGGGCGGCCATCGTCGCCTGCGCGCAGGCCCAGATCCTGGTGCTCGCCACGCCGCCGCCGCGGTCAGCCGAGCGATTCGTCGGCCGGCTCCTGCAGGGTGCCGCCCAGGCCACCGAGCACGGCGTTCCCGGGGTGGCCGTCCACGTCGTCCGCTCGCAGGTGCGTCCGGGACCGGTCGCGTGGGCCAGCGCCACCGGCACCCATTCGGGCTACGGGGCACTGTTCGCCATCGGATTCGCCCGGCTCCACGGTTCTCCGGTGGTCTTCATCGAGCCGCCCGAGGGCTTGAGCGAGGCACGCACACCCGAGGCGCGCGACGAGGCCTTCGCCGTGGCCGAGTCGGTCGGGGTGGACGTGACCACCGTGTCGGATCCGGCCCCGGTCGAGCGGGTGCTGCGCGACGAGTTCGCGCTCGTGATCCATCCGGTGCTCGACGCGCCGGACGGGCGGGCGCTGCTGCATCCCAAGGAGCTGCCGCACTCCAGCCTGAAGTCGGGCAACCCGGCGGCTCTCGTCCGACTGATCGAGAACTTCGACGGTGACGTGGTCGCGGTGCTCGACGGAGTTCGCCTCGTGCACGGCGAGTCACGGGCGGCCGCGGTCGCTGCCGCCGTCGTCCTCGGCGCCATGGCCGCGACCGCCGTGGGTGTTGCCGTCGCGCCAGGCGCCGCCGCCGCGACGACGGCGGTCGCCAACGCACCGTCCAGCGTGGCCGGCGTGACGGTGACGGCATCGGGGCACAACGGCGCCGCGCACACCGGCACGTTCCACGTCGTCAACCGGCTCGACCACGCGGTGACGCTGCAGCTCGTCGCCGTCT
>JAHECT010000006.1 GCA_024641605.1 Micrococcales bacterium
CGTCCGAGCCCAGGACGAGGTCGACCCCCGCCGCAGCGAGCTGCGCGAACGGGTTGAGCCTCGCGGCCCGCTCGCCGCCGAGCCGGTCGACGTACATCCCCGCGCCACCTCCCCAGGCCGCATCGAACGCCGGCTGGACCGACGCGATCACCCCGAGGTCGGCCAGCACGCCCACCTGCCGGGGATCCAGCATCTCCACGTGCTCGAGGCGGTGACGCCGCGCTCTGACGCGCTCGGCCCCGAGGGTGCCGGCGGCCGTCTCCAGCGCGGCGACGACGGCATCCATGGCCGCGTCGCCGATCACGTGGAACCCGGCCTGCACGCCGGCCTCCGTGCAGCGCACGACGTGGTCGGTGATGGCCTCGACGGAGTGGTAGAGCGCGCCGCTCGTCCCGGCGTCGTCCGTGTACGGCTCGCGCAAGCAGGCCGTGCGTGAGCCGATCGCCCCGTCGACGTACAGGTCGCCTCCGGCACCGTGGGCACCCACACGCTCCAGCGCATCGAGCCCGCCGTCCCCCGCCAGCTGTCCCCAGTACCCGACCACCTCGGGCAGCGCCTCGGCCGACCCCGCCAGAGCGAGCAGGCCGCGCATGTCGTCCTCCGAGGACGTACCGGGTCCGCCCATCTCATGAACCGCGGCGATGCCGCGCTGGGCGGCGGTGCGCAGCATCAGCCGCTGGGCCTCCGCCCGCTGGCCCGCGGTGAGGGATCCCAGCGCCGCCTCCCGCACGACGTGGTGCGCGGCCCGGGTGACCCACCCCTCGGCCGACCAGCCCTCGGGCAGGACGTTGGGCCGGGTCGCCGCCAGCAGGGACCCGCTCACGAGCGCCGAGTGCACGTCGACCCGCGAGAGGTAGACGAACGAGCCGTAGGTGGCGCGATCCAGCTCCGCGGCGCTGGGCAGGCGCCGGTCCGGCCAGCTCGACTCGTCCCACCCGTGCCCCAGCAGCGTGCGCCCGCGCAGCACCCGGGCCCGGGCGGCCACGGCGTCGAGCAGCTCGGCCGCGGAACGGACACCGGAGAGGTCCAGACCGCCCAGCGCGAGTCCGGTGTCGGTCGCGTGCACGTGGCCGTCGACGAAGGCGGGCAGGACGAGCGCGCCGCCGAGCTCGACGCGCCTGTCGGTCGCGGGAGCCGAGCCTGGGGCGCCGAGGTGACGCACCGTCTCCCCCGCCACGACGAGGTCGACCGGGCGGAGCCGACCCTCGACCAGGCCGGTCCCCCCGACGAGCGCGACGGTAGGCCTGCGCGTGGTCACAGGTGCCCGTCGTGCGCGAGGCGCTCGGCGAACAGGGCCGCGACGCCGGCGTCCGTGCGCAGCAGGTCGAAGGCCAGCTCGGCGTGGCCGGGGGTGAAGCCGTTGCCGATGAGCATGGTGATGTCGGCCGCGAGACCCTCCGCGCCCAGGGCAGCCGTCGCGAACGAGGTGGCCATGGAGAAGAAGATGACGGTGCCGCCGTCCGCCGTTCCGAGGATCGCGCCGTGCTCGCAGCCGGGGACGTCGACGCACACGACCGTCACGTCGGCCGGTGCGCCCAGGGCGTCGGCGACCGCATCCGAGAGCTGGACCGGATCCCGCGCGTCGGCCAGAGCGACCACGTCGGCGAGCCCCACGCGACGCAGCAGCTCGGCCTCGCGCTCGACCGGCACCACGCCCACGGTGCGCGCCGCGCCGGCCGCACGGGCCGCCGCCAGGGACAGCGAGCCGCTCTTGCCCGCGCCACCGATGACCGCGACGGACGGCGCGAGGCCCTCGGCCACGTAGCGCGCCACTACTCGCGCCGTCAGTGCCGGGGCGCCGCAGACGTCCATGACCGCCATCGCGAGCGGGCCGGGCAGGTCCTGGGGCACCTTCGCGACGATCGTGCGGTCGAAGAGGATCGCGTGCCCATCGCAGGGCACCTGCTCGCTGCGGCCGTCCCATCCGCTGAGGTCGTCGCTGATGTGCAAGGGAGTCAGGGTGAGCGACACCAGCGTGGTCACCAGATCGCCCACCGACAGCTCGTGGTGGTGGCTCTCGGGGCCGAGCTCCTCGACGACCCCCACGAGCATCCCGCCCGAGCCGGTCACCGGGTTGTGCATCTTGCCGCGCGTGCGCACGATCTCGAGCACCTCGGAGCGCACACGGTCACCGTCCCCTCCGTGCTTGTCCGAGAGCTGCCGGAAGCTGGCCGCATCCAGATTGAGCCGCTGCACCCGGACCCGGATCTCACCGGGGTGCAGCTGCGGTGACGCATCGAGCTTCCAGGCCCCCTGCGGCAGCACGCCGGTGGGCTCGAGGACGCGGTGCAGACCCACGGGGCTGACGGGATGGAGCGTGCTCACGAGGGTGATCCTTCCGTGTTCCGGGCGGACCCGCCCGCGTCTCCTCGCCTCTGGTCGTGACCGCCATCCTTGCGGTCGCAGCGAGACGTACCGGGAAATCCTGCGGTCTGATGCTACTGGACGGGCAGTTCATCCCGTACCCTTGTCGGACTGCAGTCGCTCGCCGCACCCGGAGGACACCGTGACCGAGACCCTCGACGAGGCCGTCCAGGCCGCCGACGGCCGCGCGCTGCCGCAGCCGTACTCCTACCGCCAGACGCCGCTGGTGGAGCCGGACTGGCGTCGCTTCCCCGGCTGGGCGGACGTGACCGACGAGGAGTGGCGTTCGGCCCAGTGGCAGCGCAGCCACTGCGTCAAGAACGTCGCGCAGCTCCGCGGGGTCCTCGGCGACCTCGTCGACGAGCGCTTCTACGCCGACCTCGAGGCCGACATCGCCCAGGCGGCGACCATGTCGATGCTCCTGCCGCCGCAGATGCTCAACACGATGGCCCCGTCCGTCCCGGCCGAGGGAGCGGGCTCGCTCACCGAGGCCTTCTACGCCGACGCCGTCCGCCTCTACATGCTCCCCGTGCTCTCCGACCGGCGGGTGCAGTGGACCTCCCACCCGCATGCGACCCGCGACTCGCTCCACGAGCACGAGATGTGGGCGGTGGAGGGGCTGACCCACCGCTACCCGACCAAGGTCCTCGCCGAGCTCCTCCCCACCTGCCCGCAGTACTGCGGCCACTGCACGCGCATGGACCTGGTGGGCAACTCGACGCCGCAGGTCGACAAGCTGAAGTTCGTGGCCAAGCCGGACGCCCGGCTCACCGAGATGCTCGACTACCTGCGCCGCTCCCCCGGCGTGCGCGACGTCGTCGTGTCGGGCGGTGACGTGGCCAACCTGCCCTGGCCTCGCCTCGAGTCGTTCGTCGCCGCGCTCCTGGAGATCGACAACATCAAGGACATCCGGCTGGCCTCCAAAGCGCTCATGGGCCTGCCGCAGCACTGGCTGCAGGACGAGGTCCGCGAGGGCATGGCCCGGCTCGCCGGAGTCGCCCGCGAGCGCGGCGTCGGCCTGGCCATCCACACCCACGTCAACGCGGCCCAGTCCGTCACGCCGCTGGTCGCCGAGGCCGCCCGGGCGATGTTCGAGGCCGGCGTGCGCGACGTCCGCAACCAGGGCGTCCTCATGCGCGGCATCAACGACTCGGTGGAGAAGCTGCTCGACCTGTCGTTCGCGCTCCTCGACGGAGCCGGGATCATGCCCTACTACTTCTACATGTGCGACATGATCCCGGGCGCCGAGCACTGGCGGCTCTCGGTCTGGGAGGCGCAGGCGCTCCAGCACGGGATCATGGGCTATCTGCCGGGCTTCGCCACGCCTCGGATCGTCTGCGACGTCCCCTACGTCGGAAAGCGCTGGGTCCACCAGGTGCACGAATACGACCGCGAGCGCGGCATCTCCTACTGGACCAAGAACTACCGCACCGGCATCGAGACCGCCGACAGCGAGGCCCTCAGCCGCACCTACGAGTACTACGACCCGATCTACACCCTGCCCGCCGCGGGTCAGGACTGGTGGACGCGGCACGCGGCCGACGCCGCGGTCCACGCGGACCCCAGCCGCGGCGTGCACTCCTGACCCAGCGGGCCGGCCGCTCTCAGGCGGCCATGGAGGATTCCACGGTGGCGACGCGGCCACGCCCGGGCAGCGTCGTGACCTTGGCGAGGGTGCGGGCGCCGCGGTCGAGGAGCTCGTTGGGAAGGGCGAGCCGCACGACCTTGCCCCAGGCGCTCGCGACCTGACGCGGCAGCGATCCGCTCACGTGCGGGAGCCCGTAGCGCTGCATGATCTCCGCGACCTTGGGGGCGATCTCCTGGTAGCGGTTGCTCGGCAGGTCGGGGAACAGGTGGTGCTCGACCTGGAACGACAGGTTGCCGGTCATGATGTGCATCAGCCGGCCACCCTCGATGTTGGCTGAGCCGAGCATCTGGCGCAGGTACCACTCCCCGCGGGTCTCACCCTCGATGGAGGACTTCGTGAAGGTCTCCACCCCTTCGGGGAAGTGCCCGCACATGATCACCGAGTGGGTCCACACGTTGCGCACCAGGTTCGCCACCACGTTCGCCGTCAGGGTCGTCGCCGCGGAGGGGCCCGACAGCAGCGGGTGCACGACGTAGTCGCGCGTCGCCTGGCGGCCGATCTTCGCCAGGACCACCCGCGCCTCGGCCCAGAACTGGTCGGAGTCCTTGCGGCCCGCGAGGTACTTGCCCACCTCGACGTCGTATGCGGCGATGCCGTACTGGAAGAAGCACATGTTGATCGCGTTCCACAGCGGCTGACCGAGGTACCCGGGCTTCCAGCGCTGGTCCTCGTCGACGCGCATGATGCCGTAGCCGAGGTCGTTGTCGCGACCGAGCACGTTCGTGTACGTGTGGTGCAGCTCGTTGTGGGAGTGCTTCCACATGGCGGACGGAGACGCGTTGTCCCACTCCCACGTCGTCGAGTGGATCTGGGGGTCGCGCATCCAGTCCCACTGACCGTGCATGACGTTGTGGCCGATCTCCATGTTCTCCAGGATCTTGGCCACCGACAGGCTCGCGGTGCCCAGCAGCCAGGCCGGCGGGAACAGTGAGAACAGAAGGGTCGCCCGGCCGGCGAGCTCGAGGCCGCGTTGCACGTCGATCACCCGGCGGATGTACGCCGCGTCGCGCTCACCTCTGCTGGCGAGAACCTGCTCGCGGATGGCGTCGAGCTCGGCGCCGAGGTTCTCGATGTCCTCGGCGCTGAGGTGCGCCACGGGATTCGTGGCCTTGTTCTGGATGGTGGTCATGGAGGAGCTCCTTCTAAAGATCGAGGTCACAGGCGCCGGCCGCAGCCGTCACGCAGGTCTGGACGAGGACGCCGTCACCCGGCAGCGCCGAGGTGAGCGTCCCGTCCCGCAGGTCGCGCACGGAGCCCTCGCGCAGCGGGACGACGCAGCCGAAGCAGATGCCCATGCGGCATCCGGACGGCATGAGGACGCCGGCCTCCTCGCCGGCGTCGAGCAACGAGCGGGACCCGTCAGACACCGTCGTGGTGCCGGTGCGGGTGAATGTGATCGTGCCGCCGGTCCCGGTGGCCCGGACAGCGGGCTGGAAGCGCTCGACGTGCAGCCGCGCCTCGAGGCCGCGCTCGGTGAACAGCGCCTCGAGCGAGTCGAGCAACCCCGCGGGGCCGCAGGCCCAGGTCTCGCGCTCATCGAGGTCGGGCACGAGCGACTCGAGCTCGTCGGCATCGACTCGGCCCTGGGTCGAGGTGTGGCGTTCGACGAGCCTGATCCGCCGAAGGCCGTCGAGCATGCGCAGCTCGCCGCCGAACACCACGTCTGACGGTGTGCGTGCCGAGTGGACGACGACGACGTCCGACAGCTCGTCGAGCCTGTCGCGCAGGATCCCCATCACCGGGGTGATGCCGCTGCCGGCGGTCACGAAGAGCGTCTTGGCCGGAGCGGGTCGCGGCAGCACGAAGTCCCCGGCCGCCTGCTCGAGGTGGACGAGGTCGCCGACCCGAGCCCGGCGCACGAGGTGCTCGCTGACCGTCCCACCCGGTACGACGGTGACGGTGATCGCGATGGCTCCGTCAGCCCGGTCGGGTGACCAGGTGAGCGAGTAGGCGCGCCAGTGACGCACCCCGTCCACGTCCACCGCCACGCGGACGAACTGGCCCGGGACGTGACCGGCCCAGCCGCGACCCGGGCGGATCACCACGGTGGCCGAGTCACGTGTCTCGGGAAGCACAGCGCTGATGCGGCCCCGGAGGGCAAGGGTCGACCCCAGCGGGTCGAGGCGGTCGAGGTAGTGCTCGGGCAGCAACGGCGTCGTCACCAGTGCGGCGAGGTCGCGCGCCCGCTCCATCAGAAGAGACCGGGGGCGTTCGGTTCGCGTGTCCATGCGACCAGCATGGTTGAGGTGATGGGTTAAGGTCTTGTCCGTACGACGTGACATTTCGCAGCTTGTTTGTTCTCTGGAGATAGTTCTGTGCCGACCGTACGCCCGACCGAGACCGAGCTCTCGCTCGACCCTGCGGTCGCGGCCGCCCTGCGGGCCCGGCTCGCGGACATCGCGGCCGAGACCGTGGCTGCCGTGATCCTGGAGGTGCCCAGCTACGCCGGAGCACTGGTCGGGGACCTGCGAGCGAACATCACCGGGGCCGTCGAGATCGCCCTCGGTGGATTCCTGCGGCTCGCGACCCGGTCCGCCGGCACCGATCCCGGCACGCCGCTCACCCCTGCCCTCGAGGCGGCCTACGCGCTGGGTCGAGGCGAGGCGCGCAGCGGTCGCAGCATGGACGCCCTGCTCGCGGCGTACCGCGTGGGTGCCCGCGTCGCCTGGCGCGAGATGTCCGCGGTCGCCGCCGAAGGGGGCGCACCCGCACGCACCGTCGCCCAGTTCGCCGAGCTCGTCTTCGCCTACATCGACGAGCTCTCCGCGGCAAGCGTGTCCGGCCACAGCGACGAGCTCACGACGACCGGCCGCGTGCGCGAGCGCTACCTCGAGCGACTGGCCGCACACCTCCTCGCCGGGGCGTCCGACGAGGTCGTCGGCGGCGCAGCGGCGCGGGCGGACTGGACGCCGCCCTCGACGCTGACGGCGGTGCTGCTGCCGGCGGCGCAGGTGCACGGGCTGCTCACGCCGCTGCCCGAGGGGACCGTGCTCGCCCGGTCCGATCTCCCCGGAGTGGTGGAGAGCGACGACCTCGTGCTCCTGCTCGTCCCCGACTCCGCCGGTCCCCGTCGACCGTTCCTGCTCCGCGCTCTCGCGGGCCGCGACGCCGTCGTGGGGCCTGCGCGGCCCTGGACGCTCGTGAAGGCGTCCTACGACCGCGCCCTGCGCGCACGGTCCTTGCTGCTGGGCGAGGGGGTGATCGACACCGAGGTCCACCTCGCCGCCCTCGTCGTCTCAGCGGACCGGGAGGCGCTCGCGGACCTGCGCACGCGCGTGCTCGCGCCGCTGGCGCAGCTGCGTCCCACGACGGCCCAGCGGCTCGAGGAGACCCTGCGGGCGTGGCTGCTGCACCAAGGTCGCCGCGATGCGGTGGCCGAGGAGCTCGTCGTGCATCCGCAGACGGTGCGCTACCGCATGGGTCAGATCCGGGAGCTCTACGGGGAGTCGCTCGACGACCCGGTCGTCGTCCGCGACCTCGTGCTCGCGCTCGCCGTCCGGCCCGCCGTCTAGGCCCCGCCGTCCTCGCTCGTCCGGTTGCGAGGGCTGGCGCTCAGAGGCTGGGCGGGCGGTTCTCGTACGGCGTCGAGAGCACGACGCTCGTGCGGGTGCTCACGTTGGCCTTGGCCCGGATCGTCGCGAGGAGCGTCTCGAGGTCGGTGGGACCGCCCACTCGCACCTTGAGGACGTAGGACTCCTCCCCCGCCACCGAGTGGCAGGCCTCGATCTCGGGGACGTCGGCCAGGAGCTCCGGAGCGTCGTCGGGCGCGGCGGGGTCGATCGGCTTGATCGAGATCAGCGCGGTCAGCGGGAGCCCGACGGCGTCGTGGTCGATGACGGCGGTGTACCCCTTGATGACACCGCGCTGCTCGAGCCTGCGGACCCGCTGGTGCACAGCCGAGGTGGACAGCCCGGTCGCCTTGCCCAGGTCGGTGTAGGACATGCGGCCGTCCGACGACAGCAGCCGGACGATGGCCCGGTCGATCTCCTCCACGACATCCCCTTCCGGAATCCCGCTCCCCGTGGGGTAGGACCAGCCTACGGACCGCGCTCCCGGCTGCCACGCCGGGACCGCGTCCAGCGTCACGACGTGAGCGCCCGGCCGATCACCATGCGCTGGACCTGGTTGGTCCCCTCGACGATCTGCAGCACCTTGGCCTCGCGCATGAAGCGCTCGACCGGGAAGTCCTCGACGTAGCCGTAGCCGCCGAGCACCTGCACGGCGTCAGTCGTCACCTGCATGGCGACATCGGTGGCGAACAGCTTGGCCTTGGCCGCGTCCACACCGAAGGCCATCCCACGGTCCCTGCGCCGCGCCGCGGCGAGGTAGAGCGTGCGCGCGGCGTCGACCCGGGTGGCCATGTCGGCGAGGAGGAACTGCATCCCCTGGAACTCGCCGATGGCCCGACCGAACTGCCGTCGCTCCTTGGCGTAGGCGGTCGCGGTGTCCAGCGCCGCCTGAGCGAGACCGACGGCGCAGGCGGCGATGCCCAGCCGTCCGGCGTCGAGGGCCGCCAGCGCGATCCTGAAGCCCTGCCCCTCCTCGCCGATGAGCCGGTCGGCGGGGACCCGCACGTCCTCGAGGACGACCTGGGCCGTGCGGGACGCCTTCGCGCCCATCTTGCGCTCGGGCGGCGCCGAGGATAGCCCGGGTGCGTCGCCGTCGACCAGCAGGCAGGAGATGCCGCGCGGGCCGTCGTCGGAGGTGCGCACCATGACGTCGTAGAAGTCCGCGACCCCGCCGTGCGTGATCCAGGCCTTGGTGCCGGTGATGCGGTAGCCCTCCCCGTCCGGCTGCGCGCGCGTCGTCAGAGCAGCGGCATCCGAGCCCGACTGCGGCTCGGAGAGGCAGTAGGCACCGATCACGTCCCCGCTGAGCATCCACGGGAGCCAGCGGTCCTTCTGCTCGTCGGTGCCGTAGTTGGCGACCGGGAAGCAGGCGAGCGCGTGCACCGACACCGAGATCCCCACGGACAGCCACGCCCCGGCGAGCTCCTCGAGAGCCTGCAGGTAGACCTCGAAGGGCTGCTCTCCGCCGCCGTAGCGCTCGGGGTAGGGCAACGAGAGCAGACCCGCCTGGCCGAGGGTCGCGAGGACGTCGCGGAAGAACACCCCGTCCCGTTCGGCGTCGGCAGCACGCGGGGCGAGCTCGGCGTCGGCGATCTCACGCACGAGGTGCAGGAGGTCCGAGGCCTCCTCGGTGGGCAGCAGCCGGTCCGCCGGCGACAGTGACAGCGCCATCAGAGGATCACCAGCTCTCTCGGTCGCAGGTTGACCCGTTCCCCGCCGGTCTCGCCGCAGACGACGATGTCCTCGATCCGCGCTCCGTGGCGGCCCGGGAGGTAGATCCCCGGCTCGATCGAGAACGCCATGCCCGCGTCCAGGACCTCGGTGTTGCCACCGACGATGTAGGGCTCCTCGTGCGTCTCCAGCCCGATCCCGTGCCCCGTCCGGTGCACGAAGAAGTCGCCGTAGCCCGCGGCGGCGATGACCTGCCGGGCCGCGGCGTCGACGCTCTCAGCCGACACCCCGGGGGCCACGTGGTCGCACGCCGCCTTCTGCGCCGCCAGCAGCACGTCGTAGTAGGCCGCGAAGTCGGCCGGGGGCTCGCCGACGCAGTAGGTCCGCGTCTCGTCCGAGCAGTACCCGTCGGGCATCGTCCCGCCGATGTCGACCACCACGGGGTCCCCAGACTCGATGACGCGGTCGGACACCTCGTGGTGGGGGCTCGCCCCGTTGGGACCGCTCGCGACGATGACGAAGTCGACCGTCACGTGCCCCTCGGCGAGGATCGCGTCAGCGATGTCGCGTCCGACCTCGCGCTCCGTGCGCCCCGCTCGGAGCCACTGCGGCACCTGCGCGTGGACGCGGTCGATCGCGGCACCGGCACGACGCAGCGCCTCGACCTCGTCGGGCGCCTTGCGGATCCGCAGCTCGCGCAGGACAGCGCCCGCCAGGTGCTGCTCCGCGCCCGGCATGGCCGCCCGCAGACGGAGGACCTTCTCCGCCCACATGTGGTTGTCGACGGCCACGCGGTCACCTCGCGTGAGCAGCGACGCCACGAGGGCGTAGGGGTCCTCTGTCTCCCCCCACGCGACCAGCTCGGCCCCCAGATCGCCGAGCGGCGAGGCCTCGGCCGCCGGTCGCTCCAGCAGGGGGACGACGACCCTCGGGTCGCCGTCCGCCGGCAGGACCAGGCAGGTCAGCCGTTCCAGCGGCAGGGCGTCGTAGCCGGTCAGGTAGCGCAGGTCCGGACCCGGGCTGATCAGCAGGGCGTCGAGCCCGGCTGCGCGGGTGGCGCTCTGCGCCCGGGCGAGGCGCTCGGCGAGGACGACGGTCGGCGGGTGGTGGGGCGCGGTCACGTCCCGACCCTACGCCGCAACCACGCCCCGCTCAGGTCGCGGTGACCACCCCGGCGGCACCGGTGCCCTACGGTGCGTGGGTGGCCGACGAGAAGCTCATGCTGCTGGACTCCGCCTCCCTGTACTTCCGGGCGTTCTACGGGATGAAGGACGCGGTGAGGGCCCCGGACGGGACGCCGGTCAACGCGGTGCGAGGCTTCCTCGACTTCGTCGCCCGCCTGGTCACCGACCACCGCCCCACCCGGCTCGTCTGCTGCTGGGACGACGACTGGCGCCCCGCGTTCCGGGTCGAGGCGATCCCGTCCTACAAGGCCCATCGCGTCGTCGACGCCGTCGCCGGGGCCGAGGACGTGCCCGACGCGCTCGAGGTGCAGGTGCCGATCATCGTCGACGTCCTCCTCGCGCTCGGCATCGCGCGGGTCGGCTCGCCCGGCTTCGAGGCCGACGACGTCATCGCGACGCTGGCCGCCGCGTCCACGGTGCCCACCGATGTGGTGACCGGGGACCGGGACCTGTTCCAGGTCGTCGACGATGCTCGCGGCGTGCGCGTGCTCTACACCGCCAAGGGTGGTGTGGCGCGCGCGGAGGTGGTCACCGAGGCCGTCGTGGCCGAGCGCTACGACATCCCCGGGGACGCCTACGCCGACTTCTCCGCGCTGCGCGGGGATGTCTCCGACGGGCTGCCCGGCGTACCCGGGGTCGGGGAGAAGACCGCCGCCACGCTCATCCGGCTCTACGGCTCGCTCGACGGTGTTCTCGCCGCGGCCGAGGCGCGGGATCCGCAGGTGCGCGGGGGTATCCACGACAAGGTCCTGGCGGCGCGCGACTACCTGGCCGTGGCGCCGCGCGTGGTGCAGGTACGTACGGACTGCCCCCTGCCCGCGTACGACGACCGCCTCCCGGCGCGACCGGCCGACCCGGCGGCGCTCGTCGACCTCGCCGCGCGCTGGAACCTGCGGTCCTCCGTCGAACGAGTCCTGGCCGGCCTCGCCTGATCCCCGGCTAGGGGGCCGGGGTGGGTGAGTCGGACGAGTCGGGGACGACGCCGGTGACGCCGGCGGCGGCGAGGTAGGTGACGGCGAGGCGCTGCGCCGCCTCGGCACCCTTCGACCACACCACGACGAGCTCGGTGCCCGTGAGGAAGCCGACCGCGGCGATGTCGGAGCCCTGAGCGTTCTCGACCTGGGCGACGGGCACGCCGTTGAGCGTCCCCGTGACGGGCTCGCGGCCGCCGAACCCGCCGACCATGAAGGTGAGCAGCTGGACCTGAGTGCTCACCGACGGCTCGTCGCGGAAGCGCCACACCTGGACGCCGCCCACCTGCTGCCCCTTGTAGAGGAGCTGGCGGGCGATCGCGCCGGAGAACGCGAGGTTGATCGACTCCTTGGTGCCCTGGGTGCGGATCGCGTCGTCCTGGCCCGGGTCGGCCAGATAGGCGAAGTCGGGCAGCACGGCGAGGTCGGACTCGGCCAGCACCTCGAAGGGCTGCAGCGAGATCGACGGCGTGCTGCTCCCCGTGCCCGACGCGGACGCGGACGTCTCGGTCGAGGCGCTCGCCGTCGGTGCGGCGCTCGTGCCGTCCGGGGAACCGCCGCATCCGGTCAGCGCGACGCCGGCCAGGGCGACCGCACCCACGACGGCGGCGGATCGGCGGGCGAGCGACGACGGACGGACGGGCACGGGACCTCCTCGGGCGGTCCCGGAACCCTAACCCGGCGCCGCGCCCTCCCCCGACGCCAGGTGTCGGACGATCTCGAGCAGCGATCGTGCAGCGCCGCTCAGACGCTGGTGAAGGACACCACGCCACGCTTGACCGAGTCGACGGCCTCCCGCGCGGTCTTGGACAGGGCCAGCCCTTCGGGGCCGGCGTGGGAGGCGGCCGCGTCGGCGATCTGGCCGAGGAGGTCCGCGAGCTGCTTGCACCAGCGCACGAAGTCGCCGGCCTGCAGCTCGGCGTCCTGCAGCACCGACTCGAGGCGGTGACCGGAGGTCCAGCGGTACGCCGCGTGGGCGAACCCGAGGTCGGGCTCCCGCAGGAACGCGACACGCTCCTCGGCCTCGAGCTCGGAGAGCTGCCCCCAGAGCCGGACCATGTCCCCGAGCACCTCGCGGACCCGGGACCCCGACGGCAGCCGGGGCGGGGTGGCGTCGTCGGACTGCCGCGACTCGAACACCAGGACGGACGCGCAGGCGGCCAGCTCGGGGGCGCTCAGTCCCTCCCACAGCCCCTGCCGCAGGCACTCCGCCGCGACGAGGTCCATGTCGTTGTACAGCCGCTGCAGCATCCGCCCCGCGTCGGTCACCTGCGCCGAGTCGTCCTCCGCGGTGAGGTAGCCGAGCCGGTGCAGGATGGCGCACACGCGGTCGAACTGGCGCGCGATCGAGTTCGTCCGGCTCTCCACGCGCCGCTCGAGGCCGCGCGTCTCACGCAGCAGACGGTGGTAGCGCTCCGCCCACCTCGCGTGGTGCTCGCGCTCGTCGCAGCCGTGGCACGGGTGCTGGCGGATCGCCCGGCGAAGCTCGAGCACCTGCTGGTCCTCGCCCGTCCCGCCGCGAGCCGCCCGGGGCCGGTCCACCCGGATGTCGCCGGTGGCGTCCTTGAGCCGGGCGGCCAGGTCGCGCCGGGAGTTGGCCGAGCGCGGGTTGAACAGCTTCGGGATCCGGATCCGCTCCAACGGCTCGACGGGGCTCGGGAAGTCGACCACCGACAGCCGCTTCACCTGCCGGTCCATGGTGAGGACCGTCGGGCGGGGCTCGTCGCGCTCGGTCAGCCCGGGGTCGATGACGACGGCGAGCCCGGCCCGACGCCCCGCAGGGACGACGATGACGTCCCCCGGACGCAGCGCGGCGAGCGACGTGGCCGCCGCCGCCCGGCGTCGGACCGCTCCGTCCCGCGCGAGCTCCTTCTCCCGGTCGGCGAGCCGGCGCCGCAGCTCGGCGTACTCGGCGAAGTCACCCAGGTGGCACGTCATCGACTCGCGATACCCCTCGAGCGCGTCCTCCTGCTTGCGCACCTGCCGCGCCAGCCCGACCACCGCGCGGTCGGCCTGGAACTGGGCGAAGGAGGTCTCCAGCAGCTCGCGCGCCGCGTGGTGGCCGACGGAGCCGACCAGGTTCACCGCCATGTTGTACGACGGCTTGAACGACGAGCGCAGCGGATACGTGCGCGTGGACGCCAGGCCCGCGAGCCCGGCCGGGTCGAAGCCCTGGTGCCAGACCACGACGGCGTTGCCCTCGACGTCGATACCGCGTCTGCCGGCCCGTCCGGTCAGCTGCGTGTACTCACCCGCGGTCACCGCCGCATGGGTCTCGCCGTTCCACTTGACCAGCTTCTCGAGCACCACCGTCTTGGCCGGCATGTTGATGCCCAGGGCGAGTGTCTCCGTCGCGAAGACCATCTTGACCAGGCCCTGCTGGAAGAGCTCCTCGACGGTCTCCTTGAACGTGGGGAGCATCCCCGCGTGGTGCGCCGCGAACCCCCGCTCGAGGCCGTCCATCCAGTCGAGGTAGCCCAGGACCAGCAGGTCCTCCTGCGGAAGGTCCACGCACCGCTGCTCGACGATCTCGCGGATGCGGCGGCGCTCGTCGTTGGACGTGAGGCGAAGCCCCGCTGCCAGGCACTGGTCGACCGCGGCATCGCAGCCGACGCGGCTGAAGATGAAGTCGATGGCGGGCAGCAGCCGATCACGGTTGAGACGCTCGACCATCTCGTAGCGCAACGGGACGTGAGCGCCGCGCGGCCGTCGGCCTCCTCGCTGCGGTCGCGGTGATCCCGAGCGCAGGTCCTTGTCGCGCTTGGCGTCACGGGTCAGCTTGGCGAGCCGGTCGTCCTCCCGTGCCAGCCGGACGAGGTCGGGGTTCACCCTCGTCTGCTCCTCGTCCACGAACAGGTCGTACAGGCGGGGCCCGGCCATGACGTGCTGCCACAGCGGGACGGGACGGTGCTCCTCGACGACGATCGCCGTCTCGCCGCGCACCTCGGAGAGCCACTCCCCGAACTCCTCAGCGTTGCTCACCGTGGCGGAGAGGGCCACCACCGCCACGTGCTCGGGCAGGTGGATGATCACCTCCTCCCAGACCGCCCCGCGGAACCGGTCGGCGAGGTAGTGCACCTCGTCCATGACGACGTAGGACAGGCCGAGAAGGGTGTGCGACCCGGCGTAGATCATGTTGCGCAGCACCTCGGTGGTCATCACGACCACGGGGGCCTCGCCGTTGACGGAGTTGTCCCCCGTCAGCAGACCGACCCGGTCGGCGCCGTAGCGCTCGACCAGGTCGTGGTACTTCTGGTTCGAGAGCGCCTTGATCGGCGCCGTGTAGAAGCACTTCTGCCCGCTGCGCAGGGCCAGGTGGACGGCGAACTCGCCCACGACCGTCTTGCCCGACCCCGTCGGGGCGGCCACGAGGACCCCGTCGCCACGCTCCAGCGCCCGGCACGCCTGCACCTGGAAGTCGTCCAGGGGGAAGTCGTAGAGGTCGCGGAACTCGACCAGTCCCGGGCCGTCGACCCCTCGCTCGCGGAACGCGGCGTAGCGGTCGGCCGGTGCGTCCATGACCCCAGGTTAGGTGGCCGGACCCTCCGGTGCCGCCACCAGGAGGCGCACCGCGCCGGGCTCGACCCGCACCTGCACGGGCAGCGGCCCGATCCGCTCGCCGTCGGCGTAGGCCACCTGGCCGGGAGCGTCCAGCGACACCGTCCGGGCGGTGTGCTCGCTCACCTCGGGGCGCTCCACGTGCGTGCCCTTGTAGACCGTCGGGAAGACCCGCAGGAACGTCGGCGTGGACAGCTCACCGAGGAACGTCACGGACAGCAGCCCGTCGTCCATCAGCGCCCCGGGGCACACCCTCATCCCACCGCCGTACGAGGTCCCGTTGCCGACCGCGACGAGCATGCCGCGCCGCTCGATCCGGGTCTCCGCGTCGGTGCCCTCGTCGAGGACCATCGAGTAGGGCACCGGGGCGAACACCCGCAGCTCCGCGAGGATCGCCCGCAGGTAGCGAGCCTGGCCGGAAGGCCAGGTCATCGCGTTGGCGCGCTCGTTCACCAGCGAGTCGAAACCGCTCGACATGACCGCAAGGAACCAGCGCCGGACCCCGTCCGCAGAGACCGCAAGACCGGCGTCGACCGTGCGCGCACGGCCCGCCAGGACGGCGTCGGCGACCACGTCGGCGGCCGCGCGCGGATCCGTCGGGAGGGCGAGGTGCTTCGCGGAGTCGTTACCCGTCCCGGCCGGGACGATGCCCAGGCCGACGTCGGTGCCGGCGACCTCCTGCAGGCACAGGTGGACGGTCCCGTCGCCGCCGACCGCCACGACGCCAGCGGTAGGGGCGGCCGCGATCGCCGCGCGCAGGCGCTCACGGGCATCGTCGGCGTCGTGGCCCACCACCTGGACGACCTGGATGCCGCGGTCCTGCAGGCGGGCGACCGCCGTCGGCGCGGCCTGGGCGGCCCTCCCCTTGCCCGAGGTCGGGTTCAGCAGCAGCACGACACGAGGGCTCACGGCGCCGGACTCTACGCGCCGCGCCCCGCTCCGGTCCGCCCCTCGCCGAGACTGATGGCCCGTCGGTCGACGCGCGCGGGTGGCGACCGGCGGGCCGCTCTCCGTCGGGAGTGGCCGGTCAGGGGGCGTCGTCGTCGGGGCTGGGGCGCAGATCGGCCTCGTCGGCGTTGAGGTCGGGGAGGGCGGAGGCCTCGTCGTCGGACCACCGGGCGTATCCGAGGCGCTTCTCGCGCCGTGCCCGACGGAGGTCGTTCACCGACATGACCAGGATGGCGACCACGACGATCCCCATGAACGGCAGCGCGACGAGCGCCATGGTGAACGGGTCCGGGGTCGGCGTGGCGACAGCGGCGAAGGTGAGACAGCCGATGAGCAGCCAGCGCCACGCCTTGATCAACTGAGCCGCGGTGAGCAGGCCCGCGAAGTTCAGCATGACGAACACCAGCGGCACGACCGCACCGATCCCGAAGAACAGCAGGATCTGGAGGATGAACGTGAGGTACTCGTTCACGTTGATGATGTTCGCGACGTTCTGCGGCGTGAAGCCGAGGAAGAGCTCGAGCAGCCGCGGCATCGTCTGGTAGGCGATGGTCGCCCCGAACAGGAACAGCGGGGTGGCGACCACGACGAAGACGTAGCCCCACCGCCGTTCGTTGTTCCTGAGGCCGGGCGCCAGGAACCGCCACAGCTGATACAGCCAGATCGGCAGGGACAGCACGATGCCCGCCACCACCACGACCTTGAGCTGCAGGGTGAAGGCCTCGGTCACGCCGTTGACCGCGAGGACGATCTCCTTGCCCTGGGCCTCGGCCTCGTCGACGACCAGGTCGAAGGGCTGGCGGACGCGCGCGAAGATCGGCTCGTAGAAGATGAACGCGACCACCGTGCCCGCGAGGATCCCGAGGACGGCGCGGAACAGCCTGGCCTGGAACTCCCGGAAGTGTTCGAACAGCGTCATCGACCCGTCCGGGTTCGACGCACGCCGAGGTCGCCGCTCGGGGGCGGAGTCGGGGGTCACGTCACTGGCGACCATGGATCGACGTGGTGCGCCGAGGACGGTCCGGTCAGGACCGGGGCGGCGTGTCGTGGGGCGGGACCACGGGCTGGGCGAGAACCTGCTCGCCGGTCACGGGGTCGACGAGGTAGCGCGGTGCGTCCGTCGCGGCGGGCTGGGCCGGGGGCTGCGGCGGGGCGGCGACCGGAGGCGGGGTGGGGGCCGACACGGCCGGGGCCGCGTCCGAGGAGGCGCTGTCCGTGCGCATGCCCTCGGTCTCGGCCTTGAAGATCCGCAGCGACCGACCGACGCCACGGGCGAGGTCGGGCAGACGCTTGGCCCCGAACAGCAGGATCACGATGAGGATCACGATCCAGACGGCCGGCTCGCGCAGGAATCCCATCGATCTCGCCCTCTGCTCCGGCACCGGTCGGTCCGATGCTCGGACCAGGATAGCCCCGCATGGGCGCGCGCCCGCGGCGCGAGGTCGCTCGGCGGGTCAGCGGCCGCCGGCCGAGGCCATGTCCGCGGCGAGCAGGTCGTGGGTCTCGAGGAAGAGGACCAGGTCGAGCAGGTCGTCGTAGCCGATCGGCGCTCCGGTGTGCGACTCACGCGCCTCGGCCGGCACGGGCACGCGCTCGATGCGCACGCCGGCGGAGGTCAACAGCCGGACCACCTCGGAGTCGGCCGACTTGGTGATCTGGTCGCGGCACACGGGGCAGTCGAAGCTGTAGGTGCGTCGGGAGTCGCACTCCTCGATCGCCTCCACCACGCGCACGTGGACCTGGCGCGGGGCGAGGTCGACGTCCCCGCACATCGGGCAGGTTGCCTTGATCGTGGCCATGGTGACCCCTCCTTCCGTCTCGCCTGGGTGGCACGTACGGAAGGGGATTCGGCACGGACCCCGGGGGTTCTTGAGCCGTCCGGGGGACGAAAGTCACGTTCGGCAGGTCACGACCCGGTCACGCCGTACGCCGCCAGCGCGGCACGGGCGCTCGCACGAGCCCGTTCCGCGAGGTCGGGGCGGTCGACGACGCGGACCGCGGGCCCCGAGCGCAGGAGCAGCGCCACCAGCCACCGCTCGTCGGCCACCGGGAGCACCACGCGCAGATGGCCGCCACCCAGGTCGGTGACGGCGTCCACGGGGTGCTCCTCGGCGATCCAGGCCACCTCGGGATCGAGGTCGAGGGTCACCGGGGTGCCCTCGGGTCGCAGGATGCCCGCCCCGAGGTCCACCGGCGCCGCGTCGCGGGGCACGTCGGCCGCCTCGTCGAGCACCGCCACGGACTCGATCCGGTCCAGGCGGAAGGTGCGCACCGCCCCCGCCTGCCGGCACCACGCCTCGAGGTAGCTGCGCCCGTCGAGGGCGAGCACGCGCATGGGGTCGACGGTCCGGTCGCTGGGCTCGCCCGTGGCCGACACGTAGGCCAGGCGCAGAGCGCGTCCGTCGGCGAGCGCCGTCGTGACGGCCTCCGCCACGCCGTCGGCCACCCGGTCCGCCGCCAGGTCGACGGTGACGCGATCCGCGGCCTGCATCGCGGTGCCGGCCGCCTGCTCGAGCTTGTGGGTGGCCGAGGCCAGGGCCCCGCGGTCGTGCGGTCCGGGCACCTGGGCGAGCACGCGCAGAGCCACGAGCAGCGAGGCCGCCTCGTCGGGCGAGAGCCGGAGCGGTCGCGTGAGGCTCTGCGGGTCGAGCACGTGGATGCGCCGGTCGTCGTCCCAGAACTGGATGTCCACCAGATCGCCGTGCATGTGGCCGGGCCGACCGGACACGATGAGCAGGTAGAGGTCCTCCTGCAGCTGCTCGACGGACACCCCGAAGTGCTCGGCGGCCTCGTCGAGGGTCACCCCGTCGTGCGCGACGAGCCAGGGCACGAGCGCCAGCAGGCGCGAGAGCCGGGTGGCTGCGGAATCGGTCACGGGCCCTCCTCGACGAGCACCCGCAGCCGGCGCACCACGGCGGCGCGGAGGCTCTCGGGCTCCTCGACCACCACGGCCGGACCGAACCCGACGAGCTCGCGGGCGAGAGCCTCGTCGTCGGCGAAGTCCAGGACGAGGCGCTCGTGCCCCCCGTCCAGCACGACGCGCTGGCGCGCGCGGCGGCGCAGGGACGCGGCGCCCGGCCCCACGATGACGACGGCCGTGCGGTCCCCCCCGTCACGGGCGGCCGAGGCGATCATCGTGATCGGGTCGGCGTCGGCAGGGATGTCGTAGGCGCCAGGAGCGCCCAACCCCGCCGGGGTCCCGACGATGCGGGACAGCCGGAACACGCGTGCCGCCTCGCGATCGAGGTCGTGCCCGACCAGGTACCAGTGGCCGCGCCGGGAAGCGACACCCCACGGCTGCACGCGGCGGGCCGTGGGCTCGACGTCCCCGGGCCGCCGGTAGCCGAACGCGACGGCTCGTCGTGCTGCCACGGCGTCGAGCAGGATCGGGAACGCGGGCTCCGCGGTGGCGATGCGGGTCTCGACGCCGACGACCTCGCGGCCGGCCGCGGCACCGCTGGCCTCGAGCTTGCGCAGGGCCTGCTGAGCCGCCGGTCCGAGGGCGGCCTGCTCCCAGACCCGGGCGGCGATGCCCAGCACGGTGGCCTCGTCAGCGGTGAGCTCGACCTCGGGCAGGGCGTAGTCCTCGAACGCGATGCGGTAGCCCTCGATGCCGCCGGCGCCGTCGGAGCCCTCCACGGTGTCGATCGGGATGCCCATCCCGCGCAGCTCGTCCTTGTCGCGCTCGAACATCCGCTCGAAGGCCTCGTCCGAGGGACTCTCGGCGTACGCGCGGATGACCGACCGCAGCTCGGACTTGGGCATGGGACGCCCGACCGACATGAGCGCGAACAGCAGGTTGAGCAGCCGTTCGGTGCGCGCGCTCTGGCTCATCGCCTCAGCGGACGTCGAGCAGGTCGATCACGAAGATCAGGGTCTTGCCGGAGAGCCGGTGCCCTCCGCCCGCGGGGCCGTAGGCCAGCAGCGGCGGGATGACCAACTGACGGCGACCGCCGACCTTCATCCCGGGGATGCCGTCCTGCCAGCCCTGGATGAGCCCGCGCAGGGGGAACTCGATCGGCTCGCCGCGGTTCCACGACGAGTCGAACTCCTCGCCGGAGCCGAACTCGACGCCGAGGTAGTGGACCAGGACCTGGGCGCCCGGCGTCGCCTCGGCGCCATCCCCGACCACCAGGTCGGTGATGACGAGCTCGGTCGGCTCGTCGCCCCCGGGGAAGTCGATCTCGGGCTTCTCGCTCATGAGCGCTCCTGCGGTCGGTGGTGGGTGGACTCTACGGCGAGGAGACCAGGTCGACGACGAACACGAGGTTCTCGTTCGGCTGGATTCCGCTGCCCGGAGGCGGGTTGGCGCCGTAGGCCTGGTCGCCGGGGATCACGAGCAGACGACGGCCGCCGGGGCGCATGCCCGGGATCCCGTCCTGCCAGCCCTGGATGACCCCGGACAGCGGGAACTGGATCGTCTGACCGCGATCCCAGGAGGAATCGAACTCCTGACCGGTGGTGCCGCCGACTCCGACGTAGTGCACCGTCACGGTCGCGCCCGCCTCGACCGTGTCGCCCGTGCCCTCGTCGATGTCGGAGATGACCAGCTCGCTCACCGTCGCGGTCTCCTCGGAGACGGTCACGGTCGGTTTGGCGCCCAGGTCGCCGGTCACGGTGACCCCGCCCGTGGGCGAGGGGACCGAGCCGAAGTCCTCGTCGGGGGTCGAGCTCGAGCCGCAGGCGGACAGGATCAGGGCGGCCGCGAGGGCCGCCGCGGGAACGAGTCGTCGCATCACGCCACGACCCTAACCTCCGCCGGAACAGCGGTCCGACGCGGGGATCACATGCCCGCGATCAGCTTCTCGACCCGCTCGTCGACCGACCGGAACGGGTCCTTGCACAGCACCGTGCGCTGCGCCTGGTCGTTGAGCTTGAGGTGCACCCAGTCCACGGTGAAGTCGCGGCGCCGCTCCTGGGCGCGCCGGATGAAGTCGCCCCGCAGGCGCGCCCGGGTGGTCTGCGGGGGGACGGACTTGGCCTCGAAGGTCGCCAGGTCGGTGCCGACGCGCGCCACCGACCCGCGGTTCTGCAGCAGGTAGAACAGCCCTCGGTCCCGGGTGATGTCGTGGTAGGCGAGGTCGATCTGCGCGATCCGGGGGCTGGACAGCGAGAGATCGTGCTTGGCCATGTAGCGCTCGATGAGCCGCAGCTTGATCACCCAGTCGATCTCGCGCTCCACCGAGGACAGGTCCTCGGTCTCCACCGCCGTGACGGTGCGCTGCCACAGGTCGAGGACGCGCGCGTGCACCGGGTCCTCGGAGAGCCCGCGCCGGTCCGCGAAGTCGCGCGCGCGCTCGAGGAACTCCG
Organism: Micrococcales bacterium; assembly: GCA_024641605.1. Taxonomy (GTDB): domain Bacteria; phylum Actinomycetota; class Actinomycetes; order S36-B12; family CAIYMF01; genus Longivirga. The sequence continues at coordinate 21,224 of JAHECT010000006.1, forward strand.
TCTGGATCTGCAGGGCCGAGAGCTCACGACCGTTGGCGAGACGCACGGTCCGGCGCCCCGTCGGGTCGTGGCTGATCTCGCGGATGGCACGGATGGGGTTCTCGAGGGTCATGTCGCGCATGACCGCGCCGGACTCGAGCATCCGCAGGACCAGGTCGGTCGAGCCGACCTTGAGCATCGTGGTGGTCTCGCTCATGTTGGAGTCGCCCACGATGACGTGGAGGCGGCGGTAGCGCTCGGCGTCGGCATGCGGCTCGTCGCGTGTGTTGATGATCGGGCGCGACCGGGTGGTCGCGCTCGAGACGCCCTCCCAGATGTGCTCGGCGCGCTGGCTCACGCAGTAGACGGCGCCGCGCGGCGTCTGGAGGACCTTCCCGGCACCGGTGATGATCTGGCGGGAGACGAAGAACGGGATGAGCGCGTCGGCGAGGCGGCCGAACTCGCCGTGCCGACCCACGAGGTAGTTCTCGTGGCATCCGTACGAGTTGCCCGCCGAGTCGGTGTTGTTCTTGAAGAGGTAGACGTCGCCGGCGATGCCCTCCTCCTGGAGGCGGCGCTCCGCATCGACGAGCAGGCCCTCCAGGATCCGCTCCCCCGCCTTGTCATGCACGACGAGCGAGACGACGTCGTCGCACTCGGGCGTGGCGTACTCGGGATGGCTGCCGACGTCGAGGTAGAGGCGCGCACCGTTGCGGAGGAAGACGTTGCTGGATCGGCCCCAGGACACGACGCGCCGGAAGAGGTAGCGGGCGACCTCGTCGGGCGAGAGACGCCGCTGCCCCCGGAAGGTGCAGGTGACGCCGTACTCGGTCTCGATCCCGAAGATCCGCCGCTCCACGTCCCCACCCTAGGCAGGTGCCGCGCCGGCCGCAGGTTGCCGCGCGGCGGCTACTCCGGCTCGCCGGCGGCGTCGTCGGAGTCGTCCTCCGTGCCCAGGAGCTCGGCGAGGCGTCCCCCGGTGATCCGACGGAACTTGCGCCGGGGCCGGTCCCGGTCGAGCACGGCGACCTCGAGCTGGGCGGGCGTGAGCGTGCGCGGCTCTCCCCCGCCGTTGCCCGCCGGCGTCTGGGCCAGCTGGTCGACCGCCAGACGCACCGCCTCCTCGAGCGGCATCGCGTCGTGCCAGGCGTCGGCGAGCGCGGTCGTGATCTGGTCAGCCTGCCCGCCCATCGCCACGAACCCGTGCTCGTCGCCGACGGACCCGTCGAAGGTGAGCCGGTAGAGCTGGTCCTCGTGCGGCGAGTCGCCGACCTCCGCCACCACGATCTCCACCTCGTAGGGCTTCTGCGTCTCGGTGAAGATGGTCCCCAGGGTCTGGGCGTAGGCGTTCGCGAGGCTGCGGCCGGTCACGTCGCGACGGTCGTAGGAGTACCCCCGCAGATCGGCCAGGCGCACACCGGCCACGCGCAGGTTCTCGAACTCGTTGTACTTGCCCACCGCGGCGAACGCGATGCGGTCGTAGATCTCGGAGATCTTGTGCAGGGCGCGCGAGGGGTTCTCGGCCACGAACAGCAGCCCGCCCGCGTACTGCATCACGACGACGCTGCGGCCCCGGGCGATGCCCTTGCGGGCGTAGTCGGCCTTGTCCTTGATGACCTGCTCGGGCGAGACGTAGAACGGCATGCTCACGGGTGGACTCCTCCGGTCAGCCGAGCGGGGCGACGGGTCCGTCGGGACGCTGCTGGCGCGCCTGGACCACGCTGCGAACCAGGGGGTCGAGCTCGGACTCGGGCAGGCGACGGTAGCCGTCCGCATCGACCATCGCGACGACGGGGAGGATGCCGCGTGCGAGGTCGGGCCCGCCGGTGGCCGAGTCGTCGTCCGCGGCGTCGTAGAGGCTCTCGACCGCGACCGTGACGGCCTCAGTCGCCGAGAGGTCCTCGCGCCAGAGCTTCTTGAGCGCGCCCCGGGAGAAGATCGACCCCGACCCCACGCCGTGGTGGCGGTGCTCCTCGTAGCGGCCGCCGGTGACGTCGTAGCTGAAGATCCGGCCCGTGCCGGTCTCGGCGTCGTACCCGGCGAACATCGGCACGACCGCCAGCCCCTGCATGGCCAGGCCCAGGTTGCCCCGGAGCAGGGTCGACAGCCGGTTCGCCTTGCCGTCCAGGGACAGGGACGCGCCCTCGATCTTCTCGTAGTGCTCGAGCTCGACCTGGAACAGTCGCACCATCTCGACGGCCAGCCCGGCCGTGCCCGCGATGCCCACGCAGCTGGACTCGTCGGCCGGGAAGACCTTCTCGATGTCTCGCTGGGCGATGACGTTGCCCATCGTGGCGCGACGGTCGCCCGCCATGACGACACCGCCGGGGTAGGTCACCGACACGATGGTCGTGCCGTGCGGCGCGCCGAGCACCTGCCCCGCGGGGAGGTCGCGCCCGTTCGGCAGGAGCGTGGGATCGTGCGCGGCCAGGAACTCGGCGAACGAGGACGAGCCCGGGGCGAGGAACGCCGGGGGCAGGGTCATCACTGCCCGCCCTTCTGCACGAATCCCCGGACGAACTCCTCGGCGTTGGTCTCCAGCGCCTCGTCGATGTCCTCGAGGATCGCGTCGATGTCCGCGTCGAGGGCTTCCTTGCGCTCGGCGAGGTCGGCCGCGACCTCGGCGGTCTCCTCGACCTGGTCCTCGGCCGGGCGCGACCGGTGCTGCTGCTCCCCGCTGTCACGCGTGGGCATGGCCACCTCCTGCGACGCTGCACCCGGCGGGAGGCCGGGCGACGCGTTCGACCCTACCCACGCGCCGGGCCTCTCGCTCCCCCGACACGAAGCGTCAGCGCAGCGCGAGCGCCGCGACCAGCTCGAGGGCCGTGGGGCTGCGGTCGAGGAGATCACCGACGTGGGCCCGCGTTCCCCTCAGCGGTTCGAGCGTGGGCACGCGCTGCAGTGCGTCCTGCCCCGGGATGTCGAAGATGACCGAGTCCCAGGAGGCGGCGGCGATCGAGTCCGGGTAGCGGCGCATGCACTCGCCCCGGAACCAGGCGCGCGTGTCCGTCGGCGGCGTCCTCACTGCCGCGTCGACCTCGACGTCCGAGGTCAGGCGCAGGAGCGACCCCCGGGCCTGCAACCGCTGGGCAAGGCCCTTCTCCGGTCGCACGTCGCTGTACTGCAGGTCGACGAGGTGCAGTCGGGCGTCGTCCCAGTCGACGCCGTCGCGGTCGCGGTAGCCCTGCAGGATCTGCAGCTTGGCCACCCAGTCGAGCTCACCCGCGAGGGACATCGGCTCGACCTCGAGCCGGGTCAGCACCGATTCCCACCTCGCCAGCACGTCGAGGGTCTGCTCGTCGGCATCGTTGCCGAAACGGTCCTCGACGTACTTGCGCGCCTGCTCGAGGAACTCCAGCTGCATCTGGAGCGCCGTGATGCGCCGGCCGGACGCGAGCGCGACGCGGTGGGTCAGGGTGCTGTCGTGGCTGACGGCGTGGATCTCCTCGACCGGCCGCTCCAACGTGAGGTCCAGGTCGAGCGCACCGTCCTCGAGCATCGACAGGATCAGCGACGTCGTGCCGAGCTTGAGGTAGGTGGAGACCTCGGCGAGGTTCGCGTCACCGACGATCACATGCAGCCGCCGGTACTTCTCGGGATCGGCGTGCGGCTCGTCCCGCGTGTTGATGATCGGCCGCTTCAGGGTGGTCTCGAGCCCCACCTCCACCTCGAAGAAGTCGGCCCGCTGCGAGATCTGGAACCCGTGGCTGCGGCCGTCCTGCCCGATGCCCACCCGGCCGGCGCCGGTCACCACCTGACGGGACACGAAGAACGGTGTCAAGTGACGCACCACGTCCGCGAACGGGGTCGCCCGGCTCATCAGGTAGTTCTCGTGGGTCCCGTAGGACGCGCCCTTGTTGTCGGTGTTGTTCTTGTACAGGTTGACCGGCTGGGCTCCCGGCATCGACCGGATCAGGTCCACCGCCCGGGCCATGATGCGCTCGCCGGCCTTGTCCCACACCAGCGCGTCGCGAGGGTTGGTGACCTCGGGGCTGGAGTACTCCGGGTGTGCGTGGTCGACGTAGAGGCGTGCGCCGTTGGTGAGGATGACGTTGGCCAGCCCGAGGTCCTCGTCGGTCAGCTGGCTCGGGTCCGCGTCAGCACGCGTCAGGTCGAAGCCGCGCGCGTCACGGAGCGGGGTCTCCTCGTCGTAGTCCCACCGAGCCTTCCCCCGCCCGGCCCCGAGCACCGAGCCGGCGTAGGCGTTGACCACCTGGGAGCTGGTGAGCATCGCGTTGACGTGCGGGTGGCCGGGCACGGACACGCCGTACTCCGTCTCGATCCCCATCACACGCCGCACGGACATGTCTCGAGGGTACGTCGCCCACGCGCGCGACCGCCCGCTGGCGGCCACGGCGTTTCGGATCCTGACGCACCCGAGCACCGCGACCTGCGGCCGTGGCACGGGAAGACCGCTCAGAGGCAGGTCAGAGGTACTGCCCCGTGTTGGCGACGGTGTCGATCGAGCGCCCGGCCTCGGTGCCCTGCTTGCCCTGGATGAGGGTGCGGATGAAGATGATCCGCTCGCCCTTCTTGCCCGAGATGCGCGCCCAGTCGTCAGGGTTGGTGGTGTTGGGCAGATCCTCGTTCTCGCGGAACTCGTCGACGCACGCGGTCAGCATGTGCTGGACACGGATGCCGCGCTGACCGGTGTCGAGCAGGTCCTTGATGGCCATCTTCTTCGCCCGGGCGACGATGTTCTCGATCATGGCGCCCGAGTTGAAGTCCTTGAAGTAGAGGATCTCCTTGTCGCCGTTGGCGTAGGTGACCTCGAGGAAGCGGTTCTCCTCGGACTCGGTGTACATGCGCTCGACGGCCCGCTGGATCATCCCCTGGCACGTCGCGACCGGGTCGCCGCCGTGCTCGGCGAGATCGTCCGGGTGCAGCGGGAGGTCCGCGGTGAGGTACTTGGAGAAGATGTCTCCGGCGCCCTGGGCGTCGGGACGCTCGATCTTGATCTTCACGTCGAGCCGACCTGGGCGCAGGATCGCCGGGTCGATCATGTCCTCGCGGTTCGACGCACCGATCACGATGACGTTCTCGAGCCCCTCCACGCCGTCGATCTCGCTGAGCAGCTGCGGCACGATCGTGTTCTCGACGTCGCTGGACACGCCCGAGCCGCGGGTGCGGAACAGCGAGTCCATCTCGTCGAAGAACACGATGACCGGCATGCCCTCCGAGGCCTTCTCCCGCGCGCGCTGGAACACGAGCCGGATGTGGCGCTCGGTCTCGCCGACATACTTGTTGAGCAGCTCGGGGCCCTTGATGTTGAGGAAGAACGAGCGGCCCTCGGGGCGGCCCTCCACCTCGGCCACCTTCTTGGCGAGGGAGTTCGCCACCGCCTTCGCGATGAGCGTCTTGCCGCAGCCGGGCGGTCCGTAGAGCAGGATCCCCTTGGGCGGCCGGAGCTTGTGCTCGCGGAACAGGTCCGCGTGCAGGTAGGGCAGCTCGACGGCGTCGCGGATCTCCTCGATCTGCGGGCCGAGTCCCCCGATGTCGGCGTAGTCGATGTCGGGGACCTCCTCGAGCACGAGCTCCTCGACCTCGGCCTTCGGGATCCGCTCGAAGACGTACTGGGAGCGCGGCTCGAGCAGCAGCGAGTCCCCCGCTCGGATCGGCGACCCCACCAGTGGCGCCGCGAGCCGGACGACCTTCTCCTCGTCGGTGTGGCCGATGACGAGCGCGCGGTCGCCACCCTCGAGGATCTCCTTGAGCATGACGACCTCGCCGTGCCGCTCGAACTCGCGCACCGCGACGACGTTCATGGCCTCGTTGAGGACGACCTCCTGCCCGGGGGCCAGAGCCTCGGCATCGACGTCGGGGCTGACGACGACCCGCATCTTGCGACCGGCGGTGAAGACGTCCACCGAACCGTCGTCGTGCAGCTCGAGGAACACGCCGTAGCCGCTCGGCGGCTCGGCGAGCCGGTCGACCTCCGCCTTGAGGGCCACGATCTGGTCGCGCGCCTCGCGCAGGGTCGTGACCAGTCGCTGGTTCTGCGCGGTCGCCGCGGCGAGCTCGGCCTGCAGCGCGGCGTAACGCGCGTCAGCCAGTCGGTCGTCGGAATAGGACATGACCACCTCCCGGGCTGGGGCTCCTGATCGACCCTACCCACGTCGGCCCGGGATCCGCGCGTCGTGACCCGCGCCGTCGTGTCGCAACCGACCCGTGATCCGACCCTGCGGACGACCGTCAGGTGGGCAGCTCGTAGTCCTCGCCATAGGCACCCTTCGCCGGACGCGTGCGCCGCGGAGGCAGAACGGTGCCCTCGGCCAGGCGCCGGGTCGAGAGGAGGAAGCCGGTGTGCCCGTTCATGGTGTGGTCCGGGCGGACGGCGAGCCCCTCGAGGTGCCAGGTCCGCAGCAGAGTCTCCTGCGCGCGCGGCTCGGTCCACCGGCCGTCGAGGCGCAGGGCCTCGACCGTGCGCGACATCTGCGTCGTCGTCGCGACGTACGCCACGAGCACGCCTCCCGGGACGAGCGCCTCGGCCACCACCGGGATGCAGTCCCACGGCGCCAGCATGTCGAGCACGACACGGTCGAACTCGGTGTCCGTACCGTCCGCCATCCGGGCGCGCAGGGTCGGGGTGAGGTCCCCGACGGTCAGCGTCCACGCCGGGTGCGGGCTGCCGAAGAACAGCTCGACGTTGCCGCGCGCGACGTCGGCGAAGTCCTGGCGCCGCTCGTAGGAGGAGACGTGGCCGTCGTCACCGACCGCGCGCAGCAGGGAGCAGGTGAGCGCGCCCGAGCCGACCCCGGCCTCCAGCACCCGGGCCCCCGGGTAGAGGTCGGCGAGCCCCACGATCGTGGCCGCGTCCTTGGGGTAGACGATCGTCGCGCCGCGCGGCATCGACAGCACGAAGTCGCTGAGCAGCGGGCGCAGGGCGAGGTAGGGCGTGCCCTGCACGGACGTGACGACGATCCCCTCGGGCCGGCCGATGATGTCGTCGTGGGACACGGCGCCCTTGGCCGAGTGGAACTGCTTGCCCGCGCCCAGCGTGATGGTGTGCATCCGCTTCTTGGGATCGGTCAGCTGGACCCGGTCGCCCTCACGGAAGGTGCCGCGCCGGTGGTCCGCCCCGGTGGGAGCCGCAGGTCGTGTCATGCGTGCAAGGCTACGGCTCAGCCGGCGAGGGCCCGTTCCACGTCCTCGGTCACAAGCACGCCGACGAGCCGCCCGGCCGCGTCGGCGACGAGGTACTGCGCGGCGGGTGAGGCCTGGATCAGCCCGATCAGCGCCTCACCCGAGGCCTCGTAGGGCACCGGAGCCCCCGTCGGGACGGCCGCCGACACCGACGACACCGGGACCCAGGGGCGCCGTTCGGCGGGGACCGCGGAGACAGCGGCCTCGTTGGCCACCGCGACGGGGCGACCCTCGGCGTCGGTCACGACGAGGGCGCTCGCACCCGCCTCGTCCCGGCGCCGCAGCGCCTCGGCAAGCGGCATGTCGGCCGCCACGGCCACGACCGCTCGCACCAGCCGGGCGACCGCCAGGCCGGGGACCCGCGCCTCGACCCGGGCCCGACGGAGTGCATCGGAGGCCCCCGCGAAGAGGTAGGCGGAGATCAGCCCGGCGATCGCCACCGTGATGAGGTCGGGACTGCCTCCGGCGCGCCAGATCAGTGTCAGCGGCAGCACGAACACCCCGACCGCGACGAGGCGGCCGGCCCACGCGGCCACGACCGTGGCCCGGCTCTCGTCGGAGGTCACCCCCCACACGAGGCTCTTGAGCACCGCGCCGCCGTCGAGCGGGAGTCCCGGGAGCGCGTTGTAGATGCCGAGGAGCACGTTGGTCCAGGCCAGGGCCGAGGCGACGGCCCATACCGGTCCGTCCCCCGTGTTCCGGGCCACCGCGGCGCACCCGAGCCCGATGAGCAGCGACGTCGCCGGGCCGGCGGCCGCGATCAGCCCCTCGCGCAGCGCCGAACGCGAGCGGCGCTCGTAGGAGGTGTAGCCGCCGAGCACCCACAGCGTGATGCTGTGGACGGGATAGCCGGCCGCCCGCGCCACCCACGCGTGCGCGAGCTCGTGGCCGAGGATGGTGACGTAGAACAGCACCGCGAAGACCAGCGAGAGGACCACCGCCGAACCGGCGCCTCCGGGTCGGGCGGCGAAGCTGTCCGACCAGAGCCAGGCGATGATCCCGATCCCGAGCAGCCCGCTCCAGGGCATGGACACGGGGATGGATCCGAGGCGGAACCGCAGCCCGGGCGTCGCCCGTCGTCCGTCCGCGTCCTCGGCCATCCGACCACCCTAGGTCCGGTCCGGGCGGCGCGCGTGCGGCGCGCTGTCCGAGGCTGGCCCTACTGTGCCGCCATGACCGCAACACCCGCCGGGGGCGTGCCCCCCCTCGATCCCGCGGAGGCGTGGGAGACCCCGGCCGTCCCGTCGCTGTCCCCGTCGCGGGCCGGCGACTTCATGACCTGTCCGCTGCTCTACCGGTTCCGGGTGGTCGACCGCCTGCCCGAGCCGCCGAGCCGGGAGGCGTTGCGCGGCACCCTCGTCCACCAGGTGCTCGAGGACCTGTTCGACCTGCCGGCGCAGGACCGCACGCTGGATCGCGCCACCGCCATGGTGCCCACGGCCTGGGAGTCGGTCCGGTCGCAGTCCACCGACGCGGTCGAGGAGCTCTTCGACGGGCCCGAGGACGCCGCAGCCTGGCTCGCCTCGGCCGAGCCCCTGCTGGCGACCTACTTCGGGCTCGAGGACCCGGCCGCCCTGGAGCCCGCCGAGCGGGAGCTGCGGGTGGAGACGACCCTCGACGACGGCCTCGTGCTGCGGGGTTACGTCGACCGGCTCGACCGCAACCCGGCGGGTGAGACCCGCGTGGTCGACTACAAGACGGGACGGGCGCCCCGTGAGGCGTTCGAGCAGAAGGCCCTGTTCCAGATGCGCTTCTACGCGCTCGTCCTCTGGCGGGCCACCGGCACCGTCCCGCGAGTGCTGCAGCTGCTCTACCTCGGCGACGGGCAGGTCCTGCGCTACTCCCCCGACGAGGCCGACCTGCTGGCGACCGAGCGCAAGGTCCGTGCCCTCTGGGCGGCGATCCAGCGCGCGCACGAGTCCGGCGACTGGCGAGCCTCCCCGTCGCGACTGTGCGACTGGTGCGCGCACCGGGCGCTGTGCCCGGCCCACGGCGGCACCCCACCGCCCCTGCCCTCGGCCGGTCCTGCGGCGGCGGGCGGGCAGCCGCCGGGTTAGCGTTGGCGGGTGACCCCCGCTGCTCGCGCGACCTCGCTCACCAAGGTGTACGGCTCCGGCGACACCCGTGTGACCGCGCTGGACGCCGTCGACTGCGAGATCGCGGCAGGGCGGTTCACCGCCATCATGGGGCCCTCGGGGTCGGGCAAGAGCACGCTCATGCACTGCCTCGCCGGGCTGGACTCGGTGACCTCGGGCCAGGTGTGGATCGGCGACACCGAGCTCTCGACCCTGTCGGACAAGGCCCTCACCCGGCTGCGCCGTGACTCGGTCGGCTTCGTCTTCCAGGCCTTCAACCTGGTCCCGACGCTGACGGCGCTGGAGAACATCACCCTCCCGCTGGACATCGCAGGCCGCCGTCCCGACCGTGGCTGGCTGGACACCGTGGTCGACACGGTCGGGCTGCGTGACCGCCTCGGCCACCGCCCCAGCGAGCTGTCCGGCGGGCAGCAGCAGCGCGTCGCGTGCGCCCGCGCACTGGCCAGCCGGCCCACGATCGTCTTCGCCGACGAGCCGACAGGCAACCTCGACTCGCGCTCGGGCGCGGAGGTGCTCGGGTTCCTGCGACGAAGCGTGGACGAGTTCGGGCAGACGATCGTCATGGTGACCCACGACCCGGGCGCCGCGTCCTACAGCGACAGGGTGCTCTTCCTGGCCGACGGCCGCATCGTGGACGAGATGGCCTCGCCGACCGCGGACTCCGTCCTCGAGCGCATGAAGGCGTTCGAGGCGGCCAGGGCCTAGCGCCGTGCTCCGCGCTGCGCTCCGCTCGCTGCTCCAGCACAAGCTCCGGCTGTCGCTGACGCTCCTCGCCGTGGTCGTCGGCGTCGCGTTCGTCGCCGGCACCTACATCTTCACCGACTCCCTCAAACGCTCGTTCGACGCGTTGTTCGAGGCACCTCAGCCCGACGTGATCGTGACCGTCGACGCACCCGACTTCGGCGGCGGCGGGCCCGACGCCGCGCCCCGCGAGACGCCCACGCTCCCTCAGTCCTACATCGCCGACGTCGCCGCGGTCGACGGCGTCGCGGCGGCGTACGGCCTCGTGAGCGGCGACGGCGCGATCGTCATCGACTCCGACGGGATGGTGGTGGGCGCGGCGGGTCCGCCGGCCAGGGGCACCACCTGGATCCCGGACGAGGCCATCAGTCCCCTCACGCTCGTGGACGGCCGCGGTCCTCAGGGCCCCGACGAGGTCGCCCTCCTCGAGTCGACCGCGGAGGCGGCGGGCGTCGAGGTGGGTGGGCGCGTCCGCCTCGAGACGAACGGCGGCTCGGTGGAGCCCTTGGTCGTCGGCGTCGTCACCCGAGGGGTGTCCGGCAGCGACGGGAGCACCCTCGCGGTGTTCGACCTGCCCACGGCCCAGCGACTGCTCCTCGACTCGGAGCCGGTCGTGACCGGGATCCAGGTCCGTGCCGACGAGGGCGTCTCCCAGGACGTGCTCGCCCAGCGCATCACGGCGGCGCTGCCGGAGGACGTTCGCGTCCAGACCGGCCAGCAGCGCAGCGCCGACATCGCCGAGCGCCTCGAGGAGGCGTTCCAGTTCATCAACACCTTCCTCCTGGCGTTCGCCTTCATCGCGCTCTTCGTCGCGGTCTTCCTCATCTACAACACGTTCTCGATGCTCATCGCGCAGCGCACGCGCGAGCTGGCTCTCCTGCGCGCGGTCGGGGCCTCGCGCGGTCAGGTACGGCGCTCGGTCCTCCTCGAGGCGCTGGTCCTCGGCATCCTGGCGGCCGGGATCGGCCTGGTCGGCGGCGTGCTCGTCTCCCGCGGTCTCACGTTGCTGCTGCGCGCCTTCGGCGCGGACCTGCCCTCGGGACCGCTCGTGCTCGAGCCGCGGACCGTCATGGTGTCGCTCGTGGTCGGCGTCGTCGTCACGCTGGTGTCCGCCTACGTCCCGGCCCGCCGCGCGGCCGTCGTGCCGCCCGTGGCCGCCATGCGCGACGAGGTCTCCCTCCCCAACCGGTCCCTCTGGGTGCGCACCGGGCTGGGCGCCGTCCTCCTCGTGGTCGCCGTGCTCACCGCCCGTGCCGGTCTCGCCTCCGTCGACGACGGCGAGCGGGCCGCCTCACTGGCCGGGGTGAGCGCCCTGGCGGCGCTCGTCGCGGTCATCGCGCTGGCCCCCGTGGCCGGGCGCGGGGTGCTGTGGGTGCTCGGCGCACCGTTCTCCGGCTCCGTCGTCGGCCGGCTGGCCCGGGAGAACGGGCGCCGCAACCCGCGGCGCACCGCTGCCACGGCCAGCGCACTGGCCATCGGTCTCGCCCTCATGACCACGATCGGCGTCATCGCCGCGTCCACCAAGGCCTCGGTCGCTACCGTCATCGACGACACGATCGGTGCGGACTTCGTCGTGTTCGGAGCCAAGTTCCAGCCGTTCGTGCCGGACGTGTATCAGGCGGTGAAGGACACCCCCGGCACGGCCGCGGTGACCTTCGTGCGCCAGGTGCCCATCACCGTCGACGAGGAGCAGAGCGTGCTCACCGGCGTCGAGGTGGCCGCCTTCCCGCTCGTCGTGGACTTCGAGATGCAGTCCGGCTCCTTCGCCGACATGGCCCTCGGCGACGCCGTCGTCGACGACGCGACCGCCGAGACCCTCGGCCTCGAGGTCGGCGACCGGGTGGAGGGCACCTTCGTCAACGGGGAGGCGCCGCTGCGCCTGATCGGGGTCTACACCGCGGCCGGCCCCTACGTCGGGTTCGTGACGGGGATCAACACGTTGTCCTCCATCGGCTCGCGGGAGCTGGACTCGGCCGTCTACGTCCGCGTCGCCGACGGCGCCGACCCGGCCACGGTCCGCACCGACCTCGAGGCCGAGCTCGCCGCCTTCCCCGCGGTGGAGCTGCAGGACCAGGCCAGCCTCAAGGAACAGGTCAACGGCCAGTTCGACCGGGTGTTCGGGTTCATCTACGCCCTTCTCGCGCTGGCCGTGGTCGTCGCCTTCATCGGGATCGTCAACACCCTCGCCCTGTCCGTGCACGAGCGCCGACGCGAGGTGGGCCTGCTGCGCGCCGTGGGGACGAGCCGGCCGCAGGTCCGGCGCATGGTCGTGCTCGAGGCCGTCCTCATCAGCGTGTTCGGCGCCGCGCTCGGCGTCGCCCTCGGCGTCGTGTACGGCGCACTGCTCCAGCGCGTGCTGGAGCCGCAGGGCATCACCGAGCTCGCCATCCCCACGGGCCAGATCTGGATGTTCCTCGCCCTCGCGGTGGTGGGCGGCCTGCTCGCCGCGCTGTGGCCGGCGATCACCGCCAGCCGGCTCGACGTCCTGCGGGCGATCGCCACCGAGTGACCTGCTCGCGCTCGTAGCAGGCGTGCGCTGCGATCAGGGGGCCTGCGGTCCGGCCGCCCAGTCCGCCGACCAGGCGCCGAGGATCTCCGGTGTGAGACCGACCAGCGTGTCCACGAGCACCAGGCCCACGGCCGGTTCCAGCGGCACCAGGGAGGGCACCCCCACGACGAGCGCCCCGCTGGCCAGACCGGAGGTGACCCCGGTGTGGGAGTCCTCGAGCACGACGCAGTCCCGAGGCCGGACCCCGAGGCGCTGCGCGGCCAGCAGGTAGGGGTCCGGGAAGGGCTTCGTGCGCTCCCCCTCGTCGCCGGCGACCGAGGTCGCGAAGACCTCGTGGCCCACCTCGTGCAGCACCGCGTCGTGGACCGCCTCGACAAGATTGCGCCACGACGCCGAGACCAGGGCGCACGGGACGCCGAGCGCGTCCAGCGCCTCGAGCAGCTCGCGTGCTCCCGCACGCCAGTGGACGGCCTCGGTGCGCAGCCGACGCTCCATCGTCGCGATGAGCAGGGCGGCGACCTCGTCGTGGTCGTGCCCTCCCCCCGCGTGCCGGACCATGTAGTCCACCGCCAGCTCGAGCGGACCGCCGACGAGCGCCGCCTGGTGCTCGGGACCCCAGTCGGCACCGAGGGAGGCCATCACCTCGGCCTCGGCGTCGTACCAGATCGACTCGGTCTCGACGAGCGTGCCGTCCATGTCGAACAGGACCGCGGCGGGAAGGCTCATGTCGCGTTGAAGTACTTCGCCTCGGGGTGGTGCACGATCATGGCCGACGTCGACTGCTCCGGATGGAGCTGGAACTCCTCGGAGAGCTCCACCCCGATGCGGGCCGGGTCGAGCAGGTCCACCAGCACCGTCTGCTGCTCGACGTCGGGGCACGCGGGGTAGCCGAACGAGTAGCGCGAGCCGCGATAGCCCTGATCGGAGATCAGCCGGCCCCGGTCGAGGTCGTCCTCGTCACCGAACCCGAGCTCCCCGCGGATCCGGGCGTGCCACTTCTCCGCGAGCGCCTCGGTGAGCTGGACCGAGAGCCCGTGCAGCTCCAGGTAGTCGCGGTAGGCGTTCTCGGCGAACAGCTTCGCGGTCGCCTCGGCCACCCGGGAGCCCATGGTGACGACGTGGAAGGCCACCACGTCGGTCTCGCCGCTCCCCACGGGGCGGAAGAAGTCGGCCAGGCAGAGGTGCCGGTCCCG
>JAHECT010000007.1:0-30855 GCA_024641605.1 Micrococcales bacterium
CGGGCGCGGCCAGGTCCGACGCGACCGGGGGCGGGGACGCCGGGCGCTGAGCGCTGGTGCGGCCGGCCGACGCGACGGCCCGTCGCACCTCCTCGTCGGGCATGCCGAGCCAGCCGGAGAGCAGGCGGACGTACTCGGGCCGCAGCGCCTCGTCCCGGATCCGCGCGACGACCGGCGCGGCCGCCCGCAGGCCGGCCACTCGGCCCTCGGCCCGGTCGAGGTCGTGACCGGCGAGCTCGGCGCGGATGGCGAACTCGAACAGCGGGACCTTGCGGTCGATGAGCTCGCGCACGGCGTCCGGGCCCCGGGCGATCCTCAGCTCGCACGGGTCCATCCCGTTCGGCTCGACCGCGACGAAGGTCTGGGCGGTGAAGCGCTGGTCCTCGCCGAACGCGCGCTGGGCGGCCTTCTGGCCCGCGGCGTCGCCGTCGAAGGTGAACACCACCTCGCCGGTGAACACGCCCTCGTCCATGAGAAGACGGCGCAGCACGGAGATGTGGTCCGAGCCGAAGGCGGTGCCGCACGTCGCGACCGCGGTCGTCACCCCGGACAGGTGCGCCGCCATCACGTCCGTGTAGCCCTCGACGATGACAGCCTGCTTCTGCTTGGCGATGTCGCGGCGCGCGAGGTCGATGCCGTAGAGGACCTGGCTCTTCTTGTAGAGCGGGGTCTCGGGGGTGTTGAGGTACTTCGGACCGTCGTCGTCCTCGCGGAGCTTGCGCGCCCCGAAGCCCACCACGTCGCCCGACAGGTCTCGGATGGGCCACACGAGCCGACCGCGGAAGCGGTCGTAGAGGCCGCGCTGCCCGCCCCGCACGGCCAGACCCCCCGTGACGATCTCGTCGTCGGTGAATCCCTTCGAGCGCAGGTGCCCGATGAGGACGTCCCAGCCGGTGGGGGCGTACCCGACCCCGAAGTGGGTCGCCGCGTCGGAGTCGAACCCGCGCTCGGTGAGGAACCGGCGCCCGATCTCGGCCTCGGGCGAGCCGAGGCGCTCGGAGTAGAACGCCGCGGCGGCCTTGTGCGCCTCGACGAGGCGGCTGCGCTGTCCGGCCTGTCGACCGGGCACCGCGGAGCCCTCGGCGTAGCGCAGGGTGACGCCGTAGCGGCCGGCGAGCTTTTCCACGGCCTCGGTGAAGGACAGGTGGTCGATCTTGCGCAGGAAGCCGATGACGTCGCCGCCCTCGCCGCACCCGAAGCAGTACCAGGCGCCCTTGGCCGGGCTGACGTTGAACGACGGGCTGCGCTCGTCGTGGAACGGGCACAGGCCCTTCAGGCTGCCGCCACCTGCGGACTTGAGGGTGACGTAGTCGCGGACCAGCTCGTCGATGCGGGCCTTCTCGCGCACGAGGACGATGTCCTCGTCCCGGATCCGGCCTGCCACCCCCTGATCCTATGGACCACGGCGACCGGGCGCACCGGTCGTGCCCGCCCCGGAGCCACCGACCCCTCCGATCCGGCGACGCCGGTCCGCCTGTGCTGAGATCTGCGGGTGACCATGCCCTCCACCGACCCCTCGGGCCTGTCCCCCGCCGACGTCGAGCGCCTCCGCTCGGACACCCCGGCCAGCCGGACGACGCATCACCTCAACAACGCCGGCTCGGCGCTGCCGCCGCGGGTCGTGGTCGACACCGTGGTGGAGCACCTGCGCCGCGAGGAGGAGATCGGCGGCTACGAGGCGCACGCCGAGGCCCAGGACCGGGTCGACGCCGTCTACACCTCCCTCGCCCGCCTCGTGGGTGGCGCACCCGACGAGATCGCACTCAGCACCTCGGCGACCGACTCGTGGCTGCGGGCGTTCCTGTCCGTCCCGCTGCGGGAGGGCGACCGGATCCTCGTGTCGCAGGCGGAGTATGCGAGCAACGTGCTGGCGATCATGTCGGTGGCGGGGCGGACGGGCGCCACCGTGGTGGCGGTTCCCGACGACGCCGACGGCGTCCTGGACGTGGACGCGCTCCGCGACCTGCTCGACGAGCGGGTGCGGGTCGTCGCGGTGACGCACGCCCCGAGCCACAACGGCCTGATCAATCCCGCCGAGGCCGTGGGCGCGACGCTGCGCGCGTCCGGGAGCGACGCGTGGTACCTCCTCGACGCCTGCCAGTCCGTGGGCCAGGTGCCGATCGACGTGCGCGACCTCGGTGCCGACTTCGTGAGCGCCACGGGCCGCAAGTTCCTCCGCGGGCCGCGGGGCACCGGCTTCCTGTGGACCTCGGAGCGCGCGCGCGAGCTCGAGCCCGCCCTGCTCGACCTGCACGCGGCCCGGTGGACCGACGAATCGGCCTACGAGCTCGCGCCCGGTGCCACCCGCTACGAGACCTGGGAGAAGTCCTACGCCGCCCTGCTGGGCCTCGGCGCGGCCGCGGACTACGCCCTGGAGCTGGGCCTCGACGTCGCCCAGCGACGGATCTCCTGGCTCGCCGAGCTCGTACGGTCACGCGTGAGCGAGCTGCCGGGGGTGACGGTCAACGATCGCGGCAGGACGCGGACCGGGATCGCGACGTTCTCGGTCGAGGGCCGCGACGCACGCGACGTCGCGCAGGGCATCGTGTCGGCCGGGGTGAACGTGTCCTACTCGCCACGGGAGTACGCCGTCCGCGACTTCGACGCGCAGGGCATCGCGGGCCAGGTGCGGGTGAGCCCGCACGTGTTCACGGTGGAGGAGGACCTCGACGCCCTGGTCGAGGCGCTCGAGGGAGTGCTCTGACGGCCGAGGGCCAGGTCGTTGCGCGACGGCGTCGTCAGCGGCAGAGCCGGGCGTGCCACGTGAGCACGCTGCGGTCGGTCAGCGAGGCGACCTGGTCCACGACGACCCGCAGGTGGGCCGCGTCGGGCTCGGCCGCGGCCGCGGCCGCATCGAAGGCCGGGCGCATCGACGCATCGAGCGTTCCCGGGGCACCGAGGCGCACCGCCGCCACGAGCTCGTGCACGATCTCGCGCTGGCGCGCGTAGACCTCGTCGGCCCCGTGTCGCTGCATGACCCACCGGTTGGCCACGGCCTTGAGCACCGCCACCTCGAGGCGCTGCTCGCGCGGCACGATCAGGTCGGCGGCGTACCGGGTCAGGCGTACCGGACCGAAGCGCTCCCGGGTGGCGGCCTCGGCGGCGGTGCAGAACCGGCCGATGAGCTGGGAGGTCAGGTTCTTCAACCCCGCCAGCGCGCGCAGCGAGCCGTCGTAGGAGGTGGGCCAGTAGGGAAGGGCGACGAGCCGGTCCACGGCCGCGCCGAGCTCGGCCAGGTCCGCGTCGCCGGCATAGGACAGGGCGGTGGCCAGGAGCCCCTCCGGGTCGTCGGCCGAGCCGGCTCCGGCGATGTCGCGGATGTCGAGGTGCCCGGCGACGACCGCGTCCTCGACGTCGTGCACGGAGTAGGCGACGTCGTCGGCCCAGTCCATGACCTGCGCCTCGAAGCAGCGGCGCTCGCCGGTCGAGCCGGCACGCAGCCAGGCGAAGACGTCGGCGTCGTCGGTGTAGACGCCGAACTTGCGCTCGCCCGACCTCCTCGGCCACGGGTACTTCGTCGCGGCGTCGAGGGCGGCGCGCGTGAGGTTGAGCCCGACGGGCCCTCCCCCGCGAGGCCCGTCCGGGGGGCCGAACGTCTTGGCCTCGAGCCGGGTGAGGATCCGCAGCGACTGAGCATTGCCCTCGAAGCCGCCGATGGCGGCGGAGGCCTCGTCGAGGGCGTGCTCGCCGTTGTGGCCGAAGGGCGGATGCCCGAGGTCGTGGGACAGGCACGCGACCTCGACCAGATCGGGGTCGCAGCCCAGGGCGGCGCCGAGCTCGCGTCCGACCTGCGCGCACTCCAACGAGTGGGTGAGCCGGGTCCGCAGGAAGTCCGACTCCCCCGCGGCCAGCACCTGCGTCTTGGCCGCCAGGCGACGGAGGGCGGCGCTGTGGAGCACCCGCGCGCGGTCGCGGGCGAAGGCGGTGCGACCGGCGCGCTTGGGCGCCTCGGTCACCCAGCGGGCCTCGTCGTCGGCCGTGTAGCCCTCGGAGAGCCGATCGTCATCGGGGTGCATCGGTTCCGACCCTAGCGACCGACGCGGCCGCTGCACGGGCGCTCGCCCGTGCGGCGCCCGCCGGCCCACCTCACGGCAGGCGCGGCTCGACCGACCACCTGTCGAGCAGCCAGAAGTGCGCGAGCGCGAGCGTCTCGCGGGTCAGGTAGTCGACCGTGAGCGCCGACCCGTCACCCGCACCCGTCGGCGACCCGTGCACGTCGATGCCGAGCGCCCTGGCGATCGCCAGGCTCCGGGCCGTGTGGGCGGGGTCGGTCACGATGGTGGCGCTCGTCCAGCCCCGCTCCGCCATGAGGTCCGCGACCGCTGCGAGGCTGGTGAGCGTGTCGCTCCCGGTGCGTACGGCTCTCACCGACGTGCGCGGCACGCCTGCGTCGACGAGCCAGGTGCGTCCCGCCTGGGCCTCGGTCGTGATGTCGCCGTCCTGCTTGCCGCCCACGGTCACGATGCGCTCGGCGACGCCGTCGTCGTACAGCGTCTGCGCGTGCGAGAGCCGGGTCTCGAGCACGGGGCTCGGCGTCCCCCAGAACTGGGCCGCGCCGAGCACGACGATCACGTCGGTGGGTGTCCGGTCATCGGTCTGTGCCGCGCGCAGGACCTGCCATCCCGCCGCCGCGACCAGAGCCAGGCCCCCGACGATGACGAGGAGCAGGGCGCGCACCAGCCAGCGCCGGCGGCGCCTGGGCGCCGACGCGGGCGGGCTCGCAGGAGCCTGGGCGCGCAGGGACACCCCCCCAGTGTCACCGACACCGGGGGGAGGCCGCGAATCCCCGACGGACGCGCTGGGTCAGCGCGTGTCGGAGATCACCCCGGCCGAGGCGATCGCGGCACGCCCCGCCTCGAGGCGAGCGACAGGCACGCGGAAGGGTGAGCAGGAGACGTAGTCGAGCCCGGCACGATGGAAGAAGTGCACCGACTCGGGGTCGCCGCCGTGCTCGCCGCAGACACCGAGCTTGAGGTCCGGGCGCGTGGCCCGGCCCTCCGTCGCGGCGATCTCCACCAGGCGCCCCACCCCGGCGGCGTCGAGGGTCTCGAACGGCGACACCGTGAACACGCCCTTCTCCAGGTAGGCCGCGAAGAACTCCGCCTCGACGTCGTCGCGGCTGAAGCCCCAGGTGGTCTGGGTGAGGTCGTTCGTGCCGAAGGAGAAGAACTCCGCGACCTCGGCGATGCGGTGTGCGGTGAGCGCGGCGCGGGGAAGCTCGATCATCGTGCCGATCGGGATGTGGAGGTTGACGCCTTCCCGCCGGGAGATCTCGTGCACGATCCCGTCCGTCTCGTCGGCGACCAGGTGCAGCTCCATGACCGAGCCGACGAGCGGGACCATGATCTCGACGAGCGGGTTGCCACCCGCCTTGACCCGCTCGACCGCCGCCTCCGTGATCGCGCGGACCTGAAGGCCGAACAGGCCGGGCACGACGAGGCCGAGGCGCACGCCTCGCAGCCCCAGCATCGGGTTGGACTCGTGCAGCCGCTCGACCGCGGCGAGCAGGGAGAGGTCCTTGGCCTCGTGCCGGCCCTCGGCGTGGGCGACGGCGACCCGCACGGACAGCTCGGTGTAGTTGGGCAGGAACTCGTGCAGCGGCGGGTCGAGCAGGCGGATGGTGACGGGGAGCCCGTCCATCGCCTCGAGCAGGTGCAGGAAGTCCTCACGCTGCAGGGGCAGGAGCGCGTCGAGGGCCTCCTGGCGCTCCGGGCCTTCGCTCAGGATGACGCGCTCGATGAGGACGCGCCGGTCGCCGAGGAACATGTGCTCGGTGCGGGTCAGGCCGATGCCCTCCGCCCCGAGGTGGCGAGCGCGCTCGGCGTCCTCGGCCGTGTCCGCGTTGGCCCGCACGCGCAGCCGGCGTACGTCGTCGGCGTGGGCGAGGAGGCGGTCCACGGCCGAGATGAGCGCCGCGGTGTCCTCGTCGGCGTCGCCGAGCGCGGCGTCGAGGCCGTTCTCGAGGTAGGTCACCACGGGCGAGGGAACGACCGGGACCTCCCCCAGGAAGATCTCCCCGGTCGAGCCGTCGATCGAGAGGAGGTCGCCCTGGCGGATGACCAGGTCTGCGGTGCGGCAGATCTTGGCGGCGACGTCGACATCGAGCTCCTCGGCGCCGCAGACGCAGGTCTTGCCCATGCCGCGGGCCACGACCGCGGCGTGGGAGGTCTTGCCGCCACGGGAGGTCAGGATGCCCGTGGCCGCGATCATGCCCTCGAGGTCGTCGGGGTTGGTCTCCTTGCGGATGAGCAGCACCTGCTCGCCACGCGCGGCCCACTCCACCGCGGTCGCCGAGTCGAAGACCGCGCGCCCGACGGCAGCGCCGGGCGAGGCAGCCATCCCCTTCACGAGGAGGCGGCGATCCGCCGCGACGTCGAACTGCGGGAACATCAGCTGTGCGAGCTGGGCACCGGTCACGCGCTCGAGGGCCTCGTCCTCGGTGATGAGGTGCTCGTCGACGAGCTGCGAGGCGATCCGGAACGCCGCCGCAGCCGTCCGCTTCCCCACGCGGGTCTGGAGCATCCAGAGCTTGCCGCGCTCGATCGTGAACTCGATGTCGCACAGGTCGCGGTAGTGCGTCTCGAGGCGACGCATCACCTGCATCAGTTCGGTGTGCGCCTCGGGCTGCAGGTCCCGGAGGTCGTCGAGGGACAGCGTGTTGCGGATGCCCGCGACCACGTCTTCGCCCTGGGCGTTGGACAGGTAGTCGCCATAGGCCCCCGGCGTACCGGTCGCGGGGTCGCGGGTGAACGCGACACCGGTGCCGGAGGTCTCGCCGAGGTTGCCGAACACCATCGTGCAGATGTTGACCGCGGTGCCCAGGTCGTGCGGGATGCGCTCGCGGCGCCGGTACAGACGGGCACGGTCGGTGTTCCAGGAGTCGAAGACGGCGCGGATCGCGAGGTCGAGCTGCTCGCGCGGGTGCTGGGGGAAGTCGCGGCCGGTCTCGTCGCGGAGGATCTGCTTGTAGGTGTCGACCAGGACGCGGAGGTCGTCGACGTCGAGATCGACGTCGGAGGTCACGCCCTTGGCGGCCTTCGCCTTGTCGAGCGTCTCGGCGAAGCGGTCGCCGTCGACGCCCATCACCGTCTTGCCGAACATCTGGACGAGGCGGCGGTAGGAGTCCCAGGCGAACCGCTCACTCCCCGCGGCCTCGGCGAGCCCGACGACACTGGCGTCGTTGAGGCCGATGTTGAGGACCGTCTCCATCATCCCCGGCATGGAGAACTTGGCCCCGGACCGCACGCTCACGAGCAGCGGGTCGTGCCGGTCGCCGAGCCGGCGGTCGACCGCGTCCTCGAGGTGGCGCAGCGCCGCGGTGACCTGCACGCGCAGCTCCGCCGGCTCCTTGCCGTTGGCCAGGTACGCGCGGCAGGCCTCGGTGGTGATCGTGAACCCGGGCGGCACCGGCAGACCCAGGCGGGTCATCTCGGCGAGATTGGCCCCCTTCCCACCGAGCAGATCCTTCATGTCCTTCGACCCCTGGGTGAAGTCGTAGACGAAGTCGGTGGCGGTGGCCATGGCTCCTCCGGTCAGACGCTACGGCGACCGCGAGGGTATGCGGCCGCAGGACGAGGGCCGGGTGTCCTCATGCGCACGACGCTAGCAACGCATCGGCGACCAGGTGCCGCGGCCTCCCGAGTCCGACCCCGACTGTGATCGACGGTACACCCCGGGGTACCTGAAGGGTTGGTCGCGCGAGCGCCTCGCACCGCCGTCGCGGCCGCTCAGGAGTTGGCGGCTCGGCGAGCCTCGGCGATGAGGTGGCCGAGCGCCTCAGCGGGCTGCGCCCCGCTCATCGCGACCGCAGCGGCCGAGAGCCCGGCCACCGGATCCAGGTCGGTGCCGGCGTCGGCGACGAACGTCGGCACGCCCGAGACGCCCAGCTCACGCCCGAGCTGCAGGTCCGCGTCGAGCGCGTCGCCCGGCGCCGCCAGCCGCTCCTCGACCTCGTCGGGGAGCTCCCCGGTGGCCGTCGAGACGACGTGGACGACGACCCCGCGATCCACGAGGTCGCGCCCCTGCTCGAAGTAGGCCGAGTAGAGCGCGAGCAGCACGCCGCGCTGGCGTGTGTCGCCGTCGTAGGTCGAGAGCAGGAGGTGGAGGTCACGGGTGTTGGGCGAGCGCTTCTGCGCCGCGAAGTCGAACGCGATGCCGACCGCGGCGCCGAGGGCCTCGAGCCGGCGCCGGGACTCCTCGAGCGCCTCGTGACCCATGGCGGCGACCAGGTGCTCCTCGACGTCGACCCCCTCGAGGGGCTGCGCAGGGTTGAGCTGGAAGGGCCGGTGGCGGACCACCACGTCGATGCCGTCCGCCGCGGCTGCGTCGAGCGCGGGCTGCAGCTGCACGGTGCCGAGGAAGCACCACGGGCACACGACATCGGCCCAGACGTCGAGGCGGACGGGCGTGACGGTGGGCACGGTCATCGGGTCGGTCTCCTCGGCGATCGTCTCGGGTCGCGGGTCCTGGGTCGGCCATGGCTGGCGCGGGCCTTGGGTCCAACTCTGGGCGGGGAGCGTGGATTCCGCGACCGGACATGACGCACGCCATAGCCGGCCCGGCGACGCCCTTGTGTGAGGGCCCGGATCGTTCGGCTCTATTGGATGAGGGTCGCCCTCATCGTGTCTCAGCCGCCGGAGACGGAGAGCTCGGCGGCGGAGAGGGCGGGGAGGAAGGTGGTGAGGTCGTCCGGGTCGTCGAGCCAGCCGTCGGGGAGGGCGACCCGCTTGCCCGGCTGGGTCCGCCCGCGCGGGCCCTCGGCGACGTCGCCGGGCCACGGCTGGTCGAGGTCGATCTGACCCAGCCAGGCGTCGACCTCGTCCAGCGAGTCGACCATCGCCAGGCCCTGGCGCACCTCGCGGCGTACGGCGAATCCCTTGAGGTACCACGCGATGTGCTTGCGGAAGTCGCGCGGACCCTTGTCCGGGCCGAGCACCTCCACGAGCAGTTCGGCGTGGCGGCGCATGGTGGCCGCGACGGTGCGCAGGTCGGGGTCGGCGGGGACCGGGCGCCCGGTTAACGACGCGGCGAGCTGGCCGAACAGCCACGGGCGGCCGAGGCAGCCGCGACCGACCACGACACCGGCGGCGCCGGTCTGCGCGACCATCCGCTGCGCGTGCTCGTGGGTCCACAGGTCGCCGTTGCCGAGGACGGGGATGCCGTAGGGCTCGAGCTCGTCGACCAGACGCGCGATCGCGTCCCAGTCGGCGGTGCCGCCGTAGAGCTGCGCGGCGGTCCGCCCGTGCAGCGCCACCCACGCGGCACCCTCCTCGGCGGCCGCGCGGCCGGCCTCGAGGTAGGTGAGGTGGTCGTCGTCGACGCCCTTGCGCATCTTCACCGTGACCGGCACGGGCTCACGACCGTGGGCGCGCGCAGCGTCGGCGGAGGCGCGCACCGCCTCGCGCACGATGGAGCGGAACAGTCCACGCTTCCACGGGAGCGCGCTGCCGCCGCCGCGGCGGGTCACCTTGGGGACCGGGCAGCCGAAGTTGAGATCGACGTGGTCGGCACGGTCCTCAGCGACGAGCAGGTGCACCGCGGCGGCGACGGTCGCGGGATCCACGCCGTAGAGCTGCACGCTGCGCGGGATCTCGTCCGGGTCGGTCGCGATCATCCGCATGGTCTCGTCGTTGCGCTCGACCAGCGCCCGGGAGGTGATCATCTCCGTGACGTAGATGCCCGTCGCAGCGCCGTCCGTGGCCGCGCGCGCATGCTCTCGGGCCAGACGCCGGAAGGCACGGTTGGTGATCCCGGCCATGGGCGCGAGCACGACCGGCACGCCTCCGCGCCCCAGCAGCTCGTACCCCGGATGACTCACCCCCCCATCATCCCCGACTCCCCACCCCCCACCGAAACCGATGAAGGCGACCCTCATCCAATAGAGCCGAACAATCCGGTCCCTCACATCCCGCGCGGAGCCCCTCGCCGCAGCGGCCCGACCCGTTGAGCAGCCCGCTCGCACCACGATCCGGGGGCGGCGTATGCCCTGGCCCAGGGCGCCGTGCACGCCGACGCCGGGGTCAGACCCGTGTCACCTCGATGACGAAGCCGGCCGCGCGCAGCCGGTCGGCCAGCACCGACCCGATCCCGGTCGCGGGGGTGAGTACGCCGGCCGCGCGGGGAAGGCGGTCGCGGTCGAGCAGCAGCGCCAGCGCGCTCTCCCCGAGCATCACCGACGTCGCCTGGTAGCCCGGATCGCCCGAGGCCTCGATCACGCACCGGTAGACGGCACCGGAGGTCGTCGTCGTGCGCGTCTCCGTGACGAAGCCGCCCTGCCGACGCGTCCGCTCGTCGGGACCCTGCCCCGGCGCCGGGAGAACACGGTCGAGCAGCGCCCGCGTAGGGCCGAATGCCAGCCCCAGGACGGCCCCGGCGACACCCACCGAGGCCGCAGCCGCACGCACCGGCGCCAGCGCGTCGGCGCCGTACGCCATCACCTCCCGATAGCGGAACCGCCGCCCATACGCCCACGACTGCAGCGCGTTGGACAGGCGCACCACACGGGTGTTGAACGTGGCCATGACGAACGGACCCACCCAGGCCCCCACCGAGGCGTCGTACCGGATGGGCGCGGCGTCCGGGTGGGGCCCGGCGTCGGGTTCCGCCTCACGGTGGGGGCTGAGGGCGTACGGATCGAGCAGGGTGGCGACCTGCGAGCGGTCCGCGCTCACCACCTCGGCCATCGCCCGGGCCGAGTCGATCGTGCCGCCGCTGATCCCGCCGCGCATCGACCGGACGACCATCGCGGTGTCTTCCAACGCGCCGGCTCCGTCCTCCCGGGCGCGCTCAGCGAGCAGTAGGACGGCGAGGTCGCTCGGGACCGAGTCGAAGCCGCACGAGTGCACGATCCGGGCGCAAGTGGCCCGAGCCGGCTCAGCGCAGCGCTCCAGCGAGTCGCGCACGAACAGAACCTCGCCCGTGAGGTCCAGGTAGTCCGTGCCCGACTCGGCGCACGCCTGCACGAGCGGCATGCCGTAGCGCAGGTACGGCCCGACGGTCGTGACCACGACACGTGTACGTCGCGCGAGCTCGCTCACCTGGCCGTGGTCCCCGGCGTCGACCACGAGCAGGGGCCACGCCTCCGCCGCCGCGCCCAGGGCCCGGCGTACGTCGTCGAGGCGCTCCACGGAGCGTCCGGCGAGCCCGATCCTGAGGTCGGCCGGCGCGTTCTGCGCGAGGTGCTCCGCGACGAGGCGCCCGGCGAAGCCGGTCGCGCCGAAGACGACGAGGTCCAGGTCGCGCGGGACGAGGGCGGCTGCGGTCATGGCCCGACCCTAGGCGCGTGCAGCGCGCCTTGTCGGTCGGGTCGAGGCGTCGTGAGGGCCGGGATTGTTCGGCTCTATTGGATGAGGGTCGCCTTCATCGTGTCGGGTGGGTCAGCAGCCGGGGAGGCGGGCGGCGAGCCAGGTGGGGAGGGCGTCGAGGGAGATGCGCTCCTGGGCCATGGTGTCGCGCTCGCGGACGGTGACGGCGTGGTCCTCGAGGGTGTCGAAGTCCACCGTCACGCAGAACGGGGTGCCGATCTCGTCCTGGCGGCGGTAGCGGCGGCCGATGGCGCCGGCGTCGTCGAACTCGACGTTCCAGGACCGGCGCAGCTCGGTCGCGAGGTCCTTGGCCTTCGGGCTGAGGTCGGCGTTGCGCGACAGCGGCAGCACGGCGACCTTGACCGGTGCGAGCCGCTTGTCGAAGCGCATGACGGTGCGCTTGTCGACGCCGCCCTTGGCGTTGGGCGCCTCGTCCTCGTCGTAGGCCTCGAGCAGGAAGGCCAGCACCGCGCGGGTGAGGCCGGCTGCGGGCTCGATCACGAACGGGAACCAGCGCTCCCCGGACTCCTGGTCGAAGAAGGACAGGTCGACGCCGGAGTGCTCGCTGTGGGTCTTGAGGTCGAAGTCGGTCCGGTTGGCGATGCCCTCGAGCTCGGCGAACTCCGAGCCGCCGAAGCGGAAGCGGTACTCGATGTCGACGGTGCGCTTGGAGTAGTGGGAGAGCTTCTCCTGCGGGTGCTCGTAGAAGCGCATGTTGTCCGGCGAGAGCCCGAGGTCGACGTACCAGTCCCAGCGGTTCGTGAGCCAGTACTCGTGCCACTCCTCGTCGGTGCCCGGCTTGACGAAGAACTCCATCTCCATCTGCTCGAACTCACGGGTGCGGAAGATGAAGTTGCCGGGGGTGATCTCGTTGCGGAAGCTCTTCCCGACCTGGCCGATGCCGAACGGCGGCTTCTTGCGCGCGGTGCCGGCCACATTGGCGTAGTTGACGAAGATGCCCTGGGCGGTCTCGGGGCGCAGGTAGTGGATCGACGCGTCGTCCTGCACCGGGCCGAGGCTGGTCTGCAGGAGCCCGTTGAAGTTGCGCGGCTCGGTGAACTGGCCCTTGTTGCCGCAGTTCGGGCAGTTGATACCGGCGAGGCCGCCCTCGGGCGCCCGGCCGTGCTTGTGCTCGTACGCCTCGATGAGGTGGTCCTCGCGGAAGCGCTTGTGGCACGAGGTGCACTCGGTCAGCGGGTCGACGAAGGCCTCGAGGTGACCGGACGCCTTCCACACCTGCGGCGACAGGATGACCGCGGAGTCCAGGCCGACCACGTCCTCGCGGCCCTGGACCATGTGCCGCCACCACTGCTTGCGCACGTTCTCCTTGAGCTCGACCCCGAGCGGGCCGTAGTCCCAGGCGGAGCGCGTGCCGCCGTAGATCTCGCTGCAGGGGTAGACGAACCCCCGGCGCTTGGAGAGGTTGACGACGGCATCGACGCGATCGACGGCCATGGGGGCTCCATCCGGCTGGTGTGTCGGCGAGTGGTGGTGGCCGCCACGGGCGGCCGGGAGGGCTCAGGCTACGCGAACGTCTCGTAGTGCCTGCGCAGGGACCGTGCCGCGAGCGGCCGCACGACGGCGAGCACGTCGTCATACGCCGGGCTCAGCCGGGACTCGGCCTCGCGGGAGCACACGGGCACCGCCAGGACGACCGAGGCGGCACCCGCCTCGCGGACGGCACGGGCGGCGGCCAGTGCGGCCGTGCCCGTCTCGACCCCGTCGTCCACCACGACCACGGCGTGGCCCTCGAGCACCAGGTCGCCCACGAGCACCTGCACGCCCTCCTCGTCGCGCCGGGTCGGCAGGTGGGTCACCGCGACGCCGAGCTCGTCGGCGACCGCCTGCCCCGTGACGCGCCCGCCCTCCCCCACCGACACGAGCAGGGCACCGCCCTCGGCCGCGGCGGCCAGCAGCGGGGCGAGGCGGTGACCCCCGTCGGCGAGGTCGGCGAACCTCACCCGAACGCCCCGCGCGGGACCTCCGCGGCCGCGGCCGATCCGAGACCGACCTCGCCGGCGTCCGCGGCCAGGTCGCTGGGACGGTCGCTGGAGTCCTCGGGCGTGCGCACCGAGAGCACCTCGAAGGCCGTGGGCTCGTCCACGGCGGTCTGCAGGAACGGCCAGTGCAGCTTGACCTCGTACGCCGAGAGCGCCCGCCGGTAGGACCCGGTGTCGGCCCACTCGTGGGCCAGCAGCAGCACGTCGCCGTCGTCGACGGCGCGGCCGACCCAGCCGCGGAGGTAGCCGGGCCGATCGGCAAGGGCGGCGAGCACCTCGCGCGCCGCCGCCAGGGCGGCTGCGGGGTCGGGGAACGCGGTGAGCGGGAGCCGGTGACGGGTCAGGACGAGCACGCGCCCACCGTACGCCGGACGAGGTCTGCGACGATGGGACCCGCACCGAGCCCCGGAGGAACACCCGCCGTGCCGCAGAGCAAGCGCCACCCCGCCCGCCGCCCGCAGCAGCGACCCGCGCGGACCCAGCACCGCAACCCCGCCCGCGGGTCCGGGTCCTCGCGACCCACCACCAGCTCCACGGGCTGGCGGCTGTCGCTGGAGAAGGCCAGCGTCCGACCGCTGCTGGTGCTCAAGTCGCTGCCGAGCTGGCTGGTGCCCGTCCTCCTCGCGGCGGTCATGGTCGCCGGCCTCATGATCCCCTCCCCCTGGGCGGGCCTGCTCCTGCTCCTGCCCGCGGTCTTCCTGCTGTGGCTGCTCCTGCTGTCCTGGCCGCTGCTGTCGACGACGGCGAAGCTCGTGCGCGTGCTCGTGATCCTCGTGCTCGTGGCCGCCACCTGGTTCCGGCTCACGGGACAGTTCTGATCGTCGCCGTGGCTATGGTTTTGACAATCATTGTCATGTGAGTGACCCTGGGAGCATGTCCGCGCGCCACCGCCTCGTGCTCGGTGCCCTTCCCGCGCTCGCGCTCGTGCTCGGCGCCTGCGGCGCGACGACATCCGGGCCCGACGCCTCGACGGCGTCCGTGTCGGTCGTGGCCGGCTTCTACCCGCTCCAGTGGGCCGCCGAGCAGGTCGGCGGCGACCGGGTCCAGGTCACCTCCTTGACCGCCCCCGGCGCCGAGCCGCACGACCTCGAACTCACCCCGCAGCAGGTCGCCGCGGTCACCGAGGCCGACCTGGTCCTCTACCTCGCGCAGTTCCAGCCCGCGGTCGACGAGGCGGTCGCCCAGGGCGGCGACAACGCCGTCGACGTCTCCACGGGCCTGCCGACGCTCCCCGCCGAGGCTCACGACGGGGAGCCGGCGCCCGACTCGTCCTACGACCCGCACGTGTGGCTCGACCCGCTCCGGATGGCCTCCATCGTGGCCACCGTGGCGGAGCGGCTGACCGCGGCCGATCCCGATGGAGCCGCGACCTACGCCGGCAACGCCGCCGCGACGACCGACGCCCTCACCGAGCTCGACCGCACCTGGACCGCCGGCACCGCGACCTGCGCGAGCCGCACCCTGGTGGTGTCCCACGAGGCGTTCGGCTACCTCGCCGACCGCTACGGCTTCGAGCAGGTCGGCGTCTCGGGGCTCAGCCCGGACGCCGAGCCCACCCCTGCCCAGATCGCCGACATCGCCGCCTTCGTGACCGCCAACGACATCGCGACCATCTACTCCGAGACGCTCGTCGACCCCGCGGTCGCCGAGACGGTCGCAGCGGAGACCGGCGCCAGCACCGCGGTCCTCGACCCGATCGAGGGTCTTGCGGAAGGCTCCACCGAGGACTACCTGTCGATCATGGCGACCAACCTCGCCACCGTCCGAGAGGGCCAGACCTGCAGCTGAACCGGCCACCCGCCACCGCGACGACCGACACCGCGCCGGTCTTCGCGGTGTCGCGGGCGTGCGTCACCTTCGACGGTGAGTGCGTCGTCGACGAGGTCACGCTGGCGGTCGCGCCGGGCGAGTTCGTCGCCGTCCTCGGCGAGAACGGCTCGGGCAAGACCACGCTCATGCAGGCCCTCCTGGGCCTCGTGCCGCTGTCCCACGGGGCGGTCAGCATCCACGGCACACCCGTGGCGCAGTTCCGCGACTGGGACCGCATCGGCTACGTCCCCCAGCGCCTGCTCTCCGCGGGAGCCGTGCCGATGTCGGTGCACGAGGTGGTCGAGTCGGCCCGCTGGAGCCCCCGCACCCGCTGGCGCCTCCGGCGCAAGGAGGACCGCGCCGCGACCTCGGCCGCGCTGCACGAGGTGGGCCTGTGGGACCGTCGCGACGACCGTCTCGACACCCTGTCCGGCGGGCAGCAGCGCCGGGTCCTGATCGCCCGCGCCCTGGCCACCGGGGCCGACACGCTGATCCTGGACGAGCCCACGGCGGGCATCGACGCCGAGAGCCAGACGCGGCTGGCCACGACCCTGCGGCGCCTGCGGGACGGCGGGCGCACGATCCTGCTCGTGACGCACGAGCTCGGGCCGGTGGCTGACCTGACCACCCGGGCGATCGTGCTGGCGCGCGGCGAGCACGGCTCGGTGCGCTACGACGGCCCGCCGCGCCAGGAGGAGCTCGCGCACCACCATGCGTGGCACCACAGCGAGGACATCGCCCCTCCCCCGGCTCCCACCCTGCTGGAGGGCTGATGTCGCTGCTGTCCTACGACTTCATGCAGCGGGCGCTGATCGCCGCGGCGCTCATCGGGCTGATCGCCCCGCTCATCGGGGTGTTCCTCGTGCAGCGCCGCCTCGCGCTGCTCGGCGACGGGATGGGGCACGTGGCCCTGGCCGGGGTCGGCATCGCCTTCCTCGTGGGGACCGCGCCCGTGCCCACGGCGCTGGCCGCGGCGGCGCTCGGTGCCGTCGTCATCGAGCTGATCCGAGCCCGCTCCCGCACGGCCGGCGACCTGGCCCTCGCGCTGATCTTCTACGGCGGCATCGCGGGCGGCGTGCTGTTCACGTCCCTCGCCGGCGGCAAGTCCTCCACAGCGCTCAACCAGTACCTCTTCGGCTCGCTGTCCACGGTCGCCGCGTCGGACATCGGTTGGCTGGTCGTCGTCTCGCTCATCGTGCTCGTGGTCCTCGCCGTCTTCGGGCGCGAGATCTTCGTGATGGCGCTCGACCCGGACGTCGCCCGCACGCAGGGCATCCGCACGACCGCCATGAGCATGCTGCTCACGGTCCTCGCGGCCTTCACCGTCGTCATCGGGATGCGGACCGTCGGCCTGCTCCTGGTCAGCGCGATCATGATCGTCCCCATCGCGGCGAGCCAGCAGCTCACACGGGGCTTCCGCACGACCGCCGTGATCGGCGTGGTCGTCGGCGAGCTGTCCGCCGTCCTGGGTCTGGTGAGCTCCTACTACCTCGACGCGCCGCCCGGTCCGACGATCGTGTTCCTCGCGCTCGGCCTCTTCGCCGTGTGCGCACTCATCGCCGTCCCCGTGCGGCGCCGACGCGCGCCCGCGATCGCGGCCGTCGCAGCCGTCCCCCACGGAGGCAGGCAGGTGACGGCGCCATGACGGGCGAGCGGAAGCCACCGGTGGCGGGTCTGCGCCCCACGCGGCAGCGCACGGCCGTGGCGGGCGTGCTCGAGGATCTCGACGCCTTCCGCAGCGCGCAGCAGATCCACGCCGAGCTCGTCGCGCGCGGCGAGTCCGTCGGGCTCACGACGGTCTACCGCACCCTGCAGGCCCTCGCCGAGGCGGGCGAGATCGACTCCCTCCTGCTCGACGACGGCGAGGCCGTCTACCGACGCTGCCGCGGGGAGACCCATCACCACCACCTGGTGTGCCGCCAGTGCGGCGCGACCGTCGAGGTCGACGGGCCGGCCGTGGAGCGGTGGGCCGACCGCGTCGCGGACGCCCACGGCTACGACGAGGTCAGCCACACGCTGGAGATCTTCGGCCGCTGCGCCGCCTGCCGGGACTGACCGCGACGCTCGGCTCAGGCGAAGGCCCCCGGGAGCGGGTTGGGCTCCGCACCGCCGTAGCGACGGTCCCGCGAGGCGTACTGCTCGCACGCCCACCACAGGTGGCGCCGGTCGAAGTCGGGCCAGAGCGTGGGGACGAAGACGAGCTCGGCGTAGGCCGCCTGCCACAGCAGGAAGTTGCTGGTGCGCTGCTCGCCCGAGGAGCGCACGAAGAGGTCGACGTCGGGCATGTCGGGCTCGTCGAGGTGCCGTGCGATCGTGCGCTCGTCCACCTTGGCCGGGTCGAGACGGCCACCGGCGACCTCGCGCGCGATCGCGGCTGCCGCGTCGGCGATCTCGGCGCGGCCGCCGTAGTTCACGCACATGGTGAGGGTGAGGCGGTCGTTGCGAGCGGTCAGCCGCTCGGCCTCCTCGAGCTCGTCGATGACCGACTTCCACAGCTTGGGTCGGCGCCCGGCCCAGCGGATGCGCACCCCTAGCTCGTGCATCTCGTCCCGTCGACGCCGGATGACGTCGCGGTTGAAGCCCATGAGGAAGCGGACCTCGTCGGGTGAGCGCTTCCAGTTCTCGGTGGAGAAGGCGTACGCCGAGATCCACCCGACCCCGAGCTCGAGCCCGCCGTGGACGCAGTCGAGCAGGCTCGCCTCCCCCGCCTCGTGCCCGGCGGTGCGCGGCAGGCCGCGCTCCTTGGCCCAGCGGCCGTTGCCGTCCATGACCACGGCGACGTGCCGCGGGACCAGCTCGGGCGGAAGGGCCGGCGGCCGCGCGCCGCTCGGGTGCGGCGTCGGGGGGCGCGGGGCGGGTGGGAGCGAGGCGTCCGCCCTACGTGTGCGTCGTGCGGCCATCTGCCCATCGTGGCACCGAGGCGATCCCGCGTCAGCCACCGGCCCGCGGGCACCGGCGGCGGGGGCGGGGGCGGATCCGCTGGAGGCGCTCAGCCGCGTTCGACGAGGGGGAGGCTGCGCAGGCCGCGCTCGAGCTGCCACGACAGGTAGGCCGCCACCAGTCCCGACGCCTCGCGCCGCGTCCTCGCCTGGCTGGCGTCGGCGGTCGCCCAGTCGCCGGTGAGCAGAGCGGCGAGCAGCTCGAGGGTCTCGGCGGCCGGCGCCGCCGAGCCGGGCACCCGGTCGGCAGAGCACAGCGCACCGCCGGAGGAGACGCTGAAGGCGCGGTGCGGCCCGGCCACCCCGCACCGGGCGCACGCGTCGAAGCTCGGGGCCCATCCGGCCACGGACAGCGACCGCAGCAGGTAGGCGTCCAGGACGAGACCCGGGTCGTGCTCGCCGGCCACCAGCGCGCGCAGCCCGCCGACCAGGAGCAGGTACTGCTGGACCGCCGGCTCGCCCTCCTCGGGTGTGAGCCGCTCGGCGGTCTCGAGCATCGCCGTCCCCGCGGTGTAGCGGGAGTAGTCGTGCGCGATCGCGGACCCGAACGCCGCCATGGTCTCGACCTGGGTGACCCCGTCGAGCGTGCGCCCGGAGTAGAACTGCACGTCGACGTGGCCGAAGGGCTCCAGCCGGGCCCCGATGCGCGACGTGGTGCGGCGCACCCCCTTGGCGACTGCGCGCACGCGCCCGTGCTCGCGGGTGAGCAGGGTGATGATCCGGTCCGCCTCGCCCAGCTTCTGGGTGCGCAGGACGACACCCTCGTCGCGGTAGAGGCTCACCAGCCCATTGTCCCCCGATCCGCCCACGACGCCCGAGTGGCGCGCCCGGGTGCGGCGCCCGCGCGGCGGTAGCGTCACGAGGGAGGAGGCCGTCATGAGCGAGCAGGACCCGACGAACCCGCTGTCGGCCGACGCCCCGGGAGCCGACGAGGGCGCGCCCGCCGCCGCCGCCCGGGCGATCCCCGTCCGGTTCGAGCCGGGAGCCCTGCGCCGGGCCGTGCTCACCGTGCTGGTCATCGTCACCCTCTGGCAGGTCGCGCTGTGGGTGTTCGGGTCGGTCCGCGACTTCCTGTTCCTGCTCCTGCTCGCCTGGCTGTTCTCGATCGCCATGGAGCCGGGAGTCGCCGCGCTGGCCAACCGTGGCCTGCGCCGCGGCGCGGCGACGGCGCTCGTCGGCGTGGTCTTCGCCCTGCTCACCGTCGGGTTCCTGGCGCTCTTCGGCAGCCTGTTCTTCACCCAGCTCGCCGAGCTGGTCAAGAACCTGCCCGCCACGGTGACCAGCCTCATCGAGTGGGTCAACTCGACGTTCGGGCTGTCCCTCGACGAGGAGCAGATCCTCGACGAGCTGTCCATCAGCCCCACCCAGCTCGCCGAGCTGGCCAGCAACCTGGCCGGCGGCGTCTTCGGCGTCATCGGCCTCGTGTTCGGCGCGGTGTTCGACGCGCTCACGCTCGTCGTATTCGCGTTCTACTTCTCCGCCGACGGACCGCGCATCCGGCGGGTCATCGGATCCTGGCTGCCGCACCGCTCGCAGGCGGTCTTCGTCCGCGTCTGGGACATCATGGTGACCAAGACCGGCGGGTTCGTGGTGTCCAAGGTCGTGCTCGCCACGCTGTCGGCCTTCTTCCACTGCGCGATGTTCGCCGTCCTTGATGTCCCCTACTGGCTGTTCATGGGGATCTTCGCCGGTGTGGTGAGCCAGTTCATCCCGACGATCGGCACCTACATCGGCATCATCGTCCCGGCCACCTTCGCCGCGCTCGTCGACCCGGTCGACGTCATCTGGATCGTCGTGTTCGCCACGGCCTACCAGCAGCTCGAGAACTACGTCTTCACGCCTCGCGTCAGCAGGGTCACGATGGACGTGCATCCGGCGGTGGCGCTCGCATCGGTCTTCGTGGGCATCGCCCTGTTCGGCCCGATCGGGGCGATCATCGGCATCCCGCTGGCCGCCGCCGTCATCTCCGTGATCGAGGCGTACACGCAGCGCCACGATCTCCTGCCGGAGCTGCGCGCCCGCACGAAGGGCGAGAAGGTGCCGCGTTCCGGGGACCGCTACGGCGGCGACCCGCTGCTGGTGGTCCCGGCGGGCACCGCCCTCTCCGGCACGACCGTGCCGACCGACGCGGACGTCGCCGGGCCCGGTCCGGGCGCCGACCCGTCCTGAGGGTCAGAACCCGAGCTTGCGCAGCTGACGCGGGTCCCGCTGCCAGTCCTTGGCCACCTTGACGTGCAGGTCCAGGTGCACCCGGGTGCCCAGGAGCGCCTCGATCTGGCGCCGAGACCGGGAGCCGACCTCGCGCAGCCGCGATCCGCCGCGACCGATCACGATCGCCTTCTGGCTGTCGCGCTCCACGTAGAGCGACGCGTGGACGTCCAGCAGCGGGTCGCCGTCGGGACGGCCCTCGCGCGGGATCATCTCCTCCACCACGACGGCGATCGAGTGCGGGAGCTCGTCGCGCACACCCTCGAGCGCGGCCTCGCGGATCAGCTCTGCCACCATGACCGACTCCGGCTCGTCGGTAAGCTCGCCGTCGGGGTAGAGCGGGGGCCCTTCGGGCAGCAGCCCGACGAGCAGGTCCGCCAGCAGGCCCACCTGATCGCCCTGGACCGCGGACACGGGCACGACCTCGGCCCACTCGAAGCCGGCCGCCTCGGCGAGCCGCGTCACCTCGAGGAGCCGCTCCCCGACCGTGGCCCGGTCGACGAGGTCGGTCTTGGTCACGACGACGACCTTGGGCGTGCGCCGCGCGGCGGCCAGCTCCGTGACGATGAACCTGTCCCCGGGACCGACCGGCTCGTCGGCCGGGACGCAGAAGCCGATGACGTCCACCTCCGCCCAGGTCTCGCGCACGAGGGCGTTGAGCCGCTCCCCGAGCAGGGTGCGCGGCTTGTGCAGGCCCGGGGTGTCGACCAGCACGAGCTGTGCGTCCGGACGGTGCACGATGCCCCGCACCGTGTGCCGGGTCGTCTGCGGCTTGCTCGAGGTGATCGCGACCTTCTCGCCCACGAGGGCGTTCGTCAGCGTGGACTTGCCGGCGTTGGGGCGACCGACGAAGCAGGCGAATCCGGAGCGGTGGTCGGTCACGGGGGCGATTCTCCCCCACGCCGGGTCGCGGCGACGCCCTGCAGCGCCAGACCGGCCAGGACCAGCCCCGTCCCGATCCATCCGACCGGCGGCAGGGTCTCGCCGAGCACGGCGACCCCGAGGATCGTGGCTACCACCGGCTCGGCGAGCACCAGGGTCGCGACCGGGCCTGCGGGCAGGTGCCGCAGCCCTCGCCCGAACAGGACGTAGGCGACGGTCGTCGTCGCCAGCCCGAGCCACAGGGCCATCGCCAGACCGTCGGGCTCGGTGAGCCAGGCCGAGGGCTGGGTCGCCAGGACCGGGAGGAGCAGGAGCCCGCCGAGGGCGAAGGCCGCGGTCATGACCTCGTCGCTGCGATGGCCGGCGTTCATGAGCCGCTTCGCCGCGACGGTGTAGACCGCGTAGCCGAGCCCGGACGCGAGCGCGAACACCAGCCCCCAGGGGTCGGCACCGGGGCCGCTGGTCCCCGCCATCACGAGCAGACCGAGCCCGACGACGCACACAGACGTGGCCAGCACCCACGACCGGCGCGGGCGTTCGCGCAGGGCCACCCAGGACAGCAGGCCCGTGAGCACCGGGCCGCTCCCGATCGTCACGAGGGTGCCCAGCGCGACCCCGGCGCGTGCCACGCCCGCGAAGAAGAAGACCTGGTACGCCGCAGTCGTCACTCCGGCGAGCAGCCCCCAGCGGGTGCCCCAGAGGGCCAGGGCGTCCCGACGGCTGCCGCCCAGCAGCGGGAGGACCGCGAGCAGCCCGCCACCGCCGATGACGATCCGGGCGGCTCCCACGCCCAACGGCGTGGTGCCGCTCGGCCCGAGCGCCTGGGCAGTCCCTGTCGTGCCGAAGAGCGTGGCGGCCCCCAGCACCGACGCGACGGCACGGCCCCGACCGTCGGTCACGGATTCAGGAGCCGGCGCGGGCGACGACGCTGCCGTCGGGTGCGGCATGGAGGACGGGGACCCCCGGGCCGCCGAGCGCCCGGACCGCGTCGAGGTCCGAGCCGCTCAGCGCGTCCCCGGCCCCCACGACCACGACCGCCTCGAGGCCCCGCGCACCGCTGGCGGCGGCCTGGGCGACGGCGAGGGCGACGGCGGAGACGGCGAGCCCGGGGAGGGCCACCGTGGCGCCGGAGTAGGTGCGACCGGTCTCGTCGCGCACGGCCGCGCCCTCGGCGGCACCGACGCGCCCTCGCGCACCCCGGGCGAGGGTCACGAGCTTGGCGTCCTCGGCGGGGAGATCGATCGGATCAGTCATCGTCGTCCTCGTGGTCGATCCGCTCGGCGAGGACGGTACCCACCCGGTTGCGTCGCCCCGCGGCGGACTCGGCGGTGAGTCGCCACCCGTCCAGCTCGATGCTCGCTCCAGGGATGGGCACGAGCCCGAGTCGGCGGGCCAGGAGACCGCCGACGGTGTCGACGCCCTCCTCCTCCCCGTCGATGTCGAGGCCGACGAGATCGGCGAAGTCGTCCACGTTCATGCGCGCGTGCACGCGGAACCCGTCGGAGAGCTCGACGACCTCGGGCACCTCGGTGTCGTACTCGTCGGCGATCTCCCCGACGATCTCCTCCACCACGTCCTCGATGGTGACCATGCCCGCCGTGCCGCCGTACTCGTCCACGACGATGGCGATGTGAGTGCGCGCCGCCTGCATGTCGCGCAGCAGGTCGTCCGCCCGCTTGGAGTCGGGGACCATGAACGTCGGGCGCATCAGTCCGTCGGCCCGCTCGGTCGTCTCCGCGTCGCGGTGCTCGAAGGTCCGGCGGACCACGTCCTTGAGGTAGATGACCCCGACGACGTCGTCGATGTTCTCGCCGATCACGGGGATGCGCGAGAAGCCGCTGCGCAGCGCCAGCGACATCGCCTGGCGCAGCGTCTTGTGCCGCTCGATGAACACCATGTCCGTGCGCGGCACCATCACCTCGCGCGCGATGGTGTCGCCGAGCTCGAACACGGAGTGGATCATCTGGCGCTCGTCGTCCTCGATGACGTCGCTGGCCTCCGCCAGGTCCACGAGCTCGCGCAGCTCGGCCTGCGTCGCGAACGGTCCTTCGCGGTAGCCCTTGCCGGGCGTGACCGCGTTGCCGGCGACGATGAGCACGCGCACGAGCGGGGACAGCACCGCTGCCAGCCCGCGCGCGGCGGCCGCCGAGCGCAGGGCGATCCGGTCGGCATGCTGCACGCCGAGGGTGCGGGGAGCGACGCCGAGGACGACGAAGCCCACGAGCACCATGACCGCCGCGGCGGCGAGCATGCGCACCCACACCTGGCCGGGCACGAGGACGAGGAAGGCGCGGGTGACCAGCACCGACGCGGTCACGAACAGGGTGATGTGGCTCAGCAGCAGCGCGTTCACGTAGCGGGCACGGTCGTCCAGCATCGGGCGCAGCCGGCCCGCTCCCCGCACGCCGTCGCGCTGCAGCTCCTCGACCCGCGAGCGGGACACGCGGGTGAACGCGGTCTCGGCCGCGACGAGCAGGCCCGCCACCACCACCAGCAGCGCTGCCGCGATCAGGCCCCACACGTCCGGGCTCATGACCCGCCCGTCCGGCCGGCCGCCCACGCGTCCAGCAGCTCGGCCTGCAGCGCGAACATCTCCGCATGCTCCTCGGGCTCGGCGTGATCGAAGCCGAGCAGGTGCAGGATCCCGTGGGTGAGCAGGAGGGCGAGCTCGTCCTCCACCGGGTGCCCGGCGTCCGCCGCCTGGCGCGACGCGACCTGCGGGCAGATCACGATGTCGCCGAGCAGGCCCTCGGCAGGCTCCTCCTCGTCCCGGGTGGGACGCAGCTCGTCCATGGGGAAGCTCATGACGTCGGTGGGGCCGGGCTCGTCCATCCACCGGACGTGCAGCTCCGCCATGGCGGCCTCGTCGACCAGCAGCACCGAGAGCTCGGCCTGGGGGTGGATGCGCAGGCGACCGAGCTGGTAGCGGGCCTGGGCCTGCAGGCCTGCAAGGTCCACGTCGAGGTCGGTCTCGTTGACCACATCGATGCTCATCGGTGCCGCCTCACCGTCGGCCGCGGCCGGGGCGGGGGCGTCGCTCGCCGGGGTCGGGCGTGGCGCGCTCGGCGTCGAAGCGGGCGTAGGCGTCCACGATGCGCCCCACGAGCTTGTGACGGACCACGTCCTGGCTGTGGAGCCGGCAGAAGGCGACGTCCTCGATCCCCTCCAGGATGCCCTCCACGACCCGTAGACCGCTCGCGGTCCCCGCCGGCAGGTCGACCTGCGTGGTGTCTCCCGTGACGACCATCGTGGAGTTGAACCCCAGACGGGTGAGGAACATCTTCATCTGCTCCGGCGAGGTGTTCTGGGCCTCGTCGAGGATGATGAACGCGTCGTTGAGGGTCCGTCCGCGCATGTACGCGAGCGGGGCGACCTCGATCACCCCGCTGGTCATCAGCCGCGGGATCGAGTCCGGATCGATCATGTCGTGCAGGGCGTCGTACAACGGCCGCAGGTACGGGTCGATCTTCTCGCTGAGCGTCCCGGGGAGGAAGCCGAGCCGCTCACCCGCCTCGACGGCCGGTCGCGTGAGGATGATCCGGTTGACGGTCTTGGCCTGGAGCGCCTGCACCGCCTTGGCCACGGCCAGGTACGTCTTGCCCGTGCCGGCCGGGCCGATGCCGAACACGATGGTGTGCTCGTCGATCGCATCGACGTAGCGCTTCTGGTTGAGCGTCTTCGGCCGGATGGTGCGCCCGCGGTTGCTGAGGATGTTGGCGGTGAGGACCTCGGCGGGGCGCACGTTGTCCCCGTCGCGCAGCATCATCACCGACCGCTCCACCGACTCCGGGGTGAGCCCCTGGCCGGCTCGGAGCACGGCGAGCAGCTCGCCGATCAGCCGGTCGACCAGCTCCACCTCGGCGGCGTCGCCGGAGGCGGTGATGCGGTTGCCACGGACATGCAGGTCGACGCTCGGGAAGGACCGCTCGACGGTGCGCAGGAGCTCGTCGCCCGAGCCGAGCAGGGACACCATGTCCAGCGACGCGGGCACCACGATGGTGAGCTGGGTGTCGGCGGAGGTCGTCATGGGTCGGCCCGGGTCGGGCCGTGTCCACCCTTCGTCGTCGGCTCCGTAGGGCTGGAGCCTCTGCCTGTGCCGGCGGTCCACCGGCGGAGAGCCCATCGTACGGCGAGCCCGCCGCCGGAGCCCGCCCGATCGCCCCGGATCAGCCGGGCGGCCAGGTCAGGGGGCGGCCGCCGAGCAGGTGCACGTGCACGTGGAAGACCGTCTGACCGCCGTCCGAGCCGGTGTTGAGCACGAGTCGGTGGCCATCGGTGAGCCCCTCGGACTCGGCCACGTCGGTGGCGGCAGCCAGGAGCCGACCGGCGAGCGCGGGGTCGGCGGACGCGAGGGCGGCGGCGTCCCGGTGGTGCACCTTGGGGATCACGACGACGTGGGTGGGCGCCTGGGGCGCGATGTCCCGGAAGGCGAGCACGTCGTCGGTCTCGTGCACCACGGTGGCAGGGATCTCCCCCGCGACGATGCGGCAGAACAGACACTCGTCCATGGCGAGAACCTAGTGCCATGCGCGGCGTCGGGCGCGGACCGGTCCGCCGCGCTCCGGCGGGCTCGGCGCGAACGGGCCGGCTCGCCGACGCCCGTCCGCGGCGGACGCCGGAGACCGACCGCGTCAGTCCCAGCGGCCGCAGGAGGCCAGCACGACGGCGGCGGCGACCGCGCCGGCGGTCGAGGTGCGCAGGACCGAGGGGCCGAGCCGGGCGGACACGGCACCCGCCGCCTCGAACAGGGCGCGCTCCTCGTCGGCGATCCCGCCCTCCGGGCCCACGACGAGCACCACGTCGGCGTCGGGGCGCAGGGTCATCGAGGCCAGACGCAGACCGGCAGCCTCGTGCAGCACCAGGGCGGTCCCCCCGCCGGAGACGGTGGCGCGCACCAGAGCGGCCACCTCGGAGGCGGAGGCGAGGGACCCCACGACGGGCACGAACGACCGCCGCGACTGCTTGGCCGCCTCCCGGGCGGTCGAGCGCCACCTCGCCGGGCCACGGTCGAGCTTGTCCCCCGTCCAGCGCGCGATCGAGCGGGCGGCCGCCCACGGCACGACCTCGTCCACGCCCACCTCCGTGA
This sequence comes from Micrococcales bacterium, assembly GCA_024641605.1. Taxonomy (GTDB): domain Bacteria; phylum Actinomycetota; class Actinomycetes; order S36-B12; family CAIYMF01; genus Longivirga. The sequence continues at coordinate 26,228 of JAHECT010000007.1, forward strand.
GCAGCTCGACCGACAGCTCGCTGCGGTCACCCTTGGCCAGCGCCTGGACCACGACGACCCGCGGCCTCGGGGCCGGATGCTCGACGTAGGAGTCGACCCTCACCTCGAGCACGTCCTTGCCGCGCGACCCGACGACCGTCCCGGTGAGCACTCGCCCCTCACCGTCGCCCACGAGCACCGGCTCACCCGGTCCGAGCCGGCGCACCGTCACGGCGTGGCGCCCCTCGGCGCCGTCGACGACGACGACGGAGCCGGTCGTCGGCCGCTCGTCGAACCGGTCGACGAGGAAGAACGCCGCGGTCACGTCACCGGCCGTTGAAGGCGTCGCGCAGCCGCGAGAACAGCCCGCTCTGGGCGACGTTGCCCTGCTGGACCCCCGGCTTCTCCTCCTCGCGCAGGGCAGCCAGCTCGCGCAGCAGCTCCTCCTGACGGGCGTCGAGCTTGGTGGGGGTGATGACCTCGACGTGGACGTGCAGGTCGCCGCGCCCGGTCGAGCGCAGGTGGTGGGTGCCCTGCTGGCGCAGGGTCACGACCTGGCCGGACTGCGTCCCGGGACGGATCTCGATCGGCTCGGTGCCGTCGAGGGTCTCGAGGTCGAGGGTGGTCCCGAGCGCGGCGGCGGTCATCGGCAGCGAGACGGTGCAGTGCAGGTCGTCGCCCTGCCGGGTGAACACCTCGTGCGGGATCTCGACCACCTCGAGGAACAGGTCGCCCGGCTGTCCCCCACCGGGGCCGACCTCGCCCTCACCCGTGAGCTGGATCCGCGTGCCGGTGTCGACGCCCGCGGGGATCTTCACCGTGAGGGTGCGGCGCGTCCGGACCCGGCCCTCGCCCGAGCACTCCGGGCACGGGTGCGGGATGAGGGTGCCGTAGCCCTGGCACTGGGGACAGGGCCGCGAGGTCATGACCTGGCCGAGGAACGAGCGCTGGACGGACTGGACCTCGCCCCGTCCGCCGCACATGGTGCAGGTGACCACCTGCGTGTCCGGAGCGGTCCCGGCGCCGTGGCAGGACTCGCAGGCCACGGCCGTGTCGACGGCGATCTCGCGTGTGGCGCCGAAGGCCGCCTCCGCGAGGTCGACCTGGAGGCGGATCAGCGCGTCCTTGCCCCGGCTCGTGCGCGGGCGGGGGCCGCGGGACTGGGTGCCGAAGAAGGCATCCATGATGTCGCCGAAGCCGAACCCCTGGCCGAAGCCCGCCCCCGCGCCGCCCCCGCCGCGCGGGTCCCCGCCGAGGTCGTACATCTGACGCTTCTCCGGGTCGGAGAGCACCTCGTACGCCGCGGTGACCTCCTTGAAGCGGTCCTGGGTGGCCGGGTCCGGGTTGACGTCCGGGTGCAGCTCGCGCGCGAGCTTGCGGTAGGCGCGCTTGATCTCCTCGGGCGTCGCGTCGCGCGCGACGCCGAGGGCGGTGTAGTAGTCGGTGGCCACAGAGGGTGAGCTCGCAGTCGGTCGGGGGCGGGCGGGGGTCAGGGGTTCTCGGTGAGGATGCGGCCGAGGTAGCGCGCCACGGCTCGCACGGAGCCCATCGTGGAGGGGTAGTCCATGCGGGTCGGACCGACGACGCCCAGCTGGGCGACGACCTCGTCGCCGCGCGCATAGCCGACGGTCACGACGGAGGTGCTGGAGAAGCTCTCGACCGCGTTCTCGTGCCCGATCCGCACGGTGAGCGAGTCGGTGGTGCGGCTCTCGCCGAGCAGGCGCAGCAGCACCATCTGCTCCTCGAGAGCCTCGAGGACGGGCCGCACGGAACCGCCCCAGTCCTCGCCGTAGGACGTGAGGTTGGCGGTGCCGGCGAGCATGACGCGCTCCTCGTGGCGCTCGACGACGGTCTCGAGCAGCGTCGCGACCACGGCGCGGACGGCGGGGACCTCGTCCCTCCCGAACCCCTCGGCCAGGTCGCCCACCCGCTCGGCGACGTCGACGAGCCGCTGCCCCACGACGCGCTCGAGCAGGCGCGACCGCAGCCGGCCCAGGAGGTCGTCGTCGAGCGAGGACCCGGTCTCGACGACCCGCTGCTCCACGCGCCCCGTGTCGGCGATGAGGATGAGCAGGACGCGCGTGGGTGTGAGGCTGACCAGCTCGATGTGGCGCACCGTGGACCGCGTGAGCGAGGGGTATTGGACGAGGGCCACCTGCCTGGTCAGCTGGGCGAGCAGGCGGACCGAGCGGGCCATCACGTCGTCGAGATCCACGGCGCCGTCCAGGAAGGACGTGATCGCCTTGCGCTCGGCCGCCGACATCGGCTTGACCTGCGAGAGCCGGTCGACGAAGACGCGGTAGCCCTGGTCGGTCGGGACGCGGCCGGCCGAGGTGTGCGGCTGGGCGATGAGCCCCTCGTCCTCCAGCGCCGCCATGTCGTTGCGGATCGTCGCCGGGCTCACACCCAGGGAGTGGCGCTCGACGAGGGATCGCGAGCCGACCGGCTCGTGGGTGGCGACGTAGTCCTCGACGATGGCGCGCAGCACGGCGAGCCGCCGGTCCTCGCTCACCCGGCACCTCCCTCACGCCTCTGCTGGCACTCCCGTCGGACGAGTGCCAAGTCTACGACGGGGGCCGCCATCCCGCCTCGGTGCGCCACCCGCGCCATGGCGCCCTCAGCCGACCACGCCGTCCAGGGTCCACGGTCCGGTGCACGCGTCGGCGTAGCCTCGCGGGATGCCCGACCCCTACGGCCACGACGTCCTCGCTGCCGACCCGCACGCCACCCGGCGGCGTCGGGTCGAGGCCGTCACCGCCGACGCGGGCCTCGTGGTCGAGTGCGCCGACACCGGCTGGTGCGGCGCCGTCGTCGGCACCGAGAAGGGCGCCGACGGGTGGGCGGTGGTGCTCGAGGACCGCCACGGGGTCCGGCGGCCGTTCCTGCTGCGCCCGGCGGCCTTCCTCCTCGACGGCGAGCACGTCACGCTCGTCCGTCCCGCGTCCGCGCCTGCGGGCGCGGCCCGCACGGCGTCGGGGTCCATCGCCGTGGTCGGGCAGCGCGCCCAGGTGGCGCGGGCGTCGCGGATCTGGGTCGAGGGCCTCCACGACGCCGAGCTGGTCGAGAAGGTGTGGGGCGCGGACCTGCGAGCCGAGGGCGTGGTCGTCGAGCCGCTCCACGGGGCCGACGACCTGATCGACCGCGTGTCTGGTTTCGGACCCGGGCCGGGGCGACGGCTCGGCGTCCTGCTCGACCACCTCGTCCCCGGTTCGAAGGAGAGCCGGCTGGCCGAGGAGGTCCGTCGGCGCCATGGCGGGCACGTGGTGGTCCTCGGCCATCCCTACGTCGACGTCTGGCAGGCGATCCGCCCGCAGGTGCTCGGGATCGCCGCGTGGCCGGTCGTCCCTCCGGGACGGCCGTGGAAGCAGGGGGTGCTGGCCGCCCTCGGCCGACCGCACACGACGGACGCGGACGTGGCCGCGGGATGGCGCTGGCTGATCGGGCACGTGCGCACCTACGCCGACCTCGAACCCTCGCTCCTGGGCCGCGTCGAGGAGCTCATCGACGCCGTCACGGCGCCCTGACGCGACGCCGTCGGACTGACGACGTCCCCCACCCGCCCGCTCGTCGTCGCTAGCGTGGTCGACGAGCCGCGCGTGCAGGGTGCGGCCGTCGCGAGGAGGTCCTGGCATGTCCGACACCCACCCGCCTGGCGAGCCGCAGGTCCCGGACCCGAGCGGTGACCCGACGCCGCCGACCCCGTCCTCAGCGGTCCCACCGCCTCCGCCTCCGCCTCCCCCGCCGCCGCCTGCGATGCCCCCGCCGGGCTCGGTGCCACCCCCACCGCCCGCCGCCGGCGTGCAGATCGGCGAGGCGTTCTCCTGGGCCCTGGCCAAGTTCCAGCAGCACATCGGCATCTGGATCGGCCTCGCGGCCGTCGTCTTCGCCCTCCGCGTGGTCCAGACGCTCTCCAGCAACCTCCTCATCAGCGCCGCCGACGAGAACTGCGCCAAGAACGCGGTGGTCGTGGGCGCCGACGGCGTGACGACGGTCAACGCCTGCACCACGGGGCTCTTCGCGAACCTCGGACTCCAGGTGCTGCTCGCAGTCGTCTTCGGCGTGCTCGTCTGGCTCGCCTCCATCGGGGTCTACCGCGCCGCGATCAAGCGCACGCAGGGCCAGGCGCCCGACCTCGGCATGCTCACCTCCGGTGAGAACCTCGGGGCCTTCGTCCTGGTCGCGATCGTCTTCGGCGTGGCCTCGTTCGTAGGCCTGCTCCTGTGCTTCCTGCCCGGCCTCGTCGTCATCTTCCTGTTCCAGTTCGCGCCCTTCTACGCCCTCGACAAGGGGCAGGGCGTCGGAGCGGCGTTCGCCAACAGCTATCGCGCCGTGACGCAGAACTTCGTGCCCGTCCTGCTCGCCGCGCTGGTCAACATCGTCGCGGGGATCCTCGGCGGGCTGTTCTTCGGCATCTTCACGCTGGTGACGCTGCCGTTCGCCGCCCTGTTCACCGCCCACGTCTATCGCCAGCTCAATCGCGAGCAGATCGCCGCATGACCGTGACGCCGGGCGCCCTCCGGGGCGTCCGGCGTCGACGCGTCCGGGTCTAGCCTGGTGATGGTCCATCGAGGAGTTGCCATGTCCGACGCACAGCCCGACCCCCGCCCCGATCAGCCCGGGACCCCGCCCCCTCCCGGTGCCGCTCCGCC
>JAHECT010000007.1:30955-34683 GCA_024641605.1 Micrococcales bacterium
CCGCCCCCTCCCGGTGCCGCTCCGCCGCCTCCGCCCCCGGCCGGGTACGCCCCCGGCGCACCGGCACCGCTGAGCCAGTCCGACGAGCGGCTCTGGGCGATGCTCGGTCACGTCGGCGGGCTCTTCATCGGGTTCCTCGCCCCGCTCATCACCCTGCTCGTGTTCGGCAAGCGCTCGGCCTTCGTGGACGACCAGGCCAAGGAGGCGCTCAACTTCCAGATCTCGGTGATGCTCGCCTCCGTCGTCGGGGTCATCCTCACCTTCGTGGTGATCGGGATCGTCGTGCTGGTGGTCGTGGGCGTCGGCGCCGTCGTCCTGGCGATCGTCGCCGGGGTGAAGTCCTACAACGGGGAGCTCTACCGCTACCCGGTCAACTGGCGCGTGATCCGCTAGGTCCCTCGCCCTGCTCCCGGGATGCCGGACCGGGGCGACGGGGTCACGATGGTGGGACGTCCACGTGGAGGTCCGCCCATGGGCACCGATCCCGCACCGCCCCCCGGCCTGCCGCCAGGCGATCCGTCGCCGCTGCCGGCGTACCGCACCACGCCCGGGTCCCCGCCGGCCTTCGAGCGCTACGTCGGGGACGTCGAGGCCGGGCCCCTCGCCCCGCGCGAGGAGCGGATGTACGCCGCCCTGGCGCACCTGTCCCACGTGGCCGGGATCGTCGTCGCCCCGATGCTGCTGCTCGCCGCCGTCGGGCGTCGTTCGCTCTTCGTTGACGGCCACGCGCGCGAGGCGTTCAACCATCAGGTGACCGTCGTCGGGGCCTTCGTGGTCGCCGGCGTCCTCGCCCTGCGCGGCGCGGGGCCGGGACCGCTGGGGGCCGTGGTGGCCTACGGCGTCGGGTTCGCGGCGGTGGCCGCGCTCAGGTCATGGCAGGGCGCGACCTGGCGCTACCCGATGGCGGTCCGCCTGCTGCGCTGAGCGCGCAGGTCGGGTCGCTCAGACGAGGTCGCGGACGAGGGCATCGGCGAGGAGGCGCCCGCGCAGAGTCAGCACCAGGCGCCCGGCGTCGAGGGCCGCGGGCTCTGCGAGCCCACGGGCGACCGCGTCGTCGGCCGCAGCGCGTCCGTCGTCCTCGAGCAGGTCGACAGGCAGCCCCTCGCGCAGGCGCACGCGCAGCAGGACCTGCTCCACGCGCCGGGTGGCTCGGTCGAGCACCTCGCGCGCCTGAGCAGGGCTCACGCCCGAGGAGATGCGCCGGGCGTACTCGGCGGGGTGGCGCACGTTCCACCACCGCACCCCCAGCACGTGGCTGTGCGCACCGGGTCCGACGCCCCACCAGTCGTCACCGCGCCAGTAGCCGAGGTTGTGCCGGCACTCACCCGAAGGCCGGGACCAGTTGCTCACCTCGTACCACTCCATCCCAGCAGCAGCCAGGGCCGCGTCGGCCTGGAGGTAGCGATCCGCCGCGACGTCGTCGTCGACGCCCGGGAGCTCGCCGCGGCGCACCCGGGCGGCGAGGCGCGTGCCGTCCTCCACGATGAGGGAGTACGCGGACACGTGGTCGGCGCCCGAGCCCACGGCCGCCTCGAGGGACGCGGCGAAGTCCGCCTGGGTCTCCCCCGGTGTCGCGTAGATGAGATCGACGTTCACGTGCTCGAAGCCCACGTCACGCGCTGACTGCACCACGGCCACGGCGTTCCCGGGCGTGTGCGTCCGCTCGAGCGTCGCGAGCACGTGCGGCGCCGTGCTCTGCAGCCCGAAGCTCATCCGGGTGAACCCGGCCTCCCGCAGCGCTTCGAGCGACGCCGGCGTCACGGAGTCGGGGTTGGCCTCGGTGGTCACCTCGGCCCCGGGAGCGAGCCCGAACTCCGTGTCGATCGCCGCCAGGATCCGCCCGAGGTCGGCGGGGGGCAGAAGCGTGGGAGTGCCCCCGCCGACGAACACGGTCGCCACGGGCAGGTCGAGCTCGCCGAGCACGCGGCGGGCCATCCGGATCTCGGCGACCGCCTGGTCAGCGTAGGTCGACCGGGTGGCACCCGGGCCGAGCTCGTCCGAGGTGTAGGTGTTGAAGTCGCAGTAGCCGCAGCGCGTGGAGCAGAACGGCACATGGACGTAGAAGCCGAACGGGCGCGAGCCCAGTCCGTCCAGGGAGGGCAGCGCTCCGTCCCCCGGTGCGAAGGCCCCCTCCGGCGGCGACGACGGCATCCGCCGAGCGTACGTGACCGGGTGGCGGGCGCACGCGGCAGCGACGGCCCCCGGCACGGGCCGGGCACGCGTGAGGTCCCCGGCCGGGGGACGGGGACCTCACGCGGGACGTGCGGGTGGGCTCAGCCCTTCGGGTACATCGAGTCCAGCAGGTCGGCGTAGCGGGTCTCGACGACCTTTCGCTTGATCTTCATGCTCGGCGTGAGCTCGCCGTCCTCGACCGAGAGGTCCCGCGGCAGGATGCGGACGTCCTTGACCGTCTCCCACCGGTTGAGGCCCTTGTTGAGCTCCTCGAGCGCCGCACGCACCGTGGCCTCGATCTTGGGGTCGGTGGCCCACTGCTCCGGGCCGCCGGCGATCCCCTCCGCCTCGGCGACGCCCGCCGTGACGTCGGGATCGAGCGTGACGAGCGCGGTCGCGTAGTTGCGGCCGTTCGCATGGACGACGACGTTGCCGAGGATCGGGCACAGCGCCTTGAACCGGGACTCGATGAGGCTCGGGGCGATGTACTTGCCGCCCGAGGTCTTGACGAGGTCCTTCTTGCGATCGGTGATCCGCACGTTGCCGTCGTCGTCGATCTCGCCGATGTCGCCGGTGGCCAGCCACCCGTCGCCGATGAGCATCTCCGCGGTCGCGTCCGGGAGGTTGTGGTAGCCGCGCATGACGCCGCCACCCTTGATGAGGATCTCGCCGTCCTCGGCGATGCGGACCTCGGTGCCGGGCAACGGCTTGCCCACGGTCCCGACGCGGTTGTGACCGGGCCGGTTGACCACGGAGCCCGCCGAGGTCTCGGTCAGGCCGTAGCCCTCGAGCACGTCGATGCCCACCGCCTGGAACCAGGATCCGACGTCGCGACTGAGCGCGGCCGATCCCGACACGAGGTACTCGATGTTGCCGCCGAGCCGTGCCTTGATCTTGGAGAACACGAGCTTGTCGGCGACGCCGTGCTGGACCGCCAGGAGGCCACCGGCCTTCTTGCCCTGCACCTCGAGCGCGGCCACCTGGCGGCCGACCCCGATCGCCCAGTGGAAGATCTTGGCCTTCGGGCCGCCCTCGGACTCGGTCATCGACACCACGCGCGCGTAGATCTTCTCGAAGATGCGCGGGGCGCCGGCCATGAAGTTGGGCTTGATGACGGCGAGGTTCTCCACGATCTTGTCGACGCGGCCGTCCACGGCGGAGGTGAAGCCGATCTGGAGCTGCGCGGAGAGAAGCACCTTGCCGAACGAGTGCGACATCGGGAGCCACAGGAACTGGAGCTGATCGCGGCGCAGGAGCCCGAGCCCCTCGACGGCCGCGCCCTCGTAGGTCCAGTTGCCGTGCGTGAGCTCGACGCCCTTGGGGCGGCCGGTCGTGCCCGAGGTGTAGATGAGGGTGGCGAGGTGGCCCGGGGCCACGGCATCGTTGGCCCGGGTGACCGCGTCGGCGTCGCCGGCTAGCAGGTCGCGTCCGCGGGCCGCCAGGTCCTCCAACGTGATGACCCAGTCGTCGGTGCGGGCGGCGAGGTCGGCATCCGTCGTGTCGATGACGACGACCTTCTCCACGCCGCCGATGGCCTCGCGCTGCTCGACGAGCTT
>JAHECT010000100.1 GCA_024641605.1 Micrococcales bacterium
CACGCAGCCGCGGCCGTCCTCGGCCCGGTCGACTCCGGCCGCAACGCTCGGCCTCGGCGGGTCGGGCCGGGCCCGGCGGGCCGGGAGGGCGATGATCGAGGGGTGAGCGAGGCGATCCCCTGGGGGCGTGCGCGCCGTGCCGCCCGCGAGTCGGCCCGGGCGCTGCCCCTCGTCGACGCGTCGTTGCCCGCCGCCGTCGGTTCGGTGCTGGCCAAGCCCCTGGCCGCCTCCGTGGCGATGCCGCCCTTCGACTCCGCCGCCATGGACGGCTGGGCCGTCTCGGGGCCGGGGCCCTGGGAGGTCGTCGGCGACCTGCGTGCCGGGCAGACCCTGGACCGGCTGCGCGACGGCACCGCGGTCCGGGTCGCCACCGGTGCCGCGCTGCCCGTGGGGACCGACGCGGTCCTGCGGCGCGAGCGGGGACTCGTCGAGCACGTCGTGGGCCGCGAACGGCTCCAGGTGGGGGATCAGGCGAGCGGGCGTGCGGCGCCGCACTCGGGATACGTCGAGCCCGGCACCGACATCCGCACCCGTGGGCAGGAGGCCGCCTCGGGCGAGCTGCTGCTCGAGGCGGGGGGCGTCATCACGCCCGCCGTCGCCGGCATGGCCGCCGCCGCCGGGTACGACAGCCTCCCCGTCGTCCGACCGCCCGACGTCGCCATCCTCGTGCTCGGCGACGAGCTGCTCGAGCGCGGCCAGCCGCGCGACGGACGCGTGCGCGACGCGCTCGGGCCGATGGTCCCCGGCTGGATCGCCTGGGCCGGCGGGCGCGCCTTCCCGCCGGTGCGGGTGCCCGACACCCTCGAGGCGCTGCTGGAGGAGCTGGAGGATGCCAACGCCGACGTCGTCGTGACGACCGGCTCCACCGCGGCCGGCCCGGCCGACCACCTCCACACCGCCCTGCGCCGGCTCGGCGCGCACTGGGTCGTCGACGGGGTCGCCGTACGCCCCGGCCATCCCATGTGCCTGGCGAGCCTGCCCGACGGGCGGCACGTGCTCGGGCTCCCCGGGAACCCCCTGGCCGCCGTCTCGGCCCTGCTCACCCTGGGCCTGCCGCTCATCGCGGCGCTGCGCGGCGAGGCGGGTGCCGACGACACCGGCGTGGAGCCCTCCGTCCTCGACGATGCCGTCACCGGCCACCCCGACGACACCCGTCTCGTCCCGGTCATCCGCCGACGCGACGGTCTCGTCGTGACGGCGAGCCCGGTGCGGCACGTGGGACCGGCGATGCTGCGGGGGATCGCGCTCGCCGACGGCATGGCGGTCATCCCGCCGGGAGGCGCCGAGCGCGGCGCCGGGGTCCAGGTGCTCCCGCTCCCGTGACCCGACGACCTGCGCGCCGACCCGACGGCTACCGTCCCCCCGTGACGACGATCGGGAACGTCCACCTGCCCGTGCGCAGGCTCGGGCCCCTCGCCGCCATCCTCGTGCGCGTCGCCGTCGCCGCGCTCTGCGTGCTGGGCGTCACCGTGCTCGTCTACACCGAGCGTGAGGGATACCGCGACGTCTGCCGCGAGATCGACCGCTGCGCCGGCGCCGAGGCGGAGATCAGCTTCCTGGACGCGCTGTACTACTCCACCGTGTCGCTCTCGACGACCGGCTACGGCGACATCACGCCCATCACCCCGCGGGCCCGCCTGGTGAACACCTTCGTCATCACCCCGGTCCGCGTCCTCTTCCTCATCGTGCTGGTCGGGACGACCGTCGAGGTCCTCACCCAGCGCAGCCGGGACGAGTACCGCACCAGACGCTGGAGGGAACGCGTGCGCGACCACACGATCGTCGTCGGTTTCGGGGTCAAGGGGCGCAGCGCCCTGGAGGCCATCCTCGACCAGGGCACGGCCGCCAACGAGATCGTGGTGGTGACCAACAAGCCGACCGAGGTCGAGGAGGCTACGGCGTTCGGGGTCCTCACCATCTCCGGGGACGCCACGCGGGAGGAGGTGCTGCGCAGCGCCAAGGTCGACACGGCGGCCAAGGTCGTCATCGCGACCGACCGCGACGACACCACCGTGCTCGTCGCGCTGACGGTCAGGCGCCTCAACCCCACGGCCACGGTCGTCGCCTCCGCCCGTGAGAGCCAGAACATCTCACTCATCAAGTCCAGCGGCGTCGGTATCGTCATCCCCACGGCGGAATCGGCTGGCCGCATGCTCGGCCTGTCGCTCACCTCGCCCCGTGCCGGTCAGCTCGTGGAGGACCTCCTGGAGCCCCAGCAGGGGCTCGAGATCGTCGAGCGCGACATCACGCCGGCCGAGCTGGGGCTCTCGCCGGAATCGCTGCTCTCGCAAGGCGACATGGTGCTCGGCGTCGTGCGCGATGGCGAGCTCTACCGGTTCGACGAGCGTCGCGCGACCGTCCTCCAGCGAGGTGACCGGATCGTCGCCATCCGCCCCACCATGAACGGCGCCTGAGGGGTGCGCGCGATCGTCGTCGAAGAACCGGGCGGCCCCGAGGCGCTGGCGTGGACCGAGGTGCCCGACCCGGTCGCGGACGCGGGCGAGGTGGTGGTGCGGGTCGCCGCCACCGCCGTCAACCGCGCCGACCTGCTCCAGCGCCAGGGCCGCTACCCGCCTCCCGCGGGCGCGCCGCCGTACCCCGGCCTGGAGTGCAGCGGGGTCCTCGCCGATGTCGGGGCCGGCGTGACGGGATGGTCGGTGGGGGACGAGTGCACTGCGCTGCTCGCCGGCGGCGGGTACGCCGAGCTGGTCGCCGTCCCGGCCGGTCAGCTGATGCCGGTGCCCGCGGGCATCGATCTGGTGACGGCGGCGGCGCTGCCCGAGGTCGCCTGCACCGTGTGGTCCAACATCGTCATGGACGCAGCCCTGGCTCCGGGCGAGCTGCTGCTCGTGCACGGCGGCGCCGGCGGCATCGGCACCTTCGCGATCCAGGCCGCGGTCGCGCTCGGCGCTCGCGTCGCCGTGACCGCGGGGTCCGCCGAGAAGCTCGAGCGCTGCCGCGAGCTCGGCGCGGAGATCCTCATCGACTACCGGGACGAGGACTTCGTCGCGGTCATGAAGGCGGTCGGCGGGGCCGACGTCGTCCTCGACAACATGGGGGCGGCCTATCTGCAGCGCAACGTGGACGCCCTCGCGCTCGACGGGCGCATCCAGGTCATCGGGATGCAGGGCGGGACGAAGGGCGAACTCAACCTCGCCGTGCTCATGTCCAAGCGCGGCCAGGTGCGCGCGACCACGCTGCGGGCCCGGCACGCGGCCGAGAAGGCGGAGATCTGCGCGCGGGTGGCTGCCGAGGCCTGGCCGCTGGTCGCCTCAGGAGCCGTCCAGCCGGTGGTCGACCGGGTGCTGCCGCTGTCCGAGGCCGCCGAGGCGCACCGACGGCTCGAGGACGGCGGCCACATCGGCAAGGTCGTCCTCGCCGCCTGACGGGCGGGGTCAGTCGAGCGGGTGCTCGTAGGCCTCCATGACGAGGGTGGGCCGCATCCCGACCTTCTCGTAGAGCGCCACCGCCCCGGTCGTGTTGGTCGCGTCGACGCCGAGCGAGGTGCTCGTCCGGCCGCGGTCTCTGTAGTGCACGAACGTCCGGCGCAGCAGCAGCTGCGCGAGTCCCCGGCCGCGGAACTCCTTCAGCACCCCCAGCACGAGGACGTAGCCCTCGCCGAACTCGGCCCGCCGCTCGCTGAGCAGGCAGATCGCCGCCGGCGTGCCCTCGACGCTGAGCAGCCACCAGTCGTCGGGGTCGAACGTCGGCCAGGCCGACATGTGCTCCCACCATTCGTCGAACGGGTAGTCGGCGTACCCCCAGTGCTCCGCGAAGGACTCGCGGTCGATCCCGTGGACGGTGCGGCGGTCCTGCTCGTCGGCGGCCCCGCCGCGGATCTCCACCCCGGAGGGCAGGGGCGGCATCGCCTCGGGCACGAGCGGGGAGTCCGAGTCGATCGTCATCCGGTAGAACCGCCGGACCGGAGCCATGCCGGCTCCGACCATTACCGAGGCGAACGCCGAGTCCTCGACGTGGCACCCCGCACGGGCCTTCCAGGCCTCCCGACCCGACCCGTCGCGCCGGGCGCGGGCCACCTCGAGCCCCCGCTCCAGCAGGGCAGCGCGGAGCGGCTCGGAGCCGGGCCAGGGAAGGGAGTAGACCTCGAGATTGGTCACCCCCTCGTGCGGGTCGTCCTCGATCGAGAGGAACCCGACCGGCTCGTCGCCCTCGAGGGCGAAGCAGGAGTTCGCGCGGTCGAGCGAGGAGACCGCGAGCATGGCCGCCACGTCGTCCGCGGTCGTGTCGGACCTCCCGAGCACGGCCTGCTCGCTCGCGAGGACCAGCCTGGTGACATGGGTGAGATCCACCGGGTCGATGCCGTCGCCGGTGAAGGCGAGGGAACGGGTGCGCAGCTCGGTCACCACGGCAGCCTCCTCGCGTGCAGCGGTGTTGTCACCTGAGTTGGCCCCGCTCGGCGCTCAGAGCGTGGCGGGCAGAGCGGCGATGCGGCGCGCGATGTAGGGGGAGAACCAGCCGGCGTAGCGGGCCTGGATCTCGGGACGCATCCAGTCCCGGCCGGTGACCAGGCCGCGACAGGTCGGCATCCCGCACAGGCAGACGAACTCGTCGTAGTCGCTGGAGTCGCACGTGGCGTAGTCGAAGGTCAGCTCCTCGCCGACCTCGATGTCGCGCATGGCGATGAGGACGCTCGCCCCCACCAGCCCACAGGTGGGCGCGCACGAGTGGTTGAGCATGTCCCCGGGCTCGGGGGTCTCGCCGGAGACGAGGTAGAGGTCCTCCGCCACCTGGATCGAGCGGCCCTGCCGGTCGTGGTCGAAGGTGGCGAGCGTCGCCCCGGTCACGCAGTGGCCACCGAACCCGGCCACGACCGTCCCGGCCGGGATCGGCTCCACGGCGAACGAGCCCCAGCCCTTGGCGCCGACGGGACGGGCCTCGGCTCCGGGGAACAGCCAGTTGTAGTCCACGGGTCGTCTCCTGACGATCACGCAGCCCGGTGCCCCAGGGGTCCGGTGCTCTCACCCCTCACGGTGAGCCCTGCGACGCGCGCCACGGCGGCGTGCGACAGCACATGGAACCACGATCCAGCGGCAACCTCGACATCCGGGGATCCCTTGCGGGACAACGCTGAACAGTCGTTCAGGAAGGTCGCGGGCGGCGGGGCGGCCCCTGTGGTGGGATGGACGCATGACCGAGACTCCCGAGCAGGGGCAGCAGGACGAGGAGCAGCGCATCGTCGTGGTCGGTCCGGACGGACGCCCGCTGGGCGTCGTCGAGGTCCCCGACGGCAGCGCGGAGCAGGACGGTCCGCCGGAGCCCTCCCCGGCCGACCTCGTGGAGCAGCCCGCGAAGGTGATGCGCATCGGCAGCATGGTCAAGCAGCTGCTGGAGGAGGTGCGCACCGCTCCGCTCGATGAAGCCTCGCGCACCCGGCTGCGCGACATCCACCGCCGGTCGATCGCCGAGCTCGAGGACGGCCTGGCACCGGAGCTGGTCGAGGAGCTCGAGCGGCTCTCGCTGCCGTTCACCGAGGACCGGGTGCCCACCGACGCCGAGCTGCGGATCGCGCAGGCCCAGCTCGTCGGATGGCTCGAAGGCCTCTTCCACGGCATCCAGACGGCCCTCTTCGCCCAGCAGATGGCCGCTCAGGCCCAGCTCGAGCACATGCGCCGACGCTCGCTCGGCCCGGGCGGGCAGCCCGGTCCGGGCGAGCCGGGGATGCCCGGCGTCCCAGGACCCGGCGAGGACCGGGGCGGGCTCTACCTCTAGCGCCTCCGACGAGGGCACGAGGAATCCGCGACCGGCCGCGGGGGTCACCCGGGACGACGGCGAGCGCGGCGCGACTAGGCTCGCGGCGTGATCGATCTCAAGACCCTCCGCGAGGACCCCGAGCGCGTCCGAGAGTCCCAGCGACGCCGGGGCGAGGACGCCTCCGTCGTGGACCGCCTGCTCGCCGCTGACGAGCGGCGGCGCGCCGCCGAGTCCGAGTACGGCGCGCTGCGCAACGAGCAGAAGGAGCTCGGCAAGCGCATCGGCCCGCTGCAGGGGGCTCTCAAGAAGGTGGCCGACGCCGACCGACCCGCCGTCCAGGCCGAGCTCGACGGGCTCATGTCCGGAGCCACCGCGCTCGCGGAGCGGGTCCGGTCCGCCGAGTCCGGTCGCGACGCGGCCGACGCCGAGGCCGCGTCGCTGCTCGCCGGGCTGAGCAACCTCATCGACCTCGACGCACCCGTCGGGGGCGAGGACGACTTCGCCGTGGTCGAGGAGGTCGGCGTCCGCCGCGACTTCGCGGCCGAGGGGATCGAGGTCCGCGACCACGTCGAGCTCGGCGAGCTGCTGGGGGCGATCGACATCGAGCGCGGCGCGAAGGTGAGCGGCTCGCGCTTCTACTACCTCACCGGGGTCGGCGCGCTGCTGGAGCTCGCCCTGGTCAACCACGCGATCGCGCTCGCCGGGGGCAACGGCTTCACTCCGATGATCCCGCCGGCGCTCGTGAAGCCCGCGGCGATGGAAGGGACCGGGTTCCTCGGCCAGGCGGCCGAGAACGTCTACCGCCTCGAGGCCGACGACATGTACCTCGTGGGGACCGCCGAGGTACCGCTCGCGGCGTACCACTCCGACGAGATCCTCGACGCCTCGTCCCTGCCGCGCCGCTACGTCGGCTACTCCCCCTGCTACCGCCGCGAGGCCGGGTCGCACGGCAAGGACACCCGGGGGATCTTCAGGGTGCACTGGTTCGACAAGGTGGAGATGTTCTCCTACTGCGCGCCCGAGGACGCCGCCGCCGAGCACGGCCGACTCCTCGGCTGGGAGCGGCAGTTCATGGACAGTCTCGAGCTCCCCTACCGCGTCATCGACGTCGCGTCCGGCGACCTGGGGGCCAGCGCCGCACGCAAGTACGACATCGAGGCATGGGTCCCCAGCCAGGAGCGCTACCGCGAGGTGACCTCCACCTCGAACTGCACGGAGTTCCAGGCGCGCCGCCTGCGCATCCGGATGCGCGACGGCGACGGCGTCCGGCCGGTGGCCACCCTCAACGGCACCCTCGTCGCGATCACGCGCACGATCGTCGCCCTCCTCGAGAACCACCAGCAGGCCGACGGGTCGGTGCGGGTGCCTGCCGCTCTGCGCCCCTACCTCGGCGGACGCGAGACGCTCGACCCCCTGCGCTGACCCGGAGCCCGTGCCAGGCTCCTCGCGTGAGCGATCCCCACCCGTCCACCGCCGACCTCGCTGCCGCCCACGCGACCGAGCTGGCGGCCCGGCTCGACGACGGCACCCTCACCTCGGTGTCGCTGGTCGATGGCCTCCTGCAGCGCATCGGCGCTCTCGACACCGACGGCCCCCGGCTCGGCTCGGTCCTCGCGGTCGCCGAGGACGCGCTCGACCAGGCCGCCCGGCTCGACCGGGAGCGCGCCGAGGGGCGCGTGCGCGGCCCGCTGCACGGCCTGCCGGTGCTGGTGAAGGACAACATCGAGGCGGTCGGGCTGCCCGGGACGGCGGGCTCGCTCGCCCTCGCAGGGAGAGCAGTCCGAGCGGACGCCCCCCTCGTGGGCGCGCTTCGGGAGGCCGGGCTCGTGGTGCTGGGCTCCACGAACCTCTCCGAGTGGGCCAACATGCGCTCCACGCACTCGGTCAGCGGCTGGTCCGGCGTCGGGGGCCTCACGACGAACCCGTGGGCGCTGGACCGCAGCGCGGGCGGGTCCTCCTCCGGGTCCGGTGCGGCGCTCGCCGCCGGGCTGGCGCCGCTCGCGATCGGCACGGAGACCGACGGATCCATCACCTGCCCTGCCTCCTTCTCGGGCGTGGTGGGCCTCAAGCCGACGCTGGGCCTCGTGCCCACCACCGGCATCGTCCCGTTGTCCAGCAGCCAGGACTGCGCCGGTCCCATGGCCCGCGGCGTGCGTGACGTCGCCCTGCTGCTGTCGGCGCTGACCGGCGACCCGGCCTACGCGACGGCCCCAGGGTCCGCATCCGTGGCGGGCCTGCGGGTCGCGGTCGCGGAGGGGTGGCGCACGCTGCACCCGGCGACCGACGCGCTGTTCGACGACGTGCTGCGGCGCCTCGCCGAGGCCGGAGCGGACCTCGCCGAGGCGCCGGTCGTGCCGGTCGGCGACGTGGGCTCCGCGGAGCTGACGGTGCTGCTCGGCGACCTCAAGGACGATCTCGACGCGTACCTGTCCGCGAGGCCCGGCCCGGGTCCGCGCTCGCTCGCCGAGGTCGTCGTGTTCAACCGCGAGCACGCCGACACCGAGCTCGCACACTTCGGGCAGGAGTACCTCGAGCTGGCAGCCGACGGTGCCGGGCGGACCGGGGAGGCCTGGCAGGCCGCGCGCGACCGGTGCCTGGCCTGGGCGGTCGAGGAGATGCTCGAACCGGCTTTCGCCCTCGACGGCGGGCGCGACGTGGTGCTCGCGCCGGCGTACGCCCCCGCGGGCAAGATCGACCTGGTCGGCGGGGACTACTTCCTCGGCGGCGGGGTCGCGAGCGCCGCCCCGTCGATCGCCGGCTGGCCAGTCCTGTGCCTGCCGATGGGGCTCGTGGGCGGTCTGCCGGTGGGCCTGGCCCTCCTCGGGCGCCCGCACCAGGAGGCGCGGCTGCTGGCAGTCGGGCACGCCGTGGAGGAGCTGCTCGGTCTGCGCGCGGCGGGGCTGCTCGAGCCCGCGTGGCGGCCCCCGGACCGGGGCTGACCCCGCACGGCACCGGCCCGTCGGGAACTCCTCCGCTGACGAGCGGACCACGTCGGGCCCGGCCGGTGCCGCGTGCACCGGACAGAGGCGTGCGCGAGGATCCTCGCGTGAGGTCATGGCGGGAGCTGGTGCGCGGCACCCGTCTCGTGGCCACCGACCTCGACGGCACGCTCCTGCGACCCGACGTCTCGGTCTCCGAGCGCACGGTCGCCACGCTCGCCCGCGC
>JAHECT010000101.1 GCA_024641605.1 Micrococcales bacterium
GCCCGCGCCGGCATGGAGGACCGCCACCGCCCGCTGCTGCGCGCGGGTGAGCCCCCCGGTGGTGAGGACGACGACGAACGGGCCGATGGGACGCCACCGCTGCGCCAGCACCTGGCGTCGCACGTGGTGGCGCGTCACGCCGAGGTCGGCGAGCTGGTCGCGGCGTACGACGCCGAGCTGGGCGGAGGCGAGCGCGGCCAGCCCAGGGACGCGCTCGAGCGGGCGGGTGCGGCCGGTCATGCCTCGACGGTGCGCGGCCGCGACTCGGTCCACGGGGTGGACGGAGGTCGATCTGGGGACGACCCGCCGGGGTACGTCACGACTGTGCAGGCTGCGCGCGGCGGAGCGCGCGCAGCCTGCACAGGGTGAGGATCGTGACCCTCAGTCCGACGGGTCCCCCTCGACATGGCGGAGCAGGTCGTACACGACGAAGGCCGGCCACACGAGGGCCTTGCCGATCGCCGTGGCGCGCGAGGCGAGATCGGGATCCGCCCTGCGCCAGTAGTAGACGCCGGCGCCGATCATGCCGAGCGCGTAGATGGGGCTCCCACCGCCACCCATCGACCGACGCTCGTCGCGCTCGTCCTCCTCGGCCATCTCCCGGACGAGGTCCTGGACGATCTCCTGCGTGGTGTCGGACGACATGCCGTGCTCCTTCCACATCGTGGCGGGCCGTGCGTGGCTGGCGGACCGTCGGCGGTCCGCGCGGTGCCGAACTAGGTCCGGGTCACCGGGATCGTGGTGGGTTCTGCGGACGAGGTGGCGACGTGCACGCGCACGGTGAGGATGCCGTCGGTGTACGTCGCGGTGATGGAGTCCTCCTCGGCGCCCTCGGGCAGGCGCACGGTGCGCACGAAGGTGCCGTAGCGGAACTCGCTGCGGTAGCCGGGGGCGCCCTTCTCCCCCTGCGTCCGCTCCTCCCGGCGCTGGGCCGAGATGGTGAGCATCCCCGCGTCCAGGGTGATCGCGACGTCCTGGGCGGGGTCGACGCCGGGCAGCTCGGCCCGGACCACGAGGTCCTCGCCCTCGCGGAACTCCTCGACCCGCATGGGCCAGGCGTCGCGCGGCAGGTCGACGGACACCTCGTTGAAGGGCCACACGGAACGCATCAGGTCCTCGAGCGGCCGATCGAACTTCTGCAGACCCGGCATGGCGGGCCTCCTCTCGGACTGCCTCCGGTCGTCCCGTCGGCGACGGGGCGGGGGGTCCCAGCCGTCCGGCGTGCGCCGGGCGACGGCGCAGCACGCGAGCCGTGGCTCCACGCGTCGGGACCGCTCAGTGCGAGCGACCGCATCGGGCGTCCGACGGAGCCAGGCTCCACGCACCCACACCGCCAGTCTAGGAAGCCGCGAGGCCGCGCGCCGGGGTTCGCCGACGACGGCAGCGGCCCCGGACACGAGGTCCGGGGCCGCTGGTGTCAGGTGCCAGGCGGGAGGCTCAGGAGAACGCCCCCGGGCTGACGGAGAAGACCGCGCCCGCGAACGAGGACACGAGCACCATGCCGTGCCCGAGCTCGACGTCGAGCGGGGCCGGAATGTCGGCCACGGTCACGCCGCCGCTGCCGATCCGGAACACCTGGTCGGTGAACAGGGACGCGACGTAGATCGTGCCGTCCGCCGCGACGTCGATGCCGGTGAGCGGGGGCAGGTCGCCCCAGGTCTGCACGATGGCGCCGGTCCGCGCGTTCACCTTGTAGATGTGGCCCATCACCTCGGCGCCGAGACCCGAGACGTAGAGGTAGCCATCAGGGCCCATCTCGACGTCGGTGGGCACCGGGTCGCACACGTCGCCGATCCCGGGGTTGGCCTGCTGGCAACCGGGAGCCGCGAACGTCGGGAACGCGGTGAGAACCGACGGGCGAGCGTTCGTGCGGATCTGGATGAGCGAGTTGCCTGCCGCGTCCGCGACGATGGTGCGGCTCGGGAGGGCGAGCACCGAGTAGGGGTTGGACTCGGCATCGGGTGCGTCCGGGTCCTGTCCGTCGGGGTTGTACATGCGCTCGATGGCGAGCATGTCCGCGACCGTGGTCACACGGCCGCTGGCGTTGACCCGCTTGAGCCACGTCGGGCCCTGACCCTCCTCAGGTCCCTCCCCCTCGCTGAGGGTGAAGAAGACCCGGCCGTTGCCGAGCACGTCGACACCGGGGCTGAAGCCGTGCGGCGTCGCGACCCGACGGACCGCACCGGAGGACAGGCTCACCTTGTCGATGGCGGCGTTGCCCGAGAACAGGCCCGCCGAGGCGACGTAGAGCGAGTTGCCGGGGCCGAAGGCGATGTGCGTCGGTGCGTCGAAGCCGGACGCGACGGGGACGAACGGTGGCGCGTCCGCGGTGGCCGCCGGTGCTGCGAGCAGCGTGGCGGCGGTGAGGCTCGCGGCGGAGACGGCCGCGAGCAGCAATCGACGGTTCATGGAACCTCCCGAGACCTCGAACAGTTCGCGGGACGCGGGTTGCGTCTTGCGCGGATGGTGGCTCCCGTGGGGGCAGGACGGCAGCTCACGAGCGGGCTGCCCAGCGATTCGGACGCTAGACCTGTCTCCGTGGTCGCGGAACCCCTGGCGGTGCTCGGATCCGTGCGGGCTCACGGGACGAGGGTCGCGAAGCCCGGACAAATCCGACGCAGGTCTCTCCCTCCGATCCGCCTCAGAGGACGGCGATCGGTCGAACTGACGTGATCCCGCGTCGCGGCACCGGGCGGAGGACGGTGCCGGTGCCGCGACGCGGGAGGTCCACCTCGGCTCAGTGGTAGAAGTACGGGTCGAGCACGCTGACCGGGATGACCGAGTCGACCGGCAGGCCGTTCTTGCCGGCCGCGACACGGATGGCGTCCTCGTCGGGGCCGTCGTAGATGCAGAACGTCTTCGACTTGTCCGTGGTGACGTAGGAGTGCACCCAGGTCACTCCTACCTCGCCGTTGTTGCCCACGACGGACAGGCACGTGGTGGCGCCGTCGTCGGTGGTCGGGATGTGCAGCCCGTCGGTGAACGTGCGCTCGACCATGTAGCGGGGCATCTGCTTCCTCCTCGATCCCCGGGCCGTACGTCGGCCCCTCGGGACCAAGTCAGCCAGTCGCGGCCGCGGGGCACATCGGACGGCCTCCCTAGGTTGCGCTCCGGGATTCCCTACCTGACCGCAGGGGCCAGCCGGCCTCCGTCGCGTCAGCCGACGGCGGCGAGGTCGCGGGCGCGTCGGACGGCCTCGAGCCGCGAGGAGACGCCCAGCTTGGCCAGGATCGACGACACGTGGTGGCCGACGGTCTTCTCCGACAGGTGCAGCCGGGCGGCGATCTCCGCGTTGCGCAGGCCCTCGTCGAGGAGGGCGAGGACCTCGACCTCCCGGTCCGTGAGGCCGCCCACGTTGGACTTCGTGCTGGCGCGGGCGCCTCGCGGCACCTTGGCGCCCAGCGAGCGCAGCTTGTCGTCGCAGCGCGCCACGAGCACCGCGGCACCGAGCTGGTCGAACCGGGCGCGGGCCTCGCGAATGTCGGTCTCGTCATCGCTGTCGAGCAGCGCCCACGCCGCGTTGTAGGGCGACCCGGCGTCGGCCCAGAACGTCGCGGCGCGGCGATGCTCGCCGAGCAACGTCCAGCGGTACGGCTCGGTCATCCCGTCGGGCGGCGCGTCGATCAGCCCGGCCCGGTGGGCCAGCACCCCGAGGCGCCCGATCCAGTCCGGATCGCCGACCTCGGTGGCGAGCAGGTAGACCGGGAGGACTGTCCGCTCGACGGCGTCGAGGTCTCCCTCGAGCAGGTGTACCTCCCCTTGTGAGATCGCGACCGAGGCCCGGTAGTCCAGGGTCTGCGACCGCTCGATCCAGCGCTGCATCTGGTCGAGCAGGTCCCACACGTCGTCGCGATCCCCACGCCGTGCCCCGATGAGGGCGAGCGTCCCTAGCCCCTCGATCCGGCTGGCCCGTCCGGTGTTGCGGACGTAGAGCAGGTCCTCCGCCTCTCGTACGGCGTCGTCCCACAGACCCAGGTCGTTGAGCAGCGTGACGCGGGAGGCGAGCGCGCACATGAGGTCTCCGTGCAGGTCGTGATCCGCGGAGTACCGGATCCCCTCGTCGAACGTCGCGAGCGCGTCGTCGAGGCGGAAGTTCAGCCAGTCGAGCGCCGCGACCGTCTGGTAGGTCCGCGATGCGATCTCCGCCTCGCCGTGGCGCAGCGCGAGCTGCAGCGCCTCTCCGGCCAGCTCACGGCCGGCGTCGATGTCGTCGAGGACGAACACGCAGAACGACAGATTCCCCCGAGCACGAGCGGCCACCGCGTGCTCACCCACGTCGTCGGCCATCGCGATCGCGCGCCGGTACCACAGCGCCGCCTCAGGGAAGCGCGCGTCCAGATGATGGCTGCGACCCACGCCCAGCACGACCCGGGCGTGGTGCGGGCTCGGTGGGGTTCCCTCGACCAGGCTCCACGCCTCGTCGATGAGGGCCTCGCGTCGAGTGCCGTCCCCGATCGTGTACGTCGAGAAGTCGATGCCGAGCAGGGCGTCGACCCGCTCCTCCACACGTCCTTGGGGCAGCAGGGCTAGGAACTCATCCCAGGCCGC
This sequence comes from Micrococcales bacterium, assembly GCA_024641605.1. GTDB lineage: Bacteria > Actinomycetota > Actinomycetes > S36-B12 > CAIYMF01 > Longivirga. The sequence continues at coordinate 4,549 of JAHECT010000101.1, forward strand.
GACCGCCTCCACCTGAAGGTCGCTGATCGTGCACTCCTGCGCACGACGGCGGAGCAGCGAGAGGCGCCCCTCGAGGTCGAGCAGCTGCGCGTGGGGCATCGCACGGCCGTACTGGAACGCCGCCTCACGGTGCGAGCCCAACCGGGCCGCCAGGTCGCCCGCAGCGATCGCGAACTCGAGGGTCGCCCGCGCGTCACCGGCCATCTCGGCGTGCTCGGCCAGTCGCGCCAGCGGCCGCGGCTCGATCGGAAGGTTGCGCAGCCGATCCAGCACCTGCCAGTGCAACGCCCCCAGACGTCCGGCGGAGATGCCGAGGAGCACCGCCTGGCGGATCAGTTCATGGCGGAACGAGTACGTCGGCGCCTCGAACGTCAGCAGGCCCGCGTCGACGCACTCGTCCACCGCCGACGGGGACACGTCCGGCAGCCCGTGCAGGAGCGTGGGTTCGATCCGCGCGCCGACGACGGCGGCCGAGTCCAGGGCGAGCCGCGCTTGGGGCGACAGACGGTAGGCACGCGCAAGGACGGCGTCCTGCACGCTGTCGGGCACCTGGTCCTCCCCAGCGGCGAGCACCTCCGTGACGAGGAAGGCGTTGCCGCCGGTCTCGGCGAGCACGGCGTCGACGTCGATCGGAAGACCCGCGGCGAGCTCGGCCACCCCTGCGCGGCTCAGGAGCGGGACCGGCACCCTGGCGAGCGCATGCACCCCCGCGAGGTCGCCGACCATCACGCGGAGGGGATGCGTGGCCGCGATCTGGTCGTCGCGATAGGTAGCCACGACGAGGCAGGGGGTGGACTGGAGGCGGCGGGCGAGGAAGCGGACGAGGTCGAGGGTCGACTCGTCGGCCCAGTGCAGGTCCTCGAGGACGACGACTGTGGGTCCGGCGGCCTGCAGCGCAGCGAGGACGGCGTCGAAGACTCCGTCGCGCTCACCGACACTCAGCGCCTCCACCACCTGCGGGCCGAGACGGCCGGCGATGTCGACGAGCGGTCCCAGCGGTCGGGGCGAGGAGAGCGGGTCGCACGCGCCCCACAGCAGCTGAGCCCGCCCCCCGAGCGAGGCGCCGAGCTCGCGGACCAAGGCCGATTTGCCAGCGCCGGCCTCCCCATGGACGAGGGCCAGCCGTCCCGCACCGCTCGCCGAGTCCTCGACGAGGGCGGTGAGGGAGGCGAGCTGCTCGCTGCGCTCCACCAGAGCCACCCGGTGAGCATAGGACTGCAGGTCCGGCGCGGACAGGAGTGCGGAGATCCCCGTCGTCTCGAGCGCAGGGTCCTGCTCGAGGATGCGACGCTCCAGCTCGCGCAGTGCGGGACCCGGATCGACGCCGAGCTCGTCGGCGAGGGTCGCGCGGGCGCGCTGATAGACGGCGAGGGCGTCGCCCTGTCGCCCGGCCCGGTACATCGCGGTCATGAGCAGCGCCCAGAAGGACTCGCGCACCGGGTGCCAGCGCACGAGGGCCTCGAGCTCGGCCACGACCGAGGGGGCACCAGGGCGTGCGACGTCCGCCGCGAGGCGCTGCTCGAGGGCGTCGAGGCGCAGGCTCTCCAGCCGCTCGGCCTCGGCCTCGAGCTCGGCGCAGCCGGCGAACTCCATGTACGGCGTACCGCGCCAGAGGGCGAGCGCGGCCGCGAGGACCTTCGCGCCCTCGTCGAAGCGCGCCTGCGCCACGAGCGTCGTACCGCGGACCAGGTCGCGCTCGAAGCGGACGCGGTCGAGCAGGTCGGGGTCGAGGTCGAGCAGGTAGCCGCTGCGCCCGGTGCGCACCACGCGCGGGTCGGGGAGCATGCGGCGCAGCCGGGCGACGTGGGACTGCAGCGTGGCGGTTGCGGCCGTGGGCGGCTCCTCGCCCCAGAGCCCGTCGACGAGCCGGTCGACGCTCGACTCCTGGCCCGGGTTCAGCGACAGCAGCGCCAGGAGGCGCCGCGGAAGTGCGCCGTGGAGCTCCACGGCGCGGTCGGCGTGGCTGACCTCGAGCGTTCCGAGCACCCAGATCTGCATGCCCGCGACGCTAGGGATGGACGCCGCGACCGCGTGAGGGGAGAAGTCCCCAGATTGGCCGACGTCCGCGCGCGAGCGGTGCCGTGCTCGCGACCTGCAACGACACGGTGCGAGGACACGGACGGGGGTGCCGGCGCGGCATGCCGGTGCGGTCCGCATAGGCGCGCCGACGGCGCGCCTGGGGTGGTGGGTGGGGTCCGGCTGCAAGGGAGGGGACTTCGCCCCCGGCGGGCTTGCGACCCGGTGCCAGCGCCGACAGCCACCGTGCTCGTGTGACCCCGGCACCGGTGTCACCCCGACATCCGAGAGGACCACGGACATGACCATCGCCGCCCCCACCACGATCCCCACCACCTCGCCGCGCGTCTCCGACCTGCGCGTGGTCGGCCCCCGCCGTCGCACGCTCGTCCTGGTGGCCCTCGCCGTCGCCGTCCTGGCGATCGGGGCGCTCGTGGCCGCACGCTTCTGGGCCGCGAGCTCGTTCGACCCGACGACCCCGGCCGTGAGCAGCAACGACGCCGCCGAGTCCGTCCACGGGACCGCCGACGCGCTGCGTACCGGATCCGGTGTCGCACTCGGTACCGCTGGCACGGCCGTGGTGAGCGACCTCGACCAGGTCGCGCACGGGACGGCCGGGTCGGTGCGCACGGGCGCCGGAACCGCAGCCGGCGCGGGTGCCGGCACGAAGGCGTCGTACGACCTCGACCAGATGGTGCACGGCACGGCCGGGTCGCTCGTCACCGGCGCCGGGGCCGAGCTGAGCTGACCTGGGCTGACGCTCCGACTCGCCGCGGCCGGACTGGATCGACCTCCGGGTCGACTCAGCCGGCCGCGCGCACGACCCTGATGTCCGGTGTCTGGCGCAGGCTGTGGGCGACGACGCAGTAGCGCTCGGTCGAGGTGGCGAGCCGCTGGAGGGTCGCGTCGTCGAGGTCGGCGGTGACCGTGATGGTGACCGTGATCGGGCCGAGGCCGACATCCACGCTGCGGTCGACGCCGAGGGTGCCACGCGCGTCGTAGTGGCTCTCGGCCCGCAGGTGAACCTCGCCGAGGTCCAGCGACATCGCGGTGGCCACGCTGCGCAGCGTCACGCCGGTGCAGCCGAGCAGCGCCTGCAGGATCATGTCGGTCGAGCACGAGTGCTCCCCCGTGCCGCCGGTGGCCGGCTGGAGCCCGGCGATGACCGGTCCCGCCCAGGTCTGCACCGTGCAGGTGATCCCGGGGTCGGCGAACTCGGCGTCGGCGTGCGTGAGCGTCCACGCGGTCGTCGGATCGGACTGGTACTTCTCGCGCAGCGGCCTCTGCGCCGCACGCAGCTCCTCGCGGGTCACTCCCGTACTCGTCATGAGGACGAGTGTGGCAGGCGACCCCCGCCGCATGAGTAGCCTGCGCGCGCTCTGCCGCGCGCGCACGACACCAACCCGGGCGGGCCACCACCTTCAGCGGCCGCTCCGGTGCATTGACCGGGTGGGTGGCCGAGGAGCAAGGTGAGCGCCATTCCTCGCTCCGCCACGGCGGGACGTCGCCGGCCAGGTGTCCGGCGTCGGACGGGTGAGGCCTCGCACGAGGAGGCACGCATGTACGGAACCGTGATGATCTCCCGCAGCAGCACCCCGATCGAGGTGATGCAGGCCCTGCTCAACGAGTGGCGTACGACGATCGGCGACGCTGCCGGCTTCGTCGACCAGCGCGCGCTGGTCACCGATGACGGACGCGTCGTCATGTGCGTCCGCTTCCGGGACCGGGCGGCCTACGAGGCGCTCGCAGATCACCCGGACCAGGACACCTGGTGGCGGGAGAAGCTCGCGCCGCTGCTCGAGGGCGAGGTCACCTGGATCGACGGCGACTGGCACGACCTCTGAGCCGCGGCTGATCATCGGACCGGGAGCTGCCCTCGCGCCCCTGTAGCCGAACCCTGCGTAGTTTCCGCGCGCTCCAGCGCGCGCAGGCTACGCAGGGTTCGGAGACGGGCGGTTACGGGAGCTGGTGGAGGACGAGCGGCGTGACCGAGCGGGCGCCAGCCTCGCGGAGCACGGCGGTGGCGAAGGTGGCGGTCCACCCGGAGCGCCAGGTGTCATCGACGAGCAGGACCGCTACGTCGGGGACGGTGATCCCGTCGCGCAGCCGGATCCGCGCCGCGAGCGCGCGGGCGCGCGCCGCTGCGGACAGGCTCGGGTCGGGAGCGGGGCCGACGGCCTCG
>JAHECT010000102.1 GCA_024641605.1 Micrococcales bacterium
TCGGGGTCTACGAGCTGCTGTGGTGCGACGAGGTCCCCGACGCGGTCGCGATCTCCGAAGCGGTCGGGCTGGTGTCCTCGCTGTCCACCGATGACTCCGGGCCTTTCGTGAACGGGCTGCTAGCCCGCATCGCCGACGTGGCCCCGACGCTCTCGCGCGACTGACCGTCCTGGTGGGGTCCCTGGACCCGTCCTGCGTGCCCCGAGTGGGATTCGAACCCACACTGGATGGTGTTTGAGACCACTGCCTCTGCCGGTTGGGCTATCGGGGCTCCTCCGGCGGACCGGAGCGGTGCAGCCAACCCTAGCCCCGCACGCCGTGCGGCCGGTGCCCGGACGCGCTGGGGTCACTAGGCTCGCCCGCATGGCGGAGGAGACCGGTCGGCTGCGTGTGGTGGTCGCCGAGGACGAGGTGCTCATCCGGATGGACCTCGTGGAGATGCTCGGCGACCTGGGGTACGCGGTGGTCGCGGAGGCGGGCGACGGGGAGACCGCCGTTCGGCTCGCCGAGGAGCTGCGCCCGGACCTGGTCATGCTCGACGTCAAGATGCCAGTCCTGGACGGCATCAGCGCCGCGGAGCAGATCACCGCGGCCCGCGTGGCCCCGGTGGTCATGCTGACCGCGTTCAGCCAGCGTGAGCTCGTCGAGCGGGCCCGCGATGCCGGGGCGATGGCCTATCTCGTGAAACCCTTCACGCAGGCCGACCTGGCACCGGCGATCGAGCTCGCGGTCAGCCGCTACGCCGAGATCGTGACTCTCGAGGCCGAGGTGGCCGACCTCGGCGAGACGCTCGAGACGCGCAAACGGGTCGAGCGGGCCAAGGCGGTGCTCCAGCGGACGTACGGACTCAGCGAGCCCGACGCCTTCCGTTGGATGCAGAAGGCCGCCATGGATCGTCGGCTCAGCATGCGCGAGGTCGCGGACGTGGTCCTGCGGGAGGCCGACGGACCGACAGCCTGAGGAGGTCACGATCGGGCAACGAGGGCGAAACAGGCCGTCCCGTCGTCATGCGCTCCGGACCCCCCTCGACTAGGTTTCCCTCGCACGGCTGGTCCGCCGGATCGGCCTGTCCTGGAAAGAAGGAGACGCTTCATGACCCGACCCACCCTGGTGCGGTCTCTCGCGGTCGCCGGCGCCGCCGCCCTCCTGCTCGCCGCTTGCGGTGGCAGCGATGGCGACTCCGGCTCGAGCGCGAGCCCCAGCTCCACCCTCCCGCCGGGCGACGGCACCCTGACGATCGGCAGCGTGCTGCCGCAGACGGGATCGCTGGCCTTCCTCGGCCCGCCCGAGTTCGCCGGTGTGGACCTCGCGCTCAAGGAGATCAACGAGGCGGGCGGTGTCCTCGGCAAGGAGGTCGCCTACGTCCCCGGTGACTCCGGCGACACCTCCACCAACATCGCCTCGGCCACGGTCGACTCCGGTCTGGCCAAGGGCGTCGACGCCTTCATCGGTGCCGCGTCCTCGTCGGTGTCCCTGACGATCATCGACAAGATCACCTCCGCCGGCGCCCTGCAGATGTCGCCGGCGAACACCTCGATCGCGCTGTCGAGCTACGACGACAAGGGCCTCTACTGGCGCACCGCGCCGCCGGACACCTTCCAGGGTGCGGTCCTCGGCCAGCTCGTGGCCAACGACGACCACAAGACGGCGGCGGTCCTGGCCCTTCAGGACGCCTACGGCGAGGGTCTGGCCAAGACCTTCACGGAGGCCTTCGAGGGCGCGGGCGGCACGATCGCCTACAGCAAGATCTACGACCCCAAGGCTGCGGACTACGCGGCTGAGGTGACGGCGGTCAAGGCTGCCAAGCCCGAGGCGCTCGTGGTCATCGGCTTCGACGAGACCAAGAAGATCCTCCAGGAGCTCATCAAGCAGGGCATCGGCCCGCAGGACCTGCCGCTGTACCTGTGCGACGGCAACCTGGGCAACGCCCTGGCTGAGGGGCTGCCCGCGGGCACCCTGACCGGGGCGAAGGGCACCCTGCCGGGTGCCAAGGCCTCCGACGAGTTCAAGGCCGCGCTCCTCGCGGTCGACCCCGAGCTCATCGACTTCTCCTACGCCCCGGAGAGCTACGACGCGATCAACCTGATCGCGCTCGCCGCTCAGGCTGCCGGGAACGACTCCGGTGTGGCCATCGCCTCGCAGCTGCAGGCCGTCTCCGCCGGCGGTGAGAAGTGCTCCACGTTCGCCGAGTGCAAGGCGCTCCTGGACGAGGGCAAGGACATCGACTACGAGGGCCAGTCGGGCCCGGTCGACTTCGACGCCAACGGTGACCCGGCCAAGGCCACCATGGGCATCTACGAGTTCGGCGCGGACGACAAGATCGCCCCGCTCGAGTTCATCTCCGGCGAGGTTCCCGCTCCGTCGGGGAGCTGACGCTCACAGCATCACCGGTCGGCCCCCGCAGCCTCTGGCTGCGGGGGCCGATCTCTGTCGGGGGAGGGGCTGGCGTGCGACGGCGCGCGCCCAGGATCGGGCAGGCGTTCCCCTCGGCGGGGGTCGGGCCGCCTCAGGTCGCGGTGCGCCGGCTGGGCCGGGTCACGCCTTGGCGAGGGTGCCGAGGTAGAGCTCGATGACCTTGGGGTCGGTGGCGAGCTGCCGGCCGGTGCCGGTGTAGGCGTTGCGGCCCTGGTCCAGGACGTAGCCGCGGTCGCAGATCTGCAGGCAGCGCCGCGCGTTCTGCTCGACCATGATCACAGTGACGCCCGTGGCGTTGATGTCCTTGACCCGGACGAAGACCTCGTCGGTGAGCACCGGTGAGAGCCCGGCGCTCGGCTCGTCGAGGAGGAGGACCGACGGGTTCATCATGAGGGCCCGGCCCATGGCGACCATCTGACGCTCGCCACCGGAGAGCGATCCTGCCCGCTGCTTGCGACGGTCCGCCAGCGTGGGGAAGAGGCCGGCCACGAAGTCGAAGCGCTCGGTGAACGAGCCGGGTGCCTGGTAGGCGCCCATCTGGAGGTTCTCCTCGATGGTCAGCGAGGGGAAGACGTTGTTGCTCTGCGGGACGAACCCGATCCCGCGCTTGACCAGCTGGTCGGCCCGCATGTTGGTGATCGTCTCACCGCGCAGCGTGACCGTGCCCTCCTTGATCTTCACCAGGCCGAAGAGCGCCTTGAGCAGGGTGGACTTGCCAGCGCCGTTGGGCCCGATGATGCCCACCAGCTCGCCCTCCTGGGCGTACAGATCGCACCCGTTGAGGATGTTGACGCCGGGGAGGTAGCCGGCGATGGCGTCGTCGACGCGGACGAGCGCCCCCTCCGCCGCCGCCACGTGCGCCGAGCGGTCGACGGCCTCGGCATCGTCCCGGTGACGTCCGTGGTGGTGATCGGTCCTCTGGGCCGCGTCGAGGTCGAGCTCGCGCTCGAACTCGTGGGCGTTGTCGGGGGTGGTCACGCGGACTCCTCGGGTGCGGCGGGCGAGGGTGCGTCGTCGGTGAACGCCTCTCCGGTGTCTGTGAGCGCCTGGTCGTGGTGGGCACCCAGGTAGGCGTCGATGACGCGCTGGTCGCTCATGACGCTGTCGGGCGGCCCTTCGGCGATCACCTGGCCCTGGGCCATGACGATGACCCAGTCACTGATGTCACGGACCATGTCCATGTCGTGCTCGACGAAGAGCACCGTCATGCCCTGCTCGCGCAGGTCCTTGATGTGGCCCAGCAGCGACTGGGTCAGGGCCGGGTTCACGCCCGCCATCGGCTCGTCGAGCATCACCATCTCGGGCTCGACCATGAGCGCGCGAGCCATCTCGAGCAGCTTGCGCTGCCCGCCGGACATCTCGCCGGCGAAGTCCTGCTGCTTGGCGTCGAGCTTGAACCGGGCGAGCAGTTCCTGCGCCCGCTCGGTGTTGCGTCGCTCCTCGCTCTTCCAGGCGAACGGGAACAGGGCACGCCAGAACTTCTCGCCCCCCTGGCCCGAGACGCCGAGACGCATGTTGTCCAGCACCGTCATCTTCGACAGCGCCTTGGTGAGCTGGAACGTGCGGACCATGCCGCGCCGGGCCACCTTGTGCGGGGGGACCCCCTTGAGGCTGCGAGCGTTGAGGCTCCACTGGCCCTCGTTGGGCTGGTCGAAGCCGGTGAGGAGGTTGAAGAACGTCGTCTTCCCGGCGCCGTTGGGGCCGATGAGGGCCGTGATGGCCCCCCGCTGGATCTCGATGTGGGCGACGTCCACGGCGGTCAGGCCGCCGAAGCGGCGCACGATGCCGTCGGCCACGACGATGGCGTCCGGCTTGGGTGCGCCGGGCTCATGGGCGACCTCAGCGAGCGCGGCCACGGCGGCGTCGCGTCGGGTGGTGGCAGGGGCGTCAGCGGGCATCGAGAGCCAGCTCCTTCCGGTCGCCGAGGATGCCTTGTGGTCGGAAGATCATCAAGCTCATCAGGCCGAGGCCGACGAGCATGAAGCGGATCTGGCCGACCTGGGTGTTGCTCAGGAAGGTGATCACGCCCTTGTTGACGGCCTCGTTGAGGAACTCGCCCACGAACACGAGCAGCGCCCAGAAGATCGCGGCACCGAGGATCGGTCCGAAGATCCGCGCCGCACCGCCGAGGATGAGCATGGTGTAGACGAAGAAGGTGAACTCGGTGGAGTACGTGTCGGGCTGGACGGACTGGAACGCGATCGCGGCCATGAAGCCGCCCAGCGCACCGATCACGCCACCCAGGACGAGCGCCTGCATCTTGTAGGAGTAGACGTTCTTGCCCAGCGACCGCACGGCATCCTCGTCCTCGCGGATGCCCTTGAGCACGCGGCCCCAGGGGGATCGCATGAGCGACCAGATCATCAGCGACGTGAGCGCGATGAGGGTCCAGCCGACGGTCACGACCCAGAGATCGTTCTGGCTGAACTTGATGACGCCGAGGTCGAGGGGGGACGAGAACGGGTTGAGCGCGTAGAACTCGTCCGCGAAGCGAGTGATGCCGTCGGATCCGCCGAAGTACTCCCGGAAGGTGACCGAGCGCACGATCAGTCTGATGATCTCGGCCGCCGCGATCGTCACGATGGCCAGATAGTCGGCACGCAGTCGCAGGGTCGGCACACCGAGCAGGAGCGCGAGCAGGATCGCCGCGAGGATTCCCACGAGCACGCCGACCCAGAGGCTCAGGCCCATGCGGGAGACGCTGACGGCGAGCCCGTAGGCGGCGACGGCCAGGAACCCCGCCTGACCGAAGTTGAGCAGGCCGGTGTAGCCGAAGTGCACGTTGAGCCCGACCGCGGCCAGGCAGTAGATGACCGCGGAGACCCCGATGGCCTGGGTCAGCGTCTGCGTGATGATGCCGTTGAAGTCCATGACGCCTCCCTCAGCCGATCCGCTCGCGTCGCCCGAGCAGGCCCTGTGGCCGCACGAGCAGGATGACGATGAGGATCACGAGTGCTCCGACGCTCTTGAGCTCCGGTGGGATCACGAGGGTCGAGAGCTGGATGAGCAGACCCACGATGAGGGCGCCGAAGAGGGCGCCGAAGGCCGTCCCGAGCCCGCCGAGGGTGACCGCGGCGAAGATGAGCAGCAGGATCTGCTGACCCATGTTCCACGAGACGCCCGAGGTGAGTCCGACCAGGATCCCGGCGAGCGCCGCCAGGGTCGCGCCGAGGACCCACACCACGTTGATGACGCGCTCGACGTCGATGCCGGAGGCGGACGCCAGCGCGGGGTTGTCCGAGACGGCCCGGCTCGCCTTGCCCATCCGGGTGCGCAGCAGCCAGTAGATGGTGCCGAGGATGGCCGCGACGGCGAGAAGGGCGCCGATGATCGCCTTGGGCGTGATGGAGACCGGTCCGACCTCGAGGCCGGCCTGCCCGCTGAACTCGGGGAACTGCTGCGTGGATCCCTGGAACAGGAAGAGGAACAGGTAGCGCAGGAAGATCCCGAGACCGATCGACACCACGAGCATCGCGATCAGGCCGGTACCTCGTCGGCGCAGGGGCTTCCACAGGATCCGGTCCTGGACCGCGCCGAGAGCCCCGCACGTGATGAGCGCGGCGACGGCAGCCAGCACCAGCGGGAAGCTGAGCACGGTGGCGTAGAAGTACGTGCTCAGCGCCCCGAGGGTGAGCAGCTCGCCGTGGGCGAAGTTCGTCAGCCCCGTCGTGCCGTAGATCAGTGACAGTCCGACTGCGCCGAGCGCCAGGATCAGGCCGAGCAGGAGGCCGTCGACGGTGAGCTGCACGACCTGGTCGAACTTCGAGCTCTGCTTGAGCACGCTGTCACCGGTGGGGAACTGCACCCGCACCTTGCCGCCGAAGGCGTTCACGGTGCGTTCGCTGCCTGCCGCGAGTCCGAGGCCCTCCGGCAGCGTGGACTCGTCGAGCGCGATGGTGTAGGTGCCCGACGACGGGACCTGGACCTCCCAGGCACCCTCGGCGTCGCTCGTCGCGGACCCCGTGAACCCGTCCGGACCGGCGACGTTGACCACGACCCCGGTGACGGGCTCGTCGTCGGGAGTCACGATCGTGCCGAAGATGACGGGTCCCGCGGTGGTGGCCGAGGCGGGGGCGGCAGCCACGCCCCAGAGCAGCGCGACCGCTCCGAGCAGTGCTACCAGCAGGCCGGCTGCACGACGATGCACGCGGGTCCTCCTTCTGGCGGTCCTGACCGCCGTACCGCACCCGGTGAAGCGTCGGCTCGCGCGCGTTGACGCTCCTTGTCGGACCCGCCGGAGCATAACGATGAAAACGGCCTTGTGTGCCGTTCCGCTGATGCTCGTGTCGGGGGATCAGAACAGGGAGCCGACGGCCCAGCTCAGCACGGGGGCCACGAGCAGGGCGGGGAGCAGGTCGGCGACGGGGACGTCGCGGATGCGGAGGAGACGCAGAGCCACGCCGATGAGCAGCAGCCCGCCGGTGGCGGTGATCGCCGAGATCTCGGGTGGCGCGAGCACCCCGCCGAGCAGCAGCCCTACGACCGTCCAGAAGCCTTGGTAGGCCAGCACCGCCAGCGCGGAGGCGGCGACGCCCCACCCGAGCGCAGCAGCGAAGGCGATCGAGGCCAGCCCGTCCAGGGCCGACTTGAGCACCAGCTGTTCGATGCCGGTGCCGAGGCCGTCGGAGAGGGCTCCCAGGATCGCCAGCGGTCCCACGCAGTAGACCAGCGAGGCGGTCACGAATCCCTCGACGAACCGGTGCCCGTGGTCTCCGCCGCGCACGAGGCGCCTGCGCAGCCAGGCACCGACGGACTCGAGGCGGCGCTCGAGGTCCAGCAGGGATCCGATGACGCCGCCGACGAGGAGGGCGAACAGGATGACGAGCACAGCCGGACCGGACCCGACTGCGGCCACCAGCTCGTCGTCGAGGACCGCGGAGACCGACAACGCCGCGACCAGGAGGACCACGAGGCCCAGGGCGTCGGTGACGACGGAGCGGGTGCGTTCGGGGAGCCGGTCTCCGACGAGGACACCGAGCGCGGAGCCCAGCAGGATGGCGACGGCGTTGATGAGGGTCCCCACGCCGGGCAGCACGATCCCTCCTCGTCCGGGCGCGCGCCCGACGCGGTGAGCCTGCCAGGTCCGGGAGAGGATCTGCGGGCGGACCCCGAGGATCCGTATGGATTCGCCCTGGACTTGCTCGCGCCGCGGTCGCTGCGCCTAGAGTGCGCTGCGTCGTGGGCGATATGTCCGAGTCGGTGACCCACGGTCACCGGACGTGCCGGGGAGGGCCGATGGGTCGAGGGGCTGCTGTACGGATCCGGCATGCCGGGCCGGAAGACGTCGCGACCCTGGCCCCGCTGTGGGCCGAGTTCTGCTCCGCGGCGGGCGCCTCGGTGCCCGGCACGTCAGGCATCGGGACCCGGGTGCGCGACCGTCTCGAGGCGGAGTCGCGGTCCGGACGTCCGGAGACCTACCGGCTCGCCATCGCCGAGCACGACGGTCAGGCCGTGGGGTTCGCGTCCTACTCGGTCGTCGAGCGGGGCATCCTGGCCGACGCGTCCGCGGTGCTCGTGGACGTGGTCCACGTGGCGTCCGGCCGGCGCAAGTCGGGCATCGGGTCCGCCCTTCTGCGCGACGCAGTGGTCTTCGCCGACGAGGTCGGCGCCGCGGAGGTCGTCGTCAACGTGCCGTCGAGCGACCGCGACCTCAACCGCTTCTTCGCCCGGCACGGCTTCGGCCCGCTCGTCGTGCGACGGACGGCGTCGACATCGGCTCTCCGCCGTCGGCTCGGGCTCGACGTGCGTGTCGAGGCGCGCGACGCGAGCGAGCTCACTCCGGTGCAACGGACCATGCGGCGGCGGGCCATCCTCGGCCGCGCGGCTCGCGGGGTCAGGGGCGTGGCCGGATCAGGCACGTGAGCCGCGCTGTGCACGTCCGCCGGTCGGCGTCGTCGCGGATCACGATCTCGTAGGTCGCCAGCGTGCGACCGCGGGAGATCGGTGTCGCGACACCGGTCACGTGACCGTCCGTGGCCGCGCGGTGGTGCGACGCGTCGATCTCGATCCCCACGGGGTAGTGCTCGGCACCTGCGTGCAGCGCCGCCGCGATCGAGCCGACGGTCTCGGCGAGGACGACGCTGGCCCCGCCGTGCAGGAGGCCGAAGGGCTGACGGTTGCCGGCGACGGGCATGCGTGCCACCACGCGCTCGTCCGTGGCCTCGAGGAGCTCGATGCCCATGGCTGTCGCCAGCTCCCCGAGGCCGAGTGCGGCCACGTGGTCCAGATGCTCGGTCACCCGTCCACCCTAGGATCGACGGC
>JAHECT010000103.1 GCA_024641605.1 Micrococcales bacterium
CCTGCGCGAGGGCGCCGGCGCGGCCTGGGCCAAGGTCGTGCGCGGGGACCAGGTGGCCGACCTCGTGTCCGCCGGGGTCTCCGGGATCGACGTGGAGGCCGGCGACACCGCGCGCGACGTGGTGCTCGCCGCACGCGAGCGCGGGGTCGGGGTCCGCATCGAGATCCCCGCCGCCTTCGCGCCCGACCGCATCGACGAGGTCGCCGACATCGTCTCCTCGCTCACCGCGCTGGAGCCCGACGCGATCGTCCTCGTCGACGACGGGACCGGCACGGCGCTCACCGTCCGCGCGGTCCTGCAGGAGACCGTCAACCGAGCCCGGCCCGTGCCGCTCGCCGTCCGCCTCGACGACCGCAGCGGCCTCGCCGCGGCCAACGCGCTCACCGTCCTCAAGAGCGGGGTGCGCCGGATCGACGCGGCCCTGGGCGGCATCGACGGCTCGTTCGCCCTCGAGGACCTGCTCCATCTCTGCGACCAGCTCGAGGTCGCCGTGCCCGCCGACCGGTCCGCCGCCGTGCGGGCCGCGCTCGGGGTGGAGGCGGCGCTCGGGTCCCAGCTCCCGGGCCGCACCTACCGGCTCGGCACGTCCGCCCCCTCCGGAGGAACCTCGTGACCACGCCCCTCATCGCCGAGCGACTCATCCACGACCTGACACCCGAGGAGAAGGCGCGCCAGCAGGTCGTCGAGGACCTCCTGCCCTCGATCTCGGCGTACGCCGCCGAGGCCGACGCGCGCAGCGAGTTCCCCGAGGCCCACCTCAAGGCCTTCCGCGAGTCCGGCCTGCTCGGTCTGGTCATCCCCACCGAGTACGGCGGCATGGGCGGCTCGCTGCGCGACCTCGCGGCGACCACCTACACGCTGGGCACCGTGTGCGGCTCGACCGCGCTGGCCTACTTCTTCCACTGCTCGTCGAGCTCGCGCGGTCTGCTCCCGCTCGGCGCGATCGAGGCCGGTCACTACGACGAGGCCGACGTCCCGACCGTGCGCGCCTTCGCGGAGAAGGTCCTCACGCTCATGGGCGCCGAGGGCAAGTGGATCGGCAACTTCGCCTCCGAGGCGGTCAAGGCCTCCAACGCCAACGTGGTCATCCAGACGACCGCGACCCGGACCGAGGGCGGCTGGCTGCTCAACGGGGTCAAGTCCTTCGGCTGCCTCACCGACACCGCCGACTACTACATGGTGACCGCGCGCCGCGACGACCTCGAGGGCCTCGACGCGCTGTGCCTGTTCCTCGTCGACCGCCGCAAGGCCGGCGTCCGCGCGCGCACCAACTGGAACGGCCTGGGCATGCGCGCCTCGGGCAACTTCGGCATCGTGCTCGAGGACTGCTTCGTCCCCGACGAGGACTCGCTCACCATCCCCGGCGCGTTCATGAACTCGACCAAGGTCGCGCGCGGCTCGTGGGTCGGCAACCAGGTCGCGATCGGCGCCATCTACGCCGGCATCGCCCGCGGCGCCTACGACTACGCGCTCGACCGCGTCATGACCCAGACCTTCGCCGACACCGGTGCGCCCATCGCGAGCTCGCCGATGCACCAGGTGATGATCGGCCAGGCGGAGAAGGAGCTGCAGCAGGTCCACCAGTGGGCGGCCTACCAGCTGCTGCTCGAGACCGCCGAGCCCGAGATCCTCCCCAAGTCCGAGGTCGTCAAGAACTGGCGGCTCACCAAGGGCGCCGTCTGCGAGGGCGCCTTCACCGTGACGCAGCTGGCGCTCAAGATGTGCGGCACGTCCGGCGCGCTCATGGACAACCTCCTCGGCCGTGCCTTCCGCGACGCCGCGATGGGCCTCGTCCAGGCCTTCCCGGCGGAGCGCGGCCAGCTCGAGTACGCGAAGATGGTCGTCGACGGCGCCGGCACCCAGGCGTTCAACGCCAACCTGCGTGACGGTGCGGCCAAGGAGTCGTCAGGGTCGTGACCGGCGGCACCGTGCTGGACAACCTCGCGCTGTTCCGCGGCGTGTGGCACGACGTCGTGTCCGGGCACGCCCCCGACGGCACCGAGCTCGTCCACGACGAGCACGGCGGCACCCCGGGGCCGCTCCCGTACGAGCAGCTCGTCTACATCGACGTCCGTGACGACGACGGGCAGGTCCGCTACGAGCAGACCAACGTCGTCCTGCGCGGCCGCGACGCGCACGCGCGCTCGTTCGGCGGCACTGTCCGCGACGGCGTCCTGGTCTTCGACCGGCTCGGACCGGAGGCGCCCACGATGCTCGGGGTCTCCGGCGGCCCGGGGGTGCTGGTGTTCCTGCCCGAGCGCACCGACGGCGCGGACATCACCCGCTTCTACGACCCGGACTACATCCGTCACCTCGGTGGCGATCAGCGCACCCGCACCACCACGCTGTACCGCGACGGCGTGCTCCGCCGGGTGCTGAGCGTCCGCGGCACCCGCATCACCACCGACCCGACCCGCCGGGTCGCGCACGACCCCCGAGGGGGAGCCGGCCCCGTGCACGACGGCGGCCGGACCACCCGGGTCTACGCCACCGAACGATCGCAGGAGGACTCGTGACCGCCACCCCGTCGACCGCCGTCGAGGTCCCGGCGCACGCCCAGCTCGTCGCCGGCGAGGTGTCCGAGCCGGACGTCGACCTCGGCGTGGACCTCGAGAACCCCAACACCGGCGAGGTCATCTCCCGGCAGCGGGCGACGAACGACGCCGACGTCGATCGGGTCGCCGAGGCCGCTGACGCGCTGCACCGCTCCGGCGAGTGGGCCGCGACGCCGCCGGAGCGCAGGGCAGAGGTCCTCGATGCCATCGCCGACGCGCTCGACGCCGAGGCCATGCGCATCGCCGCCCTGGAGTCGCTCGGCACCGGCGCGATCATCCGTACGACCGGGATGCTGGCCGTCGTCATCAACGGCGGCGCCTTCCGCCTCGCCGCCGAGCAGCTGCGGATGGGCCTGCTCTCCACGACCATGGACGGCCCCACGGGTCAGCCGGCGGAGATCCACAAGCTGCCCTGGGGCCCGGCGCTCTCGCTCGTCCCGTGGAACGCGCCCGCCCCCATGGCGGCGCACAAGGTGGCGAACTCGCTCGCGGCAGGTGCTCCGTCGATCCTCAAGCCCAGCGAGTGGGCGCCCTACGGCACCCAGGAGCTCGGCCTCGTCCTCGGTCGGGTGCTCGCCGACCTCGGGCTGCCCCCTGGCCTGTTCCAGATGGTGCACGGCGGCCCGCACGTCGGCGGCCTGCTCGTCACCGACCCGCGCGTGCGCGCGATCTCCTTCACCGGCGGTCTCAACGGCGGGCGCGCGATCGCCGCCGCGTGCGCGCACGACTTCAAGCCCGCCCAGCTCGAGCTCGGCGGCAACAACCCGATCGTCGTGCTCGACGACGCCGACATCGACCAGGCCTCGACCGGGATCGTGGACCTGCTCACGCAGCTCAACGGCCAGTGGTGCCGGGCCCTGGGTCGGCTCGTCCTCGCCGAGTCGGTGGCCGGCGAGGTGCTCGAGGCGACGAAGGCCAAGCTCGCCGCGATCACCCTCGGCGACTCGCTCGACCCGGCCAGCGACATGGGTCCCATCGTCCACTCGGCGCACAAGGCCACCCTCGAGGCGCGGATCGCGGAGCTGGCGGCGAAGGGCGGCACCGTCCACGCGCCCACGCCGCTCCCGGACCTGCCGGGCAACTTCCTCTCGCCCACCCTCGTCAGCGGGGTGGCGAGCGAGGACGCCCAGGACGAGATCTTCGGCCCGGTCGCGACCGTCCACACCTTCGCCACCGACGCGGAGGCGGTGGCGCTGGCCAACGGCACCCCGTTCGGCCTCGAGGGCTACGTCTTCGCCGGCGACCCCGAGCGCGGCATGGGGGTCGCGCGGCAGGTCCACGCCGGCGGGGTCAAGGTCAACGGCTCGACGATGCTCTCGCTCAACCTCTTCGCCCCGCGCCCCGCGTGGGGCCTGTCCGGTCAGGGCGACGAGGGCACCACCGAGACGCTGCTCTTCTTCACCAACAACCGCGTGGTCGGCGTGGAGAACCTCTCCGCCGCCGATCTCGCCAAGCTCGCCGCCGGCTGATCGAGCCGGCGTACCGCACCGAACGAGAAGGAACCGACGTGACCAAGGACTCCGGACACCCCGGCGCCCTGTCCGACCTGCGCGTGGTGGAGATGGGCGTGCTGCTCGCCGGCCCCTTCGCCGGGCAGCTGTTCGCCGACTTCGGCGCTGAGGTCATCAAGCTCGAGCCGCCGGGCCAGGGCGACCCCATGCGCGAGTGGGGCCGGGAGAAGCCGCACGGCCAGTCGCTGTGGTGGCCGGTCGTGGCGCGCAACAAGAAGTCGGTCACGGTCAACCTGCGCACGGAGGAGGGCCAGGCCATCGCCCGCGAGCTGCTCGCCAGCTCGGACCTGCTCATCGAGAACTTCCGCCCCGGGACGCTGGAGCGCTGGAACCTCTCGCCGGAGAGCCTGTGGGAGATCAACCCCAAGCTCGTCATCCTGCGCGTCACCGGCTTCGGCCAGACCGGACCCATGTCGCCCCAGGCCGGCTACGGCGCGATCGGTGAGGCCATGGGCGGGCTGCGCTACGTCATCGGTGAGCCCGACCGGATGCCCGCGCGCGCGGGCGTGTCCATCGGCGACACCCTCGCCGCGACCTTCGGCGCGCTCGGCGCGCTCATGGCGCTGCACGCGCGCGAGCGCACCGGCCGCGGCCAGGTCGTCGACTCGGCCATCTACGAGGCCGTGCTCGCGATCATGGAGTCGCTGGTCAGCGAGTACGACAAGGGCGGCTACATCCGCGAGCGCACGGGTCCGATCCTGCCCAACGTCGCGCCGTCCAACGTCTACCCGACCTCCGACGGGCTCGAGATCCTCATCGCCGGCAACCAGGACACCGTGTTCCGTCGTCTCGCCGACGCGATGGGTCGACCGGAGCTGGCCGAGGACGAGCGCTACGCGACCCACTCTGCCCGCGGTGCGCACCAGGGCGAGCTCGACGACCTCATCGCCGACTGGACCCGCAGCCTCACCGCGGACGAGGTCGAGGCGCTCATGAAGGAGCACGGCGTCCCGCACGGGAAGATCTACCGCGCTCCCGAGATGCTCGACGACCCGCACTTCGCCGCGCGCGAGGCCATCGTGCGCGTCACCCACCGCCAGTTCGGCGACCTGGCGATGCAGAACACCTTCCCCAAGCTCTCCGACACCCCGGGCCAGGTGCGCTGGGTCGGGCCCGAGCTCGGCGAGCACACCGACCAGGTGCTCTCGGAGGTGCTCGGCAAGTCCGCCGCCGACATCGCCAAGCTGCGCGAGCTCGGCACGGTCTGAGCCCGATGCCCGACGTCACCGGGTGGCGGGCGAAGATCGCCGCCATCGTCCCGAGCACCAACACGGTGGTGGAGCACGACCTCTCGGTCATGCGTCCGCCCGGGATCACCTTCCACGCCGGGCGCATGCACATCCAGCGCCCGGTGCTCGCCGACGACGAGGCGTTCGAGGACCTGCTCGGGCAGATCGACGCCTCGATCGACGACGCCGTCGACCGCGTGCTGACCTGCCGGCCGGACTACATGCTCATGGGCATGTCGGCGGCCACCTTCTGGGGTGGCGCGGCGGGCAACGAGGCGTTCGAGGCGCGCATCCGCGAGCGGTCCGGGCTCGGGGTGTCCACCGGGGCGACCGCCTGCCGCGAGGCGCTGGCCCGCTTCGGGGTGTCGCGCATCGCGGTGTTCTCGCCGTACCAGCCGATCGCCGACGTGGAGGTCGGCGGCTTCTTCCGCGAGGCGGGGTTCGACGTCCGCGCCATCACCGGCCTGCGCTGCGCCTCGGCCACGGCGATCGCCGAGGTGACCCCGCAGGAGATCGCCGAGACCGTGCGCGCGATCGACGGCCCGGAGGTCGAGGCGATCGTGCAGGTGGGGACCAACCTCTCCTTCGTCGCCCAGGCCGATGCGCTCGAGGCGTGGCTGGGCAAGCCGGTCGTCGCCATCAACGCCGCGACGCTGTGGCACGCTCTGCGCGCGCAGGGTTTCGCCGACGTCATCGGCGGGGCCACCCGGCTGCTGAGGGAGTTCTGAGATGACCGCCGCGTCGGACCGGTTGCGAGCCGCCCTGGCCGAGCCCGGCGTCCTGCAGGTCCCCGGCGTGCACGACGCGGTGACAGCGCGGCTGGCCACCGAGGCCGGCTTCCGGGCGCTGCACCTCTCCGGTGCGGTCACCTCCGCGGTCGCACTGGGCCTGCCCGACCTCGGCTACCTCCACGGCACCGACGTCGCCGAGCTCGCCCGTCGCGTCACCGCCGTCACCGACCTCCCGCTCGTGGCCGACGCGGACACCGGCTACGGCAACCCGCTGCACGCGCGTCGCACGGTCGAGCAGTACGCCGAGGCCGGCGTCGCCGGGCTGCACCTGGAGGACCAGGTCAGCCCCAAGCGCTGCGGGCACATGGCGGGCAAGCAGGTCGTGGACCGCGACGAGGCCGTGGAGAAGGTGCGCGCCGCCGTCGACTCCGGCACGGGCCTGGTCGTCATCGCCCGCACGGACGCGCTGTCGGTGCTCGGGCTCGACGAGGCGGTCGCGCGGATCGCGCTGTTCGCCGAGGCCGGCGCCGATCTCGTCTTCGTCGAGGGCGCCGCCGACGCCGAGCGGCTCGGCGCGGTGCATGAGGCGCTGCCCGACGCTCGACTCGTCGTCAACGTGTCCGAGGCGGACCCGCGGCTGCGGCCGCTCCCGCTCGACGTGCTCGCCTCCTTCGGGGTGCGCCTCGCGCTCTACCCCGTCGCGCCGCTGCTGGCCGCCGCCGCCGCCGCGCGGCGCGCGTACACCGCGATCCGCACCGAGGGCGGTGCGACATCCGTCGAGCGGCTGACCTGGGACGAGCTCACCGACCTGCTCGGCCTGCCCGAGCTGCTCGACCTCGAGCAGCGCTACGCCGGAGGAGCGTCGTGACCACCACGGGCGCGGCCACGATCGTCCGCGAGAACCCCGCCCGCCCGAGCGAGACCGTCGGTGCCGTGGGCGTGAGCACCCCGGCCGACGTCGACGTCGTCGTGCGGCGGGCCGACTCCGCCCAGCGAGCGTGGGCGGCGCGCACCCTGACCGAGCGCTGCGCCCTCGTGCGCGACGCGGCCGCGGTGCTCGACCCGACGTTCGTCGACGCGACCGCGGTGACGCTCGCCCGCGAGCTGGGCAAGCCCCTGCCCGACGCCCGCGGCGAGATCGGCTTCGCCTCGGTGTGGCTTCGCTGGGCCGCGGACAACGCCGAGCGGGTCCTCGCCGAGCACGAGATCGACGACGCGCAGGGGCGCATGCTGATCCGCCGCGCGCCGTTCGGGGTCGTGGCCGCGGTGACGCCGTGGAACGCGCCGGTCATCCTGTCGCTGCTCAAGGTCGCCCCTGCGCTGGTGGCGGGCAACGCGGTCGTGGTCAAGCCCTCGCCGTTCGCCCCGCTCGCGGTGACCGCGGTGGTGCGCCGTCTCGCGGAGGCCCTTCCGGCCGGGCTCGTGGACATCGTCCACGGCGGACCCGAGGTGGGGGAGGCCCTCGTCGGGCACCCGTTGGTGCGCAAGATCGCGTTCACCGGCGGCGACGTGGTCGCGCGCGCCATCTGCGCCACCGCGGCCACCCGCCTCACCCCCACCGTCATGGAGCTCGGCGGCAACGACGCCGCGATCCTGCTCGACGACGCCCACCTCGACGAGGCCGCGCTCGACCGGCTGGTCGTCGCGTCCTACGCCACGAGCGGCCAGGTCTGCATGGCCAGCAAGCGGATCTACGCGCCCCGGCACCGGCTGGCCGAGGTCGTGTCCGGCCTGGAGGCGGCCGCGGAGCGGATGATCTCCCTCGGTGACCCGCTCGCCGAGGGCGTCTCCGTGGGACCGGTCGTGACCCGAGCCGCGCAGGAGCGCCTGGAGCGGCTCGCTGTCGACTCCGCCGCGCTCGGCGGCCAGGTCCGCGAGGTGGGGACGGTCGATGCCTCCCTCGACGAGTCCGGCTACTTCGTGCGCCCCCGCCTCGTGCTCGGTCTCGACGCCTCCGCCCCCCTCGTGTGCGAGGAGCAGTTCGGCCCGCTGCTGCCGGTGCTGCCCTACGACGACCTCGACGCGCTGGTCGCCGAGCACAACGCCGCCGAGCTGGGCCTGGCGGGATCGGTGTGGTCGGCGGACGAGGAGCGCGCCTTCGCCGTGGCGCGCCGCCTGGAGACCGGCTTCGTCTTCGTGAACACCCACAACCGCACGGGGCTGGCCCTGCGCGCGCCGTTCGGCGGGGTCAAGCGCAGCGGGTACGGTCGGGAGTACGGCGACGAGGGGCTGCTCGAGTACACCCAGTCCTGCGTCGTCAACGCTCCGGCGGCGTTCCGTCCCGGGGCCGACCCTGCGGGCGCCTCGGCGCGCGCCTACCCCGGACAGGGATGACGATGACCGACCCGGCCGCGTGGACCCCCGAGACCGCAGCGCCCGGGCCGGACCCCACCCAGCCGACCGTCCCACCGGACGTCGCGCCGGACGCGGCCCAGCCCGCGTGGACCCCTCCGCCGACCGACCCGGCCGCCTACGCCTACCCGACCGCGGTTCCCGAGCCCGTGGCCGACCCGGCCGCCTACGCCTACCCGCCCGCGGTTCCCGAGCCCGCTCCCGCGACCTATCCG
>JAHECT010000104.1 GCA_024641605.1 Micrococcales bacterium
ACCCCGACGGCGCGCTCAACCGCGCGGTCGCGGCCGTGCGCGCCGAGGTGGGTGAGGACCTCGTCGTGATGGCCGACCTGTGCCTGGACGAGTTCACCGACCACGGCCACTGCGGAGTGCTCGCGCCCGACGGAGCGGTCGACAACGACGCCACGCTCGTGCGCTACGCCGAGATGGCGATGGCCCTCGCCGACGCCGGCGCCGACGTGGTCGGCACGAGCGGGATGATGGACGGTCAGGTCGGTGTCGTCCGCTCGGCCCTCGACGAGCTGCTGCGCACCGACGTCGCGATCCTCGCCTATGCCGCGAAGTACGCCTCGGCCGCCTACGGGCCCTTCCGCGAGGCCGTGGACTCCCAGCTCACCGGCGACCGACGGACCTACCAGCAGGACCCGGCCAACCGGCGCGAGGCGATGCGCGAGGTCCGCCTCGACGTCGAGGAGGGCGCGGACCTGGTCATGGTCAAGCCCGCCGGGGGCTACCTCGACGTGCTGCGCGAGGTGGCCGACGCCGTGGACGTCCCGGTCGCGGCCTACCAGGTGTCGGGCGAGTACGCGATGGTGGAGGCGGCCGCGGAGCGCGGCTGGATCGACCGCGAGCGCATGGTGGTGGAGTCGGTGACCTCGATCCACCGCGCGGGTGCCGACATCGTCCTCACCTACTGGGCCGCTGAGCTCGCCCGCTGGATCCGGGAGGGGCGCGCGTGACCTACGACGACCGCGCCCCCCGCTCGCAGGAGCTCTTCGCCCGCGCCCGCGCCGTGACCCCGGGCGGGGTCAACTCCCCGGTGCGGGCGTTCCGCGCCGTGGGCGGCACCCCGCGGTTCATGGCGTCCGGGCAGGGGCCGTGGATCACCGACGCCGACGGCCGCGACTACCTCGACCTCGTGTGCTCGTGGGGGCCGATGGTCCTCGGCCACGCGCACCCCGACGTCCTCGCCGCGGTGCGCGACGCGGCCGGACGCGGCTTCTCCTTCGGCACGCCGGGCGAGGGCGAGGTCGCCCTCGCGGAGGAGATCGTCGCCCGCGTGCCCGCCGTCGAGCAGGTCCGCCTCGTCAGCAGCGGCACCGAGGCCACCATGTCGGCGATCCGCCTCGCGCGCGGGGCCACCGGGCGATCGAAGGTGGTGAAGTTCGCCGGGTGCTACCACGGTCACGTCGACTCGCTGCTCGCCGCAGCCGGGTCGGGCCTGGCCACCTTCGCGCTGCCCGACTCGCCGGGGGTGACCGGCGCCCAGGCGCACGAGACGATCGTGCTGCCCTACAACGACCTCGCGGCGGTCGAGGCGGCCTTCGCCGCGCACGGCGAGGACATCGCCGTGGTCATCACCGAGGCAGCGGCCGCCAACATGGGCGTCGTCGCGCCCGAGCCGGGGTTCAACGCCGCGCTCGCCCGGATCGCCCACGCCCACGGGGCGCTCCTCGTCCTCGACGAGGTGATGACCGGCTTCCGCGTCGCCCGCGGCGGCTGGCTCGAGCTCGAGGCCCGCGCCGACAGCTCCTGGGCGCCCGACCTGGTCACCTTCGGCAAGGTGATGGGCGGCGGCCTCCCGGCCGCGGCGTTCGGGGGCCGGGCCGACCTCATGGCCCACCTCGCCCCGACCGGCCCGGTCTACCAGGCCGGGACGCTCGCCGGGAACCCGGTCGCCGCCGCCTGCGGCCTCGCGACGCTGCGCGCCTGCACGCCCGACCTCTACCCCCGCCTCGACGCCACCGCGGCCACGGTGGGCCGGCTCGTGAGCGAGGCGCTGGCCGCCGAGGGCGTCGTCCACACGCTGGCCACGGCGGGGAACCTCTTCTCGGTCTTCTTCCGCGCCGGGGCCCCGCGCGACTACGACGAGGCGCGGGAGCAGGAGTCCTGGCGCTACGCCGCCTTCTTCCACGCCATGCTCGACCACGGCGTCTACCTGCCGCCGAGCGCGTTCGAGGCCTGGTTCGTCTCGGGTGCGCACGACGACAATGCACTCGACCGGCTCGTCGCGGCCCTCCCGGCCGCGGCGCGGGCGGCCGCGACCGCCCGACCCGACAGCGCCGAGGAGTACGCGTGAGCACCCGTACCGTCGTCCACCTCCTCCGCCACGGCGAGGTCCACAACCCCACCGGCGTGCTCTACGGGCGCCTGTCGGGCTTCCGCCTCTCGCCCCTCGGCGAGCAGATGGCCGAGCGCGCCGCCGAGGCCCTCGCGGACCGCGACGTCACCGTCGTCATGTCCTCCCCGCTGGAGCGCGCCCAGCAGACCGCCGCCCCGGTCGCCGAGCGCCACGGCCTGCGCGTGGGCATCGACGACCGGCTCATCGAGGCGGGCAACGTGTTCGAGGGCCAGCGCGTCGGCGTCGGCGACGGCGTGCTCAAGAGCCCCCAGGCCTGGCGCCACCTCTACAACCCGTTCACGCCCAGCTGGGGCGAGCACTACGTCGACATCGCCGCGCGCATGCGCGGCGCGGTCGCCGCGGCGCGACGGGAGGCGCGCGGGCACGAGGCCGTGCTCGTCAGCCACCAGCTCCCCGTCTGGGTCGCCCGCCTCGACGCCGAGCAGCGCCGCTTCGTCCACGACCCGCGCAAGCGGCAGTGCTCGCTGGCGAGCCTCACCTCCTTCGCCTTCGACGACGACCGCCTCGTGGCCATCACCTACGCCGAGCCCTCGGCCGACCTGGTGCGCCAGGCCGGTGCGCAGCAGGCCAAGGGCGCCTGAGGTGTGACCCACCTCGCGACGGTCTCGGAAACCCGCCGGGCCCGCCGTACGTCCACCCTCCGTCACCGAAGTCCGTCCGACCCGAGGAGCGAGCCCGTGAGGACCCGACGCCGCTCCGCCGTGGGCGTGGCGCTCGTGGTCTCGGCCGGGCTGGTGCTGGCCGGGTGCTCGACCCGGACCGGCTCCGCGGACACCTCGGCCCGCTACGTCGCCGGCGACGGCTCGACGGTCATCCTGGCGCCCGACGAGCGCGAGGGGGCGGTGTCCTTCTCGGGCACGACGCTCGACGGCGCGACCCTCGACGTCGAGGACCTGCGCGGCGAGGTCGTCGTGGTCAACCTGTGGGCGTCGTGGTGCGCGCCCTGCCGCGCGGAGGCCGCGACCCTGGAGACCACCTACACCGACCTGCGCGCGGACGGTGTCTCGTTCGTGGGCGTCGTGTCCGGCGGCAAGGACTCGGTGGACAACGCCCGCGCCTTCCAGCGCCGCTTCGACGTGAGCTACCCGTCGATCTTCGACGGCGACAACTCGGTCGTGCTCGCCTTCCGCGGCCAGCTGCCCCCCGCCGCCATCCCCACCACACTCGTGCTCGACCGCGAGGGCCGCGTGGCGGCGCGCGCCCTCGGCGAGGTGGACCGCTCCCGCCTCCTCGGCATCATCGAGCCGGTCCTGGCGGAGCAGCCATGACCCAGGGGAGCGGGCGGTGAACCCCGGCGAGGTGGTGACGAGCGGATCGATCCTGCTCGCCGCGCTCGTCGCCTTCGCCGCCGGCTTCGTGTCCTTCCTCTCGCCGTGCGTGCTCCCGCTCGTGCCCGGCTACCTGTCCTTCGTCACGGGGCTCTCCGGCGCCGAGCTCGCCGGCGAGACCGACGCCTCGCGCGCCACGACCGGTGACGACGCGTCGCGGTCGTCCTCGGCGGTGGCGCAGGCGGTGGCGAGCCCGGCGCGCACGCGCGGGCGGGTGATCCTCGGGTCGCTGCTGTTCGTGCTCGGCTTCACCGTCGTGTTCGTCAGCTACGGCGTGCTCTTCGGGGCGCTCGGGTCGGCGCTGCTCGAGTACGCCGACCCGATCACCCGCGTCCTCGGCGTCGTCGTCATCGCGCTCGGGCTGGTCTTCCTCGGGGTGCTGCCCGGCGCGCAGCGCGAGTGGCGGATGCACCACACGCCGCGGATCGGTCTGTGGGGGGCGCCCCTGCTCGGCGTGCTGTTCGGCATCGGCTGGACGCCCTGCATCGGACCGACCCTCGGCGCTGTGCAGACCCTCGCGTTCACCGAGGCCTCGGCCGTGCGCGGCGCGATCCTGTCCTTCGTCTACTGCCTGGGCCTGGGCCTGCCGTTCATCCTCGTGGGCCTGCTGTTCCGCCGCGCCCTGGGCGCGATCGGCTGGGTGCGCCAGCACAGCCTGCTCGTCATGCGCCTCGGTGGCGGCCTGCTCGTGGCCATCGGGCTCCTGCTCGTCACCGGCCTGTGGGACGACCTCACGGTGGGCCTGCGCTCCTGGTCCGCCGGGTGGGGGGTGCCGCTGTGACCGACCGACCCGACGTGGACCTCGCGGCCGAGGATCCCGCCGACGTCCCCACCGGCACCGACGCGGTCGCGCCTCCCGCCGACGGCGAGGACGCGGCCGCCCGACGGCTCTCGACCGCCCCGGTCGAGGCACCCGCGGACGCCCCGGTGAGCCTCGGACTGCTGGGGTGGCTGCGGTGGGGCTGGCGCACGCTCACCAGCATGCGCACCGCGCTCATCCTGCTGTTCCTGCTCGCGCTGGCCTCCGTGCCCGGCTCGATCTTCCCTCAGCGGGGGACCGCTCCCGTCGACGTGACGCAGTGGATCCAGGAGAACCCGGCCCTGGGCCGCTTCCTCGACCGGCTCGGCATGTTCGACGTCTTCGCGTCGCCGTGGTTCGCCGCGATCTACCTCCTGCTCTTCGTGTCCCTCGCCGGCTGCGTCCTGCCGCGCGCGGCGCAGCACTGGCGGATCGTGCGCTCGCGTCCGCCGGCCGCGCCGCTCAACCTCTCCCGCCTCCCCGAGCACCGGCGCCTCGAGTCCGACGCCGAGCCGCAGCGCGTGCTCGACGACGCCGCGCAGTGGCTGCGGGCTCACCGCTGGCGGGTGGACACCGAGGCAGCCACCGACCCCGACGGCGGCTGGGTCGCGGCGGAGAAGGGCTACGCCCGCGAGACCGGCAACCTCGTCTTCCACGTGGCGCTGCTGGGGATCCTGTTGGCCGTGGCCCTGGGTTCGCTGGCCGGGTTCCGCGGGGTCGTGCTGGTGCGGGAGGGCTCCTCCTTCGCCGACACCCGCGCGCAGTACGACTCCTTCACGCCCGGCCGCGCCTTCGACGACGCCGACCTCCCGCCGTTCGCCTTCACCCTCGACTCCTTCGACGCGCAGTTCCAGCGCGGCGGTCAGCAGGACGGGGCGGCGCGCGAGTTCAGCGCCGACCTCACGGTGACCCCCGAGCCCGGCGCCGAGCCCGAGAAGGTGCGCGTCGAGGTCAACGAGCCGCTGGTCGTCGGCGGGGTCAAGGCCTTCCTGGTCGGCCACGGCTACGCCCCCACCGTCACCGTGCGCGATGCCGACGGCGAGATCGTCTTCCGCGACTCGGTCGTGTTCCTCCCGCAGGACGGCGCCTTCACCTCGACCGGAGTCGTCAAGGTGCCCGACACCGTCCCGCAGCTGGCACTGCAGGGCTTCTTCCTGCCCACCGCCGCGGTCGACGACGTCCGCGGCCCGCACTCGACCTTCCCCGAGGACGACGACCCTGCGGTGTTCCTCGCGGCGTGGACCGGCGACCTCGGCCTGGACTCCGGCCGGCCCCAGTCGGTCTACCGGCTCGACACCGAGGGCATGACCCGGATCGGCATCGACGCGCTCCGCCCGGGGGAGAGCTGGGAGCTGCCCGACGGCTCGGCCACGGTCACCTTCGACGGCTACGTCGAGTGGGCCTCGTTCTCCGTCGCCCGCGACCCCGGCAAGGAGCTGGCGCTGCTGGCGTCGGTCGTCGCCATGATCGGTCTGGCCGCCTCGCTTCTCATCAGCCGCCGCCGGGTGTGGGTGCGGGTGAACCCCGGGCCCGGGGGCGTTACCGTGGTCGAGGTCGCCGGCCTCACCCGGTCCGAGCACGCCTCCGTGGCCGACGAGGTCGAGGCGCTCACCGAGGCGCTGCCGGTCACCACGAGCACGTCCACCACCACCACGCCACCCCGGGCGTAGAGGGAGACACCGTGTCGGTCGACACCACGCTCGCCCAGGCGAGCAACGGTCTGGTCTACGCCTCGATGGTGGCCTACACCGTCTCGATGATCGGTTTCGCGGCCTCGTTCGCTTCGACGAAGGGGCGCGACCTCACCCCGGCCGCGACGGCCCAGGGCGTGGCCGCGGACGCGGAGTCCGGCGGCGTCGCGGTCGTCACGCGCACCGACCTCGGGGGCCCGGACGACGGCGCGCTGCCCCCCGGACGGCGCGCGGCCAACATCGCCACCTCGGTCATGTGGCTCGCCACGATCCTGCTCGGCGCCGGGATCCTCATGCGCGGGCTGTCCGTGCATCGGATGCCCCTGGGCAACATGTACGAGTTCTCGCTCGCGTCCGGCTTCGCGGTGGCGCTGACCTATCTCGTGATCTCGCTGCGCCGCGACGTGCGCTGGCTCGGCATCTTCGTCGTCATCCCCGTGCTGCTGACCCTCGGCCTGGCGGTCACGGTCCTCTACACCGAGGCCGCGCAGCTCGTCCCGGCGCTCAAGTCCTACTGGCTGGTCATCCACGTGTCGGCCGCGGTGATCTGCGCGGGCGCGTTCTCGATCAGCGCCGCGGCCAGCTCGCTCTACCTCGTCGCCGACACCGGCGAGCGGCGCGCCGCCGCGGGTCAGCCGTACTGGCTGGCCGGGCTGGCCCGGCGCCTGCCCGAGTCGACCCGGCTCGACGGGATGGCCTACCGCATCATCGCGTTCATGTTCCCGCTGTGGACCTTCGCGATCATCGCCGGAGCCATCTGGGCCGAGAACGCCTGGGGCCGCTACTGGGGCTGGGACCCCAAGGAGACCTGGGCCTTCATCACCTGGGTCGCCTACGCCGCCTACCTGCACGCGCGGGCCACGGCCGGCTGGAAGGGACGGCGGGCCGCCTACGTCGCCCTCGTCGCCTTCGCGACCTTCCTGTTCAACTACTTCGGCGTGAACATCCTGCTGCCCGGCCTGCACAGCTACGGCGGCGTCTGAGCTCATCACGGTCGGGCCCCGCGACGAGCGGGCTGCGGGTCCTCGACGCACAATGGTGGTCCGAGGATCGAGGAGGTGACCGGCATGCCGCGCGTGCTGCTGATCGGGGCTGCCGTCGTCGTGGTCCTCTACGCCTTCATCGACGCCGTCCAGACCGACAAGACCCTCGTCCGCACGCTGCCGAAGTGGCTGTGGATCCTGGTCATCCTGCTGCTCCCCGTGCTCGGCGCGGTGTGGTGGCTGGTGAGCGGTCGCGCGCCGCGCACGGCGTACCCCGACCAGGCCCAGCCGGCGCGGCCCTCGTTGTTCGGCCGCCGTCGCGAGCCGGTCGCCCCGGACGACGACCCGACCTTCCTGCGCCACCTCGACGACGAGGCCTGGCAGCGCAAGATGCGCGAGCGCCGCGACGGGCGGCCCTCCGGGGACACCCCGGGCGACGCCCCCACGAGCCCCTGACCGCAGGGCTGCTCGGGGACGACCACGCAGACGACAACGGCCGCTGATCGCAGGATCAGCGGCCGGTCGTTCATGGGCCCGCGGAGGGGGAGGGGTGCTCGGCGCCGCGGAGGGGGTCGGCTGCCGTGCCGCGCCGCCACGTCGACCCGGAGGGGGATCGGGGGGCGCGTGCGGGCCCAGGTCTCTTCAGTTGGATCGAGCGGCGGCCGTCACCGGCTGCGGTGCTCGTGCTCCCTGTCGAGGTTGCGCACGAGGACGCGCGCGATCTCCAGGGTGAACATGGCTCTCGCCACCTTTCAGTTGTGTTGTTCGCAGGTCTAGGCCCGTGAACAGTTACGATCCTAAGGTCACGGGGGGGTGCGACTGACCAAACACCAGGTGACGTCGCCCACACGGGCAGGTGAACATCTGGGGAGGCGCGATGGCGACGACCACGCCGGACCGGGTCGACCACGAGCTGCTGGCCGAGCTGCGGCGCAACGGCCGGGCCAGCTGGGCCGAGCTCGCGCGCCTCGTCGGGCTCTCCGCGCCCAGCGTCCAGGAGCGGGTGCGCCGGCTGGAGGAGCGCGGCTACATCACGGGCTGGACCGCGGTGGTCCCGCCCGCCTCCCTGGGGCTGGGCGTCACCGCCCTCGTCGGCGTCGTGCTGAGCGAGGACGCCGAGCAGGAGCACGTCGCCGACCTGCTCCGTGACGTGGCCGCGATCGAGGACTGCTGGCTCGTCGCCGGCGAGGAGGACTTCCTGGTCAAGGTGCGTGCCGCGGACGTCGCCGGCCTCGAGGCCATCCTCGGGGCGCTGCAGCGGATCAAGGGGATCTCGCGCACCCGCACGACGGTCGTGCTGTCCACCCGCTGGGAGGGCCGCACGCCGCCGGGGGTGCAGGCCGCGGAGTGAGCGCGGCGACGTACCGTGGCGTCGTGGACGACGCCGACCCCCGCCCCGCCGACCCCCGCCGTGCAGACGCAGCCGCCCCGGACGCGACCGCCCGCGGCACCGAGCACCCCGACGCGACCGCCGGGGTCGAGGACGCGACCGACGGCCCGACCGTCTCCCCGGTCGAG
>JAHECT010000105.1 GCA_024641605.1 Micrococcales bacterium
GGGTCCCCCTCGAGCACCGGGACCGGGTCCGGGGTGAGGCCGAGGCGATCCTGCTCCCCCTCGCCCGCACCGGCACGGTCGCGGACCTGCGCCGCGGGATCGACCGGCTCCGCCTGGTCGTTGACCCCGACGGGACCGCCCAAGCGCAACTCGACGCCTATGAGGACCAGCACCTGCGCCTCACCCCCGTCGGCGACGGGGTCGACGTGCGGGGGTTCCTCACCGGGGAGACCGCCGCCGCGCTGCTGACCTGCCTCGACCAGGTCGTCGACGGCTGGTACCGGTCGGGGTCACTGCACCCCGAGGACCAGCCCACCGGGGTCGAGCGCAGCGACCGGGTCCGCCGCCGGCACCGCCGCGACCATCTCAACGCGTTGGCGCTCGCGGACCTGGCCCGCCGCTGCCTCGACTCCGGGTCGCTGGGGACCCGCCACGCCCAACGCCCCCACGTCACCCTCACCATCCACGCCGACGACCTCACCGCTGGCGTCGGTGGGACGCTGCGCCTGCCCGGCCTCGCCGAGCAGCTCCTCCCCCCGGCGTCGCTCACCCGGATCCTCTGCGACGCCGACCTCACCGCCGTCCTCACCCGCCCCACCGACCCGGGCACCGATCACAGGGACTACGGCGCCCTGGCCGACGTGATCAGGGAACGCGGCCGAGAGGTCCTCCACGTCGGACGCGCCCACCGCAGCGCACCACCCCGGCTGCGCAAGGCCCTCGAGGTCCGCGACCAGCACTGCGCCGCCCCCGGCTGCCGCATCGACCCATCCCGCTGCGAGGCCCACCACGTCCACGAATGGGAGAACGGCGGCGGTACCGACCTCGACAACATGGTCCTGCTCTGCCCCCGCCACCACCACGCTGTCCACGAAGGCCGCATGCGGATCACCCGCAGACCCGAGCACCCACCCGGACACCCCGACCACTGGCACCTCGCACCACCACCCGGGCGAGTTCAGCCCTGACCGACCGACGCGGGCGGCCAGGGCGCACCAGCCACCACTCGCACGGGAGCCACATCACCGCGTACGTCGGCGTACGGGGGCGCATCGATCCAACCTCGAGGTCGTGCACGCGCACGCCGAAGGCGACGCTTCCCCGGCCGAGCCCTCCCCGGCAGCGGTGCGCTCGGATGCCATCCTCGGCGGGATCGACGAGAGGCGCAGGTGACGGGGGCGGGAGCGGCATCGGCACCGTGTGGACGACGAGCGACCGACGGCGCGCCCGCCACCCGTCACGTCTCGACGAGCGCCTGGGCCAGCTCCGAGCCCCAGGCCATCGCCCGGTCGAGCTCCCCGTCGACGAGGTGGTTGCCCTTGTCGACGAGGAAGGACTCGGGGGCCACGACCGACTCGTAGCCGTGGCGGTGCAGCCGGCGCTCGATACCTCGGCTGGCCCGTCCGGTGAGGACGACGGGCCCGTCGAAGCGGGTGTCGAAGGCGGCGCAGCGCCGCTGCTGGCCCTCGGCCAGCTCGTCGAACCAGCCGCGCAGCCCCGGACCGTACGCGGCGTCGTCGAGGTGCAGATCCTCGTCCTTGCCCGCCGTCTCGATCGCGTCGGCGCGCGAGTACGACGACGACATCCCGTGGGCGTGGGTGGGGCCGCCCACCACGAGCAGGTCGGCCGCCGCCACGAGGTCGCTCGTGGCCTCCGCCACCTGCACCACGGTCACCTCGGGGCCACCCCGCATGCCGTCCGCGATGGCCGTGGCCACCGCGTGGGTGTTGCCGTACATGGACTCGTAGACGATCACCGTGCGCACGATCGACACCTCCCGGGCACCGCCCGACCATTCCTCAGGCTAGGCCGGGGCGGACCCGCGCACACGGGTGTGCCGCGCGTTGTGTCCGACCAGACAACCTCGCGCCGCGGCTCAGTCGGGGCGTACGTCGAGCCCCAGGGCGAGGGCGACGGTCGAGGCCTGCTCCCACGTGATGAGCGCGCCGCGCAGGTCGGCGGAGAGCAGGTCGTGGGCACCGAGCGCGGTGCCGCGCAGGTCCGTTCCCGCGAGGTTCGCACCGCGCAGCGACGCGGCCCCCAGGTCGCAGCCCACCATCGCGGCGCCCGAGATGCGGGCGCCGGAGAGGTCGGCCTCGCGCAGCCGCACGCCCTCCCAGCGGGAGCGCCGCAGGTCGGCCTCGGCGAGCGAGGTGAACGACCAGTCGCCCCCGTCGACGCGCAGGCCCTGGAAGCGGCAGTCCTCGAAGACCGACCCGACCAGCTTGCTGCCCTCGATGGTGGTGTCGAAGAACCGGCAGCGCACGAAGCGGCACCTCAGCAGCGCGACATCGGTCAGCACCGTGGAGCTGAGGACGACGCCGCGCAGGACGCAGTCCTCGAGCAGCAGCCCGGCGCCGTGCGCGTCGGTCAGGTCGACGTCGACGAGCGTGGCCCCGCTCAGCTCGAGCCCGGACAGATCCCGGCCGGACCAGTCCTCGTCGCGGATGCCGTCGCTCACGTGAGCTCGTGGCGCGCGACGGTGAGCTCGGCCAGCACCTCGGGGATGGGGGTCACCCCGAGCCCGGGACCGGTGGGCACGTCGATGCGGCCGTCCCGCAGGACGAACGGCTCGGTCACGTCCCGGGCGTAGAACCGGTCCGAGCCGCTCGTGTCGCCGGGCAGAGTGAAGCTGGGCAGCGAGGCCAGGGCGAGGTTGGCCGCCCGGCCCACCCCCGTCTCGACCATCCCGCCGCACCAGACCGGGACGCCTCGCCCCCGGGCGACGTCGTGCACCCGTCGCGCCTCGAGGTAGCCGCCGACGCGTCCCGCCTTGATGTTGACGATCTCGCAGGCGCCGTAGTCGATCGCGGACTCGGCGCTCTCGGCCGAGAGCACCGACTCGTCGAGGCAGACCGGTGTGGCCATGCGCTCCGCCAGCAACCGGTGACCCAGGAGGTCGTCCTCGTGGATGGGCTGCTCGACCAGCAGGAGATCGAACTCGTCGAGGGCGGCGAGGTGCTCGATGTCGGCACGGGTGTAGGCCTGGTTGGCGTCGACCTGCAGCGGCACGTCGGGCCAGCGCTCCCGCACGGCGCGGGTCGGCTCCACGTCCCACCCGGGCTGGATCTTCAGCTTGACCCGCCGATAGCCGGCCTCGACGTACCCGGACACCTCGTCGAGCAGGGTGGCGAGCGAGTCGTCGTCGGGGATCCCGACGGACACCCCGCAGTCGACCTCGTCGCGCACCCCGCCGAGGTAGGAGGCGAGGGACCGGCCCTCGGCCCGTAGCCCCGCGTCGAGGACCCCGAGCTCGAGCGCCCCGCGCGCCATCGGGTGGCCACGCACCGGCGCGAGCAGCCCGGGCACCTCCTCGATCTGCAGGTCACGGCCGAGCAGCCGCGGGACGAGGAACCGCTCCAGCACGAGCAGCGCCGCGTCGTTGAACTCGTGGCTGTAGAGCGGCTGGGTCGAGGCGACGCACTCCCCCCACCCGGTGACGCCGTCGGCGGTGGTCACCTCGAGCAGGACGACGTCGCGCGCGTACTCGCGCCCGAACGAGGTGCGGAACGGCCGCACCAGCGGCAGCGCGCAGCGATGGGCCACGACCCGCTCGATCCTCATCGCTGCGCCTCCAGCACGTAGCGCCCGTCGGAGGTGAGCGCGACCACGCGACCACCCGTCCTCAGCACCGGCTCCATCGCCTCACGCACGCGCAGGCGCCATGCCCGGGCCAGACCTAGGTCGTAGCGGCGCAGGTCGACGATGTCGTGGGGCACCTCGACGAGCAGGACCGGGGCGTCCGTCTCCATACGGTGCGGTCCGTCGTCGGTGCTGACGACCGCGTCGACGGCGCCGAGCGCGCGCCACTCCTCGCTCGGGAGCGCGGTCGCGGTGCCCTCCACCGCCTCCAGGACTCGGTCGGAGGCCAGGTCCCACTGCAGCAGCAGCCGGTCGCTCGGCTCCCCCGCGTTGACCGCGTCGTCCATCTGCCCGTAGAAGTCGACGAGGTACTCGACCGCCGTCCCGCCGAGCTTGCCGATGTTGAGCCGGGCGTTGCGGCGGACGAGCGGGTCGAAGGTCCACACGATGCGGTCGATGTCGTGCTCGAGCGCCCACGCCCGCTGGTGCAGCTTCAGCGCCGTGCCGATCCCGCGGTCGGCCGCCCCCGGGACGGTGGCCGCGATGTGCGAGTGCAGGTGCACGTGCCAGCCGTGCTCGCCCCGGGTCCGGCCGACGAAGGCGAGCGACGAGCCGACCATCCGGCCCTCCCGGAACGCGCCACCGACGTGGCTGCCCGCATGCTCGAGCGCCTTGATGAGGTTGCCGGTGATCTCCGTGGCGCCCGGGACGGTCGGCCAGACCGCGTCCCAGACCCGCCGGGCCTCGGCGAGGTCGTCGAGGTCGTGCAGCGCCCGCACCTCGACCCCGGCCCGCAGGGCGGCGTGCTCGGCGTCGCGGGCGGCGGCGAGGGCGATCGACTCGGTCACGTCCGCCACCGTACGTCCGCCGTCGCCCACCCCGCGGGCGACCGCGCGGGTTCGCGGTGGGGGGCCGGGGGGTGGGAGGATCGACGGATGACCGACGGGCCGCTCATCGTCCAGAGCGACAAGACCCTCCTGCTGGAGGTGGACCACCCGCTCGCGGAGGAGTGCCGGCACGCGATCGCGCCCTTCGCCGAGCTCGAGCGCGCCCCTGAGCACGTGCACACCTACCGGCTCACGCCCCTCGGCCTGTGGAACGCGCGTGCGGCAGGTCACGACGCCGAGGCCGTGGTCGACAACCTCCTGCGCTACTCGCGCTACGCCGTCCCGCACTCGCTGCTCGTCGACGTGGCCGAGACCATGGGCCGCTACGGCCGCCTGCAGCTGCAGATGAGCCCGGTGCACGGCCTGGTGCTGCACGCGCACGACCGGGCTGTGCTCGAGGAGGTGCTGCGCAGCAAGAAGATCGAGCCGCTCGTCGGCGGCCGGATCGATGAGGACACGGTCGTCGTGCACCCCTCGGAGCGCGGCCACCTCAAGCAGGTGCTGCTCAAGCTCGGCTGGCCGGCCGAGGACCTCGCCGGCTACGTCGACGGGGAGGCGCACGCCATCGCCCTGCGCGAGGAGGGCTGGGAGGTCCGTGGCTACCAGCGTGAGGCGGTCGACGGCTTCTGGCACGGCGGGTCGGGCGTCGTCGTGCTGCCATGCGGTGCCGGCAAGACCATCGTGGGCGCCGCGGCGATGGCACGGGCGCAGGCGACCACGCTCATCCTCGTGACGAACACGGTGTCGGCGCGCCAGTGGCGCGCCGAGCTGCTGCGCCGTACGACGCTCACCGAGGCCGAGATCGGGGAGTACTCCGGCACGGTCAAGGACATCCGCGCGGTGACCATCGCCACGTACCAGGTGATGACGACGAAGCGTAAGGGCGTCTACTCCCACCTCGAGGTGTTCGACTCGCGGGACTGGGGCCTGATCATCTACGACGAGGTCCACCTGCTCCCCGCCCCGATCTTCCGGTTCACAGCCGACATCCAGTCCCGCCGCCGGCTCGGCCTCACCGCCACCCTCGTGCGCGAGGACGGGCGCGAGGGGGACGTGTTCTCCCTCATCGGCCCCAAGCGCTACGACGCCCCCTGGAAGGACATCGAGGCCCAGGGCTACATCGCCCCGGCGGACTGCGTCGAGGTGCGGGTCACTCTCGACGACCGGGAGCGGCTGGTCTACGCGACGGCCGAGCCCGACGAGCGTTACCGCATGGCGGCGTCCTCGGACCGCAAGCTGCGGGTGGTCGACGCGCTCGTCGCGGCGCACCCCGAGGAGCACATCCTCGTGATCGGCCAGTACCTCGACCAGCTCCACGAGGTGGGCGAGCGCCTCGACGCCCCGGTGATCACGGGCGAGACGCCCGTGCGCGAGCGGGAGCGGCTCTTCGAGGCGTTCCGTACGGGCGACGTGCGCGTGCTGGTCGTCTCGAAGGTCGCCAACTTCTCCATCGACCTGCCCGACGCCGGCATCGCGATCCAGGTCTCGGGGTCCTTCGGCTCGCGCCAGGAGGAGGCCCAGCGGCTCGGCCGGGTGCTGCGCCCCAAGGCCGACGGTCGCACGGCACGCTTCTACGCCGTCGTGGCCCGCGACACGGTCGACGCCGACTTCGCGGCCCACCGGCAGCGCTTCCTCGCCGAGCAGGGCTACGCGTACCGCATCGTCGACGCCGACGACGTGCTCCACGGATCCATCGACCCGACCCCGTAGACGGGACGAGCGCCTGGCCTCAGGCGAGGACCGCGCGCAGCCACGCGCGGATCGGCTCGCCGCCGACGAGGGCCGGGTCGACCACGGCGGCTCCGCCCTCGCGCAGCCGCGACGAGGGGCTCCCGCTCACCACGAGGACCGGGCCGCGGTGGCGCGCCGCCAGCAGCCCGAAGTCGCCGTCACCGGTCACGAGGACCAGCGGTCCGGACAGGTCGCCGTGCTCCTCGTAGGCCTCCACGAGCGCGACATCGGCCCGCTGCCACCCGGTGATGGGGACGACGTCGGCGTCCGGGGGCCACGTGGCCCCCGCGACCGCGGCTGGCGATCCCGCCACGACGACGTGCATGCCCTCGGGAGCGGGGTCGCCGAGCGCCTCGACGAGGATCCGCAGCCGCGCCGCGGCGAGGTTGTCCGCGTCGACCAGCACCAGCACCACCGTCACGCGCGCATCCTGTCAGCCGCCGCGGCGCGCCCCGGGCGTCAGTGCCGGTGGTCGCGGATCTCGGCCCGGCCCGCGGCGTACTGGAGCCGCTCGAAGGCGACGACGCCGATGCACAGCGACACCACCACCACGAGGGAGGCCCACGCGGGAACGGCCACGGCCACGGGGATGAACAGGAGGGCGAGCACCGTGACGACGAGCCTCGGTCGGCTGACGGTCCGGATGATCCGCAGCCGGAAGAGGGCGAGGCCGATGAGGTAGAGGGCCACACCGCCCAGGAGCGCGAACGCGATCGTCAGCTTGAGCGGGGAGTCCAGGTCGGCGAACACCTTCTTCAGCCCGAGGGCGAGCAGCACGATCCCGGCGACCATCGGCAGGTGCATGTAGTTGTACGCGTCGCGGGCCACGGCGACCTGCCGCTCGGGCGGAAGCGAGGCCACATGGTGCTCCGCCGCGATCGCGGTCACGTCGAAGTAGAGCCACCACAGGCAGGCGACGACGGAGAAGCCGAGCACCACGGCTGTCACCGTGCGCCCGTCGAGGTCGACGGCCGACACCCCGACGCCGAGCGCCACGAGCGACTCGCCGAAGGCGACGATGACCACGAGACCGTGCCGCTCCGCGAAGTGCCCGGCGCTGACCCTCCAGCCGTCGGTGCCCGTCACCAGAGGCGCCGTCAGGTCGACTACGACGGCCAGCAGCCACAGCACGGCCCGGGGCCAGCCGGGCTCGAGCAGGCCCGCCACGGCGATCAGCGACGCGCCCAGCAGCAGACCCGGCGCGAGGCGGGTCACCGCCCGTCCGATTCCGGGGTCGGAGCGGCCCACCACCCGGAACATGACGACGTGGACGAACCGCACGACGAAGTAGGCGACGCCGAAGAGCAGCCCGTCCGCGCCGAACGCCTGGGGTGCGGCCAGAGCGGTGACGAACATCGCCCCCATGGCCGCGAGCAGGGTGAAGCGAGCGGGGCCGTCGTCGGCCTTGGTGGTCGTGCCGATCCACACGTACGCCACCCAGGCCCACCACAGGACCGTCAGCACCGCCATGCCGCGCAGGAGCCCGAGCCACGTGGGCTCGGCCGCCATGAGCGCCGTCACCTGAGTGAGGGCGAAGACGAACACCAGGTCGAAGAACAGCTCCAGCGGGGTGACCCGCTGCTGGGGGGCCGCGCTCCCGTGCGCATCGCGGTCGTCGCTCATGGGCGGACGCTAGCGACGCGTCGCGTGGGGTGTGGAGGTCGTCCGCTCCCGGCGTAAGGGACCCGCCCGGTCAGGAGCCCTGACCCATCGACCACAGCGCCCACACGCTCGTGCGCAGCGATCGCGGCTGCTGGAGCGTGTGCACGACCGCCGAGGCGACGTCCGCGGGGTCCAGCCAGTCCGCGAACCGCGGGTCGTCCTCGGTGCGCCCGCTCCCGACCGCGAACTCGGTGGCCGTCCCGGCCGGGCAGATGAGCGTGACCCGCACTCCCTGCTCGCGCAGCTCGCGGTCGAGCGACCCGGCCAGCCCGACCTGGGCGTGCTTGGTCCCGGCGTAGACCGCTTCGTCGGGGCCGCCGCGGAAGCCGGCCACGCTCGAGACGATGACGATGTCGCCGCCCTCTCCGGTCGCGAGCATGGCCGGGAGGGCAGCGCGGACGGTCCACACGGTGCCCGCGTAGTTCG
>JAHECT010000106.1 GCA_024641605.1 Micrococcales bacterium
CGCCCTCGACGCCGCCCTCGCTGGGCAGGAGCCCGTCGCCGCGCCCCAGCTCGCCGTCGCCGTCAGCGAGGAGTCGGCCGACGCCGAGCCGACCGCACCGCTCGTGGCGCGGGGCGGCGAGCACGTCCGCATCCCGACCCGCCGCGTGCACGGGCTGCTCGACCTCGTGGGCGAGGCCGAGCTCGAGCTCCGCCGGGTCGAACGCCAGTCGATCCAGGCCCTCGCGGTCGTCGAGGAGCACCAGGCAGCGGTCCGGGCCCTGCGCGACCGGGTCGCGCGGGGCGAGGACGCCGCCGCCGTCGCTCGGGCGCTCACGGCCCTCATGGCGGTGGGCGACCGCCTCCAGGCCGGTGCTCGGGACCTGCGCTCCCACGGCGAGGACGCCGGGCACCGCATCACCCGCGTGCGCGACGCGGCGATGGGGCTCGCCATGGTCCCTGCGCACCGGGTCCTCGCCGCCTTCCCCGCGCTCGTGCGCGACCTGGCCTCCCGCACGGGCAAGGACGTGCGGCTCGTCACGACCGGCGACGACGTGGAGCTCGACGTCCGCGTGCTCGACGGGGTCGCCGAGGCGCTGCGCCACCTCGTGACCAACGCCGTCGACCACGGGTGCGAGGAGCCGCAGGTGCGCGAGGCGGCCGGGAAGCCGGCTCGGGCCACGGTCACCGTGGCGGCCCGGCTGTCGGGATCCACGGTCGTGGTCGAGGTGGCCGACGACGGGCGAGGGATCGACGATGAGAGCCTGCACGCGGCCGCGGTCCGGTCCGGGCTGGTGCCCGTCGGCGCCGAGCTGTCCGGGTCGGCTCTGCACCAGCTGGTGTTCGAGCCCGGCTTCACCACGCGCACGGACGTGACCGAGACGTCGGGTCGCGGCGTGGGCCTCGACGTCGTGCGCACGTCGGTCGAGGCTCTCGGCGGGTCGGTCGAGCTGCGCGCCGGGGACGGCGCCGGCACCAGCTTCGTCCTCACCCTCCCCGTCACCCTCGGCGTGATCCACTGCCTCGTCGTGCGCTGCGCCGACGAGCGCTTCGCCGTGCCCATCCCAGGGATCAGCGAGACGCTGCTGCTCACCGACACGACCATCCACGACGTCGCCGGCGTGCCGGTGGTCGTCCGGCACGACGACCAGGTGCCGCTCGCGTCGCTGGGGGAGGTGCTCGGCGTCCCGGGCGCCGCCCTCGCTGCGGAGTCCCGGTCCGCGGTGCTCTCCCGGCTGGGCGGCGAGCACGTCGCCTGGGCCGTGGACGAGGTCCTGGGCGAGCGCGAGGTCGTGGTGAAGGCCCTCGGAGCGTTCCTCGGTCAGGTGCCCGGCACCGCGGGGGCGACCATCGACGACGACGGCAGCGTCCTGCTGCTCCTCGACCTGCGCGACCTGGCGGCGCGCCGGGGTCTCACCCGGACGGCCGCCGAGCCCGTCCTCGGGGCGGCGGAGCCCACGGCTCGGGACACCCGCGCCCTCGGGGCGCACCGGCCCACCGTGCTCGTCGTGGAGGACTCCCTCGGCGTGCGGGAGCTCCAGCGGACCATCCTCGAGGGCGCGGGGTACCACGTCGTGACGGCGGTCGACGGCCTGGAGGGAGCGGCCCGGCTCCAGCAGGAACCGGTCGATCTCGTGCTCTCCGACGTCGAGATGCCCGGCATGGACGGCTTCACCCTGACCCGGACGATCCGGCGTACCCGTGGCTGGGAGAACGTCCCGGTCGTCATCATGACCTCACGCGGGGACGACGCCGACAAGCGCGCCGGCCTCGATGCGGGCGCCGACGCCTACCTGCTCAAGAGCGAGTTCGACCAGCACGCCCTCGTCGACACGGTTCGTCGACTCGTGGGCCGATGAGTGAGAGGAACGAATCGATGAGCGACCGCAGGCCGACAGTCGTCGTGGCCGACGACAGCCCGACGCTGCGCCGCATCGTGTCGGGGGTGCTGGCCGAGGCGGGGTTCGAGGTCGTCCTCGCCTGCGACGGGGTCGATGCCGTGCAGGCGGTGTTCCGCACCATGCCCGACGTGGTGATCCTCGACGTGCAGATGCCCCGCGTGTCCGGCTACGTCGCCGCCCGCGTCCTCAAGGACGACTGGCAGACCGCCGACCTGCCGGTCCTGTTCCTCACCTCGCTCAACGCTGCCAGCGACCGCTACTGGGGCGCGCGCGCGGGCGGGGAGCGCTTCTTCACCAAGGACTTCGAGGCCCCTCAGCTGGTCCAGGCCGTCCGCGAGGCGATGGCCTCGGCGGAGGAGGCCCGCGGCGGGCACCGGGCCCTGCGGGCCGACCCGGTCGAGCTCACCGACGACGACGTCCTGACCCGCGTGACCGACATCCTCGACCGCAAGCTGTTCGAGGCCTCGGTCACCCAGGACGTCACGAGCATCGCCGCGGACGTCTACGGCTTCGAGGAGACCGTCGCGGCCGTGCTGCACTCCCTCGAGAACGTGGTGGACTGCGACCTCGTCGGCGTGGTCCTCCTCGCCGAGGGCGGAGTGGACCCCGAGGCGACCTACGTGTCCGTCGCACGCGAGGTCACCCAGCAGCACTACCGCGAGTTCCTCGACGCCGTGGCCTCGGCGCTCGGGCAGTCCACGGGCAGCGACGCCGGGGTGGCCGAGCTCTCGCCGCTCGTGGCCGATCCCGCGCAGCGACTCGGCAACGCCGACCTCGACGCGCTCGACGGCCCCGGGATGGCGACGTTCCTCTCCATGCCGCTGCGCGCAGGCGGCCGCCTGCTCGGTCTGCTCGCGCTGTCCAGCGGGACGGCCAACGCCTTCGGGGAGTCCGCCCTCGCCACCCTCCGCCTGGTCGCCTCGCCCGCCGCCGTGGTGATCGACCACGCCCGGCTCGCCGGGCTGCGCACCTGAGCGCAGGTCGTAGGGTCGGGGGGTGCCCGACATCCAGGTCGACTCCGAGCACTTCCGGCTCGCCCTGGGGCGTTACGCGACCGGCGTCGTCGTGGTCACCTCC
Source organism: Micrococcales bacterium (assembly GCA_024641605.1). Taxonomy (GTDB): domain Bacteria; phylum Actinomycetota; class Actinomycetes; order S36-B12; family CAIYMF01; genus Longivirga. The sequence goes on from JAHECT010000106.1 coordinate 2,957, forward strand.
GTCCAGGACGGCCTCGACCATGCGATGACGGCGAACTCGTTCACGTCGGTGTCGCTGGACCCCCCGCTGGTCAGCGTGTGCGTCGAGCGGGACTCCCGGTTCCACGACGCGGTCCTGGCCGCCGGGGCGTGGAGCGTCAGCATCCTGCGACGCACCCAGCGGGGCCGTGCCGTCTGGTTCGCGACCCGGGGGCGGCCGCTGGCCGGCCAGTTCGACTCGACCCCGACGGAGCGCTCCGCCCTCACCGGGGCGCTGCGCCTCGTCGGCGCCGTCGCCACCGTCGACGTCGAGACCGTGGCCGTGCACGAGGCGGGCGACCACGACATCGTGGTCGGACGCGTGCTGTCCCTCAGCGTCGACGAGGGCGACCCCGACCCCCTCGTGTACCTCGCCAGCCGGTTCCGCGGCCTGGCCCCGGACGACGCCGACGGCTGACGACGCCGGGTGCCGCAGCCACGCGGACCCCACGGGAACGTCGCGACCCGCTCGTGCGTCGAATGTCGGGCGGTCCCACCCTGGCCTACCCTGAGCGGGAGGGCCTGTGCCCTGCCCGCGTCCGATCCCCCCCGCGACAGTCCAGGAACCTCGTGACCACGATGCCCGACGCCCCCGCCGAGGGGGCGAGCACCGAGCGCCAGACGCGCCGCACCCTGCTGGTCCTGGGGATCCTCCTCGCCGGCCTCGTGGCGATGTACCTGGGCCTGGTCGCTGCGAGCGGTGACGGACTGCCTCGCGGGACCAGCGTCCTCGGCGTGCCGGTCGGCGGCCAGAGCGAGGCGCAGGCCACCGTCACCCTCGAGCAGGAGCTCGGACCGCGCGCCGAGGCCCCGGTCACGGTGGTCGTGGCGGACGAGACGCTCACCATCGCGCCCGCCGACGCGGGCCTGGGCTTCGACGCCGCGGCGACCGTCGAGGGCCTCTCGGGTCGGGTCTGGGACCCCAGGGTGCTGATCCGCCAGTTCCTGGGCGGCCCCGATCTCGACCCCGTCGTCACCGTCGACGAGGCCGTTCTCGGCGAGACCATCGCCGGGATCGCCGCCGACGCCGACGATCCCCCCGTCGAGCCGACGATCGCTTTCCGCGGCGCCACGCCGAACCTCAACCCCGGCACCGAGGGCCAGGTCCTGGACCAGGCCGCGTCCGTGGCGGCGGTCAGCGAGGCCTACCTCGTCAGCGAGGAGCCCGTCACCCTTCCAGTGCTCGTCGCACCGCCGAGCGTGAGCAGCGAGGCCGCCGACGCAGCTCTGGAGTCCGCGCGCGTCGCGGTCTCGGCGCCGGTGACGGTCATCGTGGGCGACACCACGGCGGCCATCCCGCCGACCGCGATCGCCGAGGCGCTGACCTACGAGCCCGAAGGCGGCGCGCTCGAGCCGCGGCTGGACGGCGACGTGCTGCGCGACTCGATCCGCGCGGAGATCGCCGGGGTCGAGTCGCCCGGTCGCGACGCGACCTGGGACGTGTCCAGCGGCAAGCCCGTCATCGTGCCCTCGCGCACGGGGCGCGGCGTCAACCCCGACACCCTCGCCGAGGACGCCCTCACGGTCCTGGGCGAGACGGAGGCCCCCTCCCGCGTCGTGGTGGCCCGCATCGGCGTGATCCAGCCCGACCTCACGACCGCTCAGGCCAAGGAGCTCGGCGTCGTCGAGAAGGTCTCCTCGTTCACCCAGTACTTCCCCTACGCCGCCTACCGCCGCCAGAACATCGGCCAGGCGGCCGAGTACGTCGACGGAACCCTGCTCCGTCCTGGCCAGGTCTTCTCGCTGAACAAGACGATCAAGGAGCGCACCCCCGCCAACGGCTACACGACCGGCTTCGTCGTCGGCCCGGGCGGCATCTTCCGCGAGGACCTGGGCGGTGGCGTCTCGACCTCGGCCACGACCATCTGGACCGCGGCCTTCTTCGCCGGCCTCCAGCGGGTCGAGACCCGGGCGCACTCGATCTACATCTCCCGCTACCAGGCCGGCCTCGAGGCCACGGTGGCCTGGGGCGTGTTCGACATGCGCTTCAGGAACAACACCCGCAACGGCGTGCTCATCACGACGACGATGCGCGACACCTCCCTCACGGTCACCATGTGGGGCACGAAGCGCTACGACGAGATCCGCGACGTCTCCTCGCCCCGTCGCAACATCCGGCCGTTCACGGTCGTCTACGAGGACTCGCCCGAGTGCCGTGCGCAGAGCGGCGTCGAAGGGTTCACCATCGACGTCTTCCGGGTCTTCATCCGGGGTGGTGAGGAGGTCAAGCGGGAGAGGATCACCACGACCTACCGACCCAGCCCCACGGTCCGCTGCGGTGTCGACCCGGCGACCAAGCCGTCGAAGTCGCCCAGCACGTCACCGAGCAAGTCGCCCAGCAAGCCACCCAGCACGTCACCGAGCACGTCACCCAAGCCCAGCCCGAGCACGTCGGGCACGGCGGCCGCGCCCAAGCCCTCGCCCACGGCGTCGAGCAGCTGAGGTCAGGCCCTGACGCCTGACACGAACGTCCGGGCCAGCAGGCGGGGATCGGCGGCGAGGCTGTCCGGCTGGACGGCCGCCCCCAGCACGAGGACGTGCAGCACGTGGGCCGCCTCCTCGACCGGGACGCCGAGCTGGTCGGCGTAGCGGGCCAGCACGTCGCTCAGCTCCTGGCGCGTCTCGTCCGTGAGCTGGGTCCGCAGCCCGCGGGCCGAGCGCGGGGTCGGACCCGTCGTGGTCACCCGCATGACCACGGGCATGGCCGTGGCGAGGTGGGTGAGCAGGATCCGGATCGCGCCCGCGACCGCGTCCTCGAGGCTCTCCTCCTCGATCGCGGCCATCTCCCCGTGGACGGTGGTCGTGTCGGCCACCGCCTGCAGGCAGGCGCCGAGCAGGGCCTCCTTGTCCGGGAAGACGCGGAAGATGGTGCCCTCGGCGATCCCCGCGGCGGCGGCGATGTCGGCGGTGAGCACGGCCGAGCCCTGCGCCATCACGAGCGGCAGGGCCGCCGAGACGATCGCCGCCCGGCGGTCGTCCGGGGACATGCGCGGCGCCCGGCGCGCGCGCACCGGTGCGGCGGTGTCGGTCACTACCCCACCTCCCGACCCGGCCGTTAGTGAGCGATCACTCATTACCGTTCGAGTGTAGCCGACCGTGCGCGGCCTCAGCCGGGTCGACGGGCCATGACACGCAGTCGCACGTAGTCGGCCCACCAGGTCTCGGTCCCCGGCCCGTCGGCCAGCCCGAGCCCGCGCGCCCGGGTGTCGACGGCGCTCGCGAAGCCCTCCGCGTCGGTCACCCCGTCCAGGAGCGCCGAGCCGAACATCCGCACCCATCCGGCCGCCGTCGTCCGCAGCGGGGTGGGGCGGTCGAAGGTCTGCAGGAGCTCCACCCGCAACCCGTGGCGCTCCAGCCGCGCGGCCATCTCCCCGGCGGTCGGGAAGGTCCAGCTGGTGGGCACGTCGGGGTCGAGCCCGACGTCGGCGCGGGCAGCCCGGACCGCGGCGGTGAGCCGGGCGACGTTGCCTGCACCGCCGAGCTCGGCCACCAGCCGCCCGCCCGGTCGCAGGATCCCGGCGACGGCACCGACGGCACCGTCCTGGTCGGGCATCCAGTGGAGCGCTGCGTTGGACAGCACGGCGTCGACCGGCCCGTCGGCCGCCTCCCGCAGCGCCGAGGCGTCCTGGCCGTCCGCCTGCACGAAGCGCACGGCCGGGTGCTCGCGGCGCGCGACCTCGAGCATGGCCGGGTCGGCGTCCACCCCCACGACCGCGACGCCGCGCCGGGCCAGCTCGCCCGCCTGGTGCCCGGTGCCGCACCCGAGGTCGAGCACCCGTTCCCCGGGCTGCGGGTCGAGCAGGTCCAGCAGGCTCGCGCCGTACGCCGTGACGAAGGAGAACCGCGCGTCGTAGTCGGTGGCGTCCCAGAGCATGGGCCCGATGGTGGCCGGTCGGACGCCGGGGGGCGGGAGCGTTCCGGATGCCGAGACGTCGTGTCAGTTGAGCCGGGCGCGGGCCTGACGGGCGATCCGGCGCGCGTGCTCGGCCTCCAGCGGCATCGGCCCGGCGACCGTGTCGGCGTAGTCCTCGAGGACCTGGGACGCCTCGCGGTAGCGGCCCACCGCGACCAGGGCCTCCCCGTGCTCGCGCCGCAGACCGAGGTCGTGGCGGGGGAGCAGCAGCGCCAGCTCCGTGGACCACAGCCGATGCCGTGCCCGCTCCGGCGTGCGCGCCCACGAGCGCACGTTGGTGAGGACCCGGTCGAGGGTGTCCAGCGGGTCGTGCGGACGCAGGTGCTCGGGGCGCAGCGTCCGGCCGCTGCGCGCGGCGATGTCGCGCGCGCTGTCGTAGGGGAGCAGGCATCCGCCCTGGAACGGGTCCACGAGGACGCGGCTGCCGTCGGGGTCGCCGATCCCGACGACGAAGTGCCCGGGCAGCCCCACCCCGTACGCCGGCAGGTCGGCCCGTCGCGCCACCTCGATCCAGACGCTCGAGAGCAGGATCGGCAGCCCGCGGCGGCGTCGCAGCACCTGGGGGAGCAGGCTCGACTCGAGGCGGGCGTAGTCCTCCGGCGAGCCGACGAACCCCACGAGGGCGCTGCGCAGCCGCTCGTCGGGCCGGCCCTCGTCGGGGACCGCCGCGGCCAGCTCGTCCAGGTCGGCGAGCCCGCGCGCCAGCAGCGTCTCGAGCGCCGGCCCCTCGGCCTCCTCGTCGGGGAGCGCTTCTGCTGCCACGAGGAGCAGCGCGAGGTCGAGGCGGACGTCGGCGGGGTCGCCCGCCGCACCGCCCACCCGCACCACGTCGGCGAACCTCTCGCGCGAGGCACCACTCACGCCGTCGATCCTGCGCCCTCGCCCCCGCGCGCGCGAGCCCCCTCGCCCGGCGTGTCCCGGGCGCTCACCGCGCCGAGACCGCCCCGGGGTCGGGGGAGCGGTAGACGTAGGCGTGGTGCACCGGCATCCCCAGCCGCTCGTACAGCGCCGTGGCGGCGTCGTTGGCGGCGAGGGACTGCAGGTAGATCCGCGGGCAGCCGTGCTCGAGCGCCCACCCGGCGAGCTCGGCCATCACCGCGGTCGCGACTCCTCGGCGCCGCGCCGCCGGTGCGGTCGCGATGCTCGTGACGCCCGCCCAACGGCCCGACCCGGCCACGCCGGCCGTGGCGCTGGCGCGACCGGTGCCGAGGAGGACCCCCTCGCCGTCGCGGACCTCGACGAACACCCGCTCCGGCGGGCCGGTGAGGATCCGCGCGATGCCGGCGGGGTCCAGGCCCGGGTCGACGAGGCCGAGCAGCTCGGCGGAGGGCTCGTCCGACCGGAGCACGGAGGCACCCGTCGCGGAGCCCG
>JAHECT010000107.1 GCA_024641605.1 Micrococcales bacterium
GAGCTCGCGCGCCTGGCCGAGACCGCCGGGTCGATGGTCGTCGACGGGGTCATCCAGCGGCGCGACCGTCCCGACCCCGCCACCTACATCGGGTCGGGAAAGGCGCAGGAGCTGCGCGACGTCGTCATCGAGACCGGTGCCGACACGGTGATCTGCGACGGGGAGCTCTCGCCCGGGCAGCTGCGCCAGCTCGAGGACGTGACGAAGGTCAAGGTCGTCGACCGCACCTGGCTGATCCTCGACATCTTCGCTCAGCACGCGCGCAGCCGGGAGGGCAAGGCGCAGGTCTCCCTCGCGCAGATGCAGTACCTGCTCCCGCGGCTGCGCGGCTGGGGCGAGTCCCTCTCCCGCCAGGCCGGCGGTCGGGCCGGCGGGCAGACCGGGGGAGTCGGCACGCGCGGTCCCGGTGAGACCAAGATCGAGACGGACCGTCGCCGCATCAACGCCTCGATGGCCAAGCTGCGTCGCGAGATCAAGGAGATGAAGACCGCCCGCGACACCCAGCGCGCGGACCGCAAGCGCCACGGCGTACCCAGCGTCGCGATCGCCGGCTACACCAACGCCGGGAAGTCCTCGCTGCTCAACCGGATCACCGGTGCCGGCGTCCTCGTCGAGGACTCGTTGTTCGCCACCCTCGACCCGACCGTGCGCCGTGCGCAGGCGCCGAGCGGCCGCGAGTTCACCGCCACCGACACCGTCGGCTTCGTCCGTCACCTGCCCCACCAGCTGGTCGAGGCGTTCCGCTCGACGTTGGAGGAGGTCGCAGACGCGGACCTCATCCTGCACGTCGTCGACGGCAGCGACGACGAGCCCGAGCAGCAGCTCAGCGCCGTCCGTGAGGTGCTCGCCGAGATCGGGGCGCACCACGTGCCCGAGGTCGTCGTGGTCAACAAGGCCGACTCCGCCGACCCTGTCGTGCTCGCGCGCATCCTGCGTCGCGAGCCGCACTCGATCGCGGTGAGCGCGCGCACCGGGGAGGGGATCGAGGAGCTGCTCGAGCTCATCGAGACCGACCTGCCGCACGCGCCCTGCGCAGTCGACGTCGTCGTCCCCTACGACCGCGGCGACCTCGTCGCGCGGGCGCACCGGGACGGCGAGCTCGACGTCGTCGAGCACGGCGAGCACGGCACCCGCCTGGTCGGCCGCGTCCCGGAGTCCCTCGCCGCGGAGCTCGGCGCCCTGGCCGGTCCTGCTGCTGGGTGATCTCTCCTTGAGATCGTCCAGCAGGATTCGGGCCCGCGGACTCGGCGTATCCCGTCGGATGATCTCTAGTAGCGATCGTCGAGCCAGATCCGGGCCCTCGGGTGCGGCGTGTCGTCTCGGCTGATCTCTAGCAGAGATCATCCGGCACGGGCCGGAGGTCAGCCGTCGAGCGGTTCGACGTACTTGGCGATGAAGGGCCTTACCCGGTTCCACGAGCTGGTGAGGTCGGACTTGACCCGGCCCTGGTACCGCCCGGTGCGGTGCTCCCGCACGTCGAGCACCTGGTAGCCACGCTGCTCGTCGGTGAAGGTCGGGATGAGCGTGGGCTCGGCGGCCACCACGCCGCCGACTCCGTCGCGGGTCAGGCGGACCGAGGCGATCACGCTGTCGCGGGCGTCGGGCCGCCAGTTGATGAGGTTGCCGAGCCCGAACATGATGAACGCCCCGCCGTCGGCCTCCTCCGGCTCGGGCACATGGCTTCCGGTCCCGATCACCAGGTCGACGCCGGCCTGCTCGACGAGCCACTCGTCCCACTTGGTCTGGTTGCCCGTGGGCCGGTAGGCGAGCTCGTCGGCGTCGTGGATGGAGACCGCCACGTACTCCGCCCCGAGCTCACGGGCACGCCGGACGTCGTCCCTGATCCGCGTCTTGTCCGCCATGGCGAGCCTCCACGGCTGGTCAGAGGGGATCGCGTTACCCCCGACCTCGGTGTAGGACAGGTGGGCGATCCGGAAGCCGCGTACGTCGAGCACGCGGACCTCGGCCCCCTTCGGCGACCCGGCCGTCCCGGCCTGCGTCATCCCCACGCGCTTGAGAGCGGTCAGCGTCGCGTCGCTGCCACGGGCACCGCGGTCCAGCGCGTGGTTGGACGCGGTGGAGCACCGGTCGAACCCCGCGTCGGCCAGCGCGTCGATCACCTGCGGGGGAGTGGCGTACCGCGGCTCCATGCCCTCGCCGTCGGGGATCACCGGCAGCTCGAGGTGGCACACCGCGAGGTCCGCGGAGGACACGACGTCGCGGATCTCGTCGAACATGGGGCGGAAGTCGTACTCGCGCCCACCCCCGTTCTCCAGGGCCTGGTTGATCAGCGAGGAATGCATGAGCACCTCCCCGGTGAACACGAGCGTGACGGAGTCCGCCGGGCCCGTGCTCGAGGTGGTCGAGGGCTGGGACGTCGGGGGTTCGGAGGTCTCCGTGGGGGTCGGCTCGGCGGACGCGGTGGCGCCGGCCGTCGGCGTCTCGGACTCGACCGCCGTGGGGCTCGGCACCGAGGGCGTGGGTGCCACCGAGCTGGCGGCCGCCGCGAGCGGTGCCGGTTCCGGGGCTCCGCAGGCGGTCAGGCTCAGGCCCAGGGCCAGGGCCAGCAGGGCCGCACCTGTGGTGGGGCCGCCGTTGCGCCGCCAGGTCGCCTGCGAAGTCATACGCCGATGGTAAGTAGTGCGCAGCTGTGCCGGCCTTCGACCCTCCGGTGCTGAGGGCGCCTGTTGAGCCGATCCCGAGGCGCCGGAGCCGTGGCGCAGCCCTGCCGGGCGGCGAGTGGAGCACCGGTCCCCACCGGCCCGGACGGGATGGTCGGCGGACCTGATTGGATCTGGGCGTGACCCGTGACCCGGAACCCGGCTCCACGTCCCCCGGCGGGACCGGCCCCGGGGTCGACGCCGGCTCACCCGATGCCCCCTCACCCGACGCCGACGCACCCGACGCCGACGCACCCGATGCCGACGCACCCGACGCCGGCTCGCCCAGCGCGGTTGCGACGGCACTGGCAGCGACGGTCGAGGCGCTCGGGGGCGAGCACCGGCCCGGGCAGATCGAGATGGCCGAGGCCGTCGCGGCGACCCTCGGGGGTGCCGGCCACCTGCTCGTCCAGGCGGGGACCGGCACCGGGAAGTCCCTGGCCTACCTCGTCCCGTCGGCCCTGCACGCCACCTCGCCGGAGCGCCGCGTCGTGGTCGCCACCGCCACGCTTGCCCTGCAGCACCAGCTGGTCGCGCGCGACCTCCCACGGATGGCCGACGCGCTCGAGCCGGTCCTCGGGCGCCGGCCGACGTACGCCGTCCTCAAGGGCCGGCACAACTACCTCTGCCTGGACCGCCTGCACCGCGGGGCCGCGGACCGCGAGGACTCCGACGACGACGCCCTCTTCGCCGCCCCCACGACCGCCCTGGGCCGTCAGGCGAAGAAGCTGCGCGCCTGGGCCGACGAGACCGACACCGGCGATCGCGATGACCTGCCGTTCGCGGTGGACGGGCGGGTCTGGCGCGGTGTCTCGGTCAACGGTCGGGAGTGCGTGGGTGCCGCCAAGTGCGCCTACGGCGAGGAGTGCTGGGCCGAGGCCGCACGCGCGAAGGCGACCGACTCGCAGATCGTGATCACCAACCACGCGATGCTGGCGATCCACACCTTGGACAACGTGCCGGTGCTGCCCGATCACGACGCCGTGGTCATCGACGAGGGGCACGAGCTCGTGGACCGGGCCACCGCTGCCGTGTCCTCCGAGCTGTCCGCGGCACTGGTCGAGCGGGCGGTGCAGCGTTCGCGGCGTCAGCTCGACGCCGACGTCGTCGAGCGGCTCGAGGCCTCCCAGGAGGCGCTCGAGATCGAGCTGGCGGCCCGTGCCGACGGGCACTCGGGGCCGGTGCGCCTGGAGCGGGTCGAGGGCACGCTGCTCCTCGCGCTCGCCTCGCTGCGCGACACCACACACGCGGCGGTCACCAAGCTCACCTCGGTGATCAGCGGAGCCAAGGACGACCCCGAGGGTGCGGCCGCAGCGTCACGCGCGCGCGGCCTGCTCACCGAGATCCACGACACCGCCGGTGCGTTGCTCGAGGTCGACGAGGACGACGTCGCGTGGATCGACCCCTCGGACCGGCGCGCGCCGATGCTCAAGCTCGCGCCGTTGTCGGTCGCCGGGCTGCTGCGCTCGGCGCTGTTCGACACCTCGCGGGTGGTGGTGACCTCTGCGACCCTCCAGCTCGGCGGGTCCTTCGAGTCGCTGGCTCGCTCTTTCGGGCTGCCGGTGGACGGGTCGTCCACGGCGGACGGCGCCTGGACCGGGCTCGACGTCGGGTCGCCGTTCGACCATGCGCGCCAGGGGATCCTCTACGTCGCGACCTCGGTGCCGCCGCCCGGGCGCGACGGGACGGACGCGCGCGCCGTGGAGGAGCTCGCCGACCTGATCGCCGCCGCCGGCGGGCGCACCCTCGCGCTGTTCTCCTCGTGGCGGGGGGTTGAGCGGGCGGCGGAGACCCTCGGCGACCTGCTGCCCGACCGGCTGCTCGACCGCGGGATCGTGCCCCCCGACGTCGAGGTGCTCGTGCAGAAGCGCGGTGACTCGGTGGCCGACCTCGTGTCCCGCTTCGCCGCCGCCCCGCGCTCGGTGCTGCTGGGCACGCTCTCGCTCTGGCAGGGCGTCGACGTACCAGGGGCGGCGTGCCATCTCGTCGTGATCGACCGCATCCCGTTCCCGCGCCCCGACGACCCGATCGTGGCGGCGCGCTCGCGCTTCGCCGAGTCCCACGGTGGCAACGGCTTCACCCAGGTGTCGGTGCCGCGCGCGGCCCTCATGCTCGCGCAGGGGGTGGGGCGGCTGGTCCGCTCGTCGTCGGACCGCGGCGTCGTCGCGGTGCTCGACCCGCGGCTGGCCACCGCGCGCTACGGCGACTTCCTGCGCCGGTCGCTGCCGCCGTTCTGGTTCACCACCGACGGCGCGCTGGTGCGCCAGTCGCTCGTCCGCCTCGACGAGCTCGCCACCGCCGCTGAGTCCGCCTCGACGTCGTAGCCGCCCTCTCCCCGAGATGTCACCCGGCAGCGGGGTATACCCCGTCGCGAGGTGACACCTCGCGGCTCTGGATCTACAGGCGGCGAAGGACGGCGACGACCTTGCCGACGATGCGCGCGTGGTCGCCGTCGATGGGGTCGTACGCCGGGTTGGCCGGCAGCAGCCGCACATGCCCGTTCTTGCGCTGGAAGGTCTTGACCGTGGCCTCGTCGTCGAGCATCGCCGCGACGATGTCGCCGTTGACGGCGTCGCTCTGCGAGCGCACGACCACCCAGTCGCCGTCGCAGATCGCAGCCTCGACCATCGAGTCGCCGGACACCTTGAGCAGGAAGAGATCCCCGCCCTCGCCGACGAGCGCCTTCGGCAGCGGGAAGACCTCCTCGACGTGCTGCTCGGCCAGAATCGGACCGCCAGCCGCGATCCGGCCGATCACCGGGACGTACGCCGCCTCCGGCACCTCGTCGCCGATGCCGGTGATGTCGCCGCCCTCCTCTCCGGGCATGACGACCTCCATCGCCCGCGGCAGCCGCGCGTCGCGGCGGATGTAGCCCTTCTTCTCCAGCGCGGCGAGCTGGTAGGCGACGGAGGAGGGAGAGGTCAGCCCGACCGCGTCCCCGATCTCGCGCATGCTCGGCGGGTAGCCCCGCGTCTCGATCGCGGTGCGGATCATGTCGAGCACGATCCGCTGCCGGACGGTGAGCCCGTCGGCGTCGGGCAGGCCCTCGGGCACCGGGATCTCGACGACCTTGGGCCGGCCGGGCTTGCGACGCGGTGCGGGCGGGTCCTGGCTGGTCATCGGTGGCTCCTTCGGCGGCGGTGCGGGTGGGACGACGAGGTGCGAGCGGTGCACGTGCAGGCGGTGCCGGTGCAGCGCCCGGCGGCTGGCCGGGAGCGGCTGTCGGACCCCCCGACCAGACTCGGATCAGCGGTGGTCGGCGGGCGCCGGCCCCCGCAGGCCGCGAGACCTGCGGGCCCGGGTGCCACGGGGGTACCCGCCGGCCATCGCCACCGCCGAGGCGGTCGGGTGACCGGTCGTCACGCTAGCGAGTTCGGACAGGTGTTTCAAACATCTGTACGGAAATGCTGGACCCGGCGCGTCGCGGGTGCTAGAAATCGCATAGGCGTTCGATCGAACATCCGTTCGGCACACGTGTTCGAACATCGAAGCGCGCGGCACCACCGGATCGGCACGACCAGCACGGCACGAGCAGGACCCGGGCGCGTTCCCCTCGCCCGGATCACCCAGGAGGTACCTCATGGCAGCGATCACGATCTCGGCCCCCGCGGTCCGCACCCGGCCCGCCCGCCCCGCGCGTCCGGCGGGTGTGCGCAGCGTCCCCGCGGCGCCGGTCCGGCTGACCCGTCGCGGTCGTCGGCTGGTGCGCACGGGCGTGGTCGCGCTCGCGCTGCTGGTGACGCTGCTCGTCGCCTCGGTCACGGCGCTCCCGGCGCTGCAGGCCGGCACGGACGCGGCCGTCCCGGCGACGACCACCGTGGTCGTCCAGCCGGGGCAGACGATGTGGGCGCTGGCCCGCGACGCCGTGCCGGGCGTGGACCCGCGCGCCACCATCGAGCGGATCGCCTCGTTGAACTCCCTGTCCGGGGCCGACGCCTCGATCGTCTACCCGGGTCAGGAGCTCATCGTCCCGCTCGCCGAGTGACGCCCCCGGCCGCCCCGAGATGTCAGCTGCCGACGACGTATACCGCGACCTGAGGTGACATCAGCGCGCGACCACGCGACCAGGACCACGCCCACGACGGGTGAGAGCCCGATGACCGGCCGGCCGCTGGCACCGCGGACGGCGTACGGAGGTTCGATGCGCGTCAGCACCGACGAGCTGGGCGTCCTCGCGTTCGTCCTGCCCGAGCACCCGAGCGCCACGTTCGAGCTGCACCCGTGGCCCGACGGCTCCTACTCCCTCGAGCTTGTCGACGACGCCGCCGACGAGGCGGCCGAGTGGTCCCACGACCTGCGCTCTGCCTGAGGACTAGCGGGTCGCCGACGTCGGGCGACGACACAGCGCCCGGAGGTCGTGAGTCCGCACCCGCACCGTGCGCGGTCTGGCAGGCTCGTCGACGAGTCGCACGGCCCGCGCCGGGTGCATCAGGGAGGACCTCATGAGCCAGGATCCGCCGTACCCCGCCGAGGGCGACCGCGACGCGGCCGCGCACGACCCGGCGGCAGCGGCTGCGGACGCGGCCCTGGCCGCCGACGCCGAGGCCGCCTCCCACGACGCCGCCGAGCGCGACACCGGGACCGAGATCTCGGCCGTGCTGTCCAGCCGGGGCTACCGGGTCCTCCTGCTGGTGTCGGCGGTGATCGGCGTCCCGGTCGCGTTGATCGCCTACGGCTTCCTGGCCCTCGTCCACTGGCTCGAGCACGTGATCTGGGAGTCCTGGCCCGAGTCGCTCGGCATGTCCGAGGCGTCCTGGTGGTACGCGGTCCTCGTGCTCGTCGTGGCGGGTGCGCTGGTGGGCCTGACCATCTCGCGGCTGCCGGGCACCGGGGGGCACATCCCCGTGCACGGGCTCGGCGGCCCGACCCCCTCGATCCCGGAGCTGCCCGCGGTGGTCCTGGCCGCACTGGCCTCGCTGGCCCTCGGCGCCGTGATCGGCCCGGAGGCGCCGCTGGTCGCGATCGGCGCGGGCGCGGTGCTGGTGATGATCCGCAGCACGCGGCTGCACCACCAGCCCCAGGCCCAGCAGATGCTGGCCGTGGCCGGATCGAGCGCGGCGATCGCGACCATCTTCGGCAACCCCGTGATCGGCGCCGTCCTCATGCTCGAGGTGGTGGGGCTCGCCGGCACGCAGGTGCTGGTGGTCCTCCTGCCCGCGGTGGTCTCGGCCGGCGTGGGTGCTCTGGTCTTCACCGGGCTGGGGGAGTGGACCGGGTTCGCCGCTCCCACGCTCACGGTCCCCGGGCTCACCGGCACCGGGCTCGACGTCGGCGACCTCCTCTGGGCCGTCCCGCTCGCCGTCGCCATGGCCGTGCTCGCCCAGGTGACCCGCCGTGCGGGGCTGCGCGTGGCGGCCGCCGCGGGGCGGCGCACCGTCCCGGCGACGACCGCCGTCGGCCTCGTGGTGGGGCTGTGCGCCGCGGCCTACACGCTCATCACCGACCGACCGGTCGGCGACGTGCTGTTCTCCGGCCAGGCTGCTCTCGGCGAGCTCGTCGCCACCCCCGAGGCGTGGGCCACGTCGACCCTGCTGCTCCTCATCCTGCTCAAGGGCCTGGCCT
>JAHECT010000008.1 GCA_024641605.1 Micrococcales bacterium
AGAGCGTGAGGCCATGGCTGGCGACGTCGAGGTCGACATGGTGCCGCTGCTCGTACTCCAGCGGATCGGTGTCGGCCATCAGGTGCCCGCGCACGCGGAAGGCGTGGATGAGCTCGTGGACGCGTGAGGTCTTGTCGAGGTCGTCGTCGTGCGCCGTCGCGATGTCGGCGGCCCAGCGGATGGGCTCGTAGGGGATCTTCAGCGCGCCGAAGATCTCGTCGTAGAAGCCGTGCTCGCCCAGCAGGAGGCCGTGGATCAGCTTGAGGAACTCACCCGACTGCGCACCCTGGATGATCCGGTGGTCGTAGGTGGAGGTGAGGGTGGTGACCTTGCTGATGGCGTGCCGGGCGATCGTCTCGGGTGCCGCGCCCTGCCACTCGGCGGGGTAGTCCATCGCGCCGACGCCGACGATGACGCCCTGCCCCTGCATCAGCCGGGGGACCGAGTGCACGGTGCCGATGCCGCCCGGGTTCGTCAGGCTCGCGGTGGTCCCGACGAAGTCGTCCACGGCCAGCTTGCCGCCGCGGGCCTTGCGGACCAGCTCCTCGTAGGCCGACCAGAACGTGGCGAAGTCCATGCGGTCGGAGCCCTTGATGCTGGGCACCAGCAGCTGACGGGTCCCGTCCGGCTTGGCCAGGTCGATCGCGAGTCCGAGGTTGACGCGCTCGTTGCGCAGCACGGCCGGCTTGCCGCCCACCTCGACGTAGCCGTAGTTCATCTCCGGCATGGCGGTGAGCGCCTTGACCACCGCCCAGCCGATGAGGTGGGTGAAGGAGACCTTGCCGCCGCGACCGCGGGCGAGGTGGTTGTTGATGACGATGCGGTTGTCGATGAGCAGCTTGACCGGCACGGCCCGCACGCTGGTGGCCGTCGGGACCGTGAGGCTGGTCTCCATGTTGGTCACGACGCGGGCAGCGGCGCCCTTGAGCGGGGTGGGTGCCACAACCTCGGCGGCGGCGGGTGCGACGGCCGGGACGACCACGGGCGCGGGCGGGGCCGGTGCAGGCGCCGGCGTCGTGGCGGGCACGACCGGGGTGATCGGCTGGGGCGAGTCGTGCGCGGCGACCTCGGCGTCGTGGGCGACCTCGGCCGCCTCGACCTCGGCCTGGTGGGCCGCGCGTGCCGCCGCGGCGGCCGCCAGCAGGTCGGCACCGGCGTGCTCGGTGGGCACGTAATCGGCGAAGAAGTCCCACCACGCGCGATCGACACTGGCCGGATCGGTGAGGAACTGCTGGTAGATCTCGTCCACCAGCCACTCGTTGGCCCCGAACGCGGCCATCCGCTGGTCGGAGGAATCGGGGACCTGGTCGGAGGGAACCGACGTCGACATCGACGACCCTTCGCTGCGCGCATCCCGGCATGTCCGCCGGGCCGGTGGCCAGCCTACGCCCGGGCCCTCGGCGCGCCCGACGGGGTCGCGCCGGGGCGGTCCGTACGGACCGTCAGAGGCCGAGGGAGCGGGCCACCACGAGTTGCTGGATGCCCGAGGCGCCCTCGACGACCCGCAGCATCCGCAGGTGCCGGAGCACCCGTTCCACGGGCCCCTCGCGGAGCAGCCCCATGCCGCCGAGGGTCTGGACCGCTCGGTCCGCGACGGCGTACGCCTTCTCCGTGGCGACCATCTTCGTGATGGAGGCGTCCAGCATGGGCGAGCGCCCCTGGTCGACCGACCACGCGAGGTGGTACACGAGCCAGCGGATCGACTCCACGTCGGCCTTGCTCTCCGCGAGGGGGAAGGAGACGCCCTGGAACCGGCCGATCGGCCGGCCGAACGCGGTGCGCTCCTTCGCGTGCGCGACCGCCTCCGCGAGCGCGTACTCCGCGAGCCCCAGCGCCTGGGCGCCGATGAAGGCGCGCCCCGCGTTGAGGAAGTCCATCGCCGCGACGAAGCCGAGGCCGACCTCGCCCACGACGTGGTCGGCCGGGACCCGGACGTCGTCCAGGAAGAGCTCGGCGGGATGAGTGTCGGCCATCGTCCACTGCACCTTGCCGCGGGTCAGCGCCTCCCCGGGGACCACGAAGGCCGTGATCCCGCCCGCGGCGCGCTTCTCGGCGTCGGTCACCGCGAACACGATCGCGATGTCGGCCCGGTCTGCGTTGGTGATGTAGTGCTTGTGGCCCGACAGCACCCACGATCCGTCCTCCGCGGGCGTGGCCCGCGTGCGGATCGCCTGGGCGTCGCTGCCCGCCTCCGGCTCGGTCAGGGCGAAGCACAGGGTGCGCTCGCCGCGGACCACGGGCTCGACGTACTCCGGCCAGAGGTGCCGGGGCATGGCGAGCAGCATGGTCGAGGGGCCGGACGGGTTGGGCGGGGCAACCGCGACCATGCCGAAGCGGAGGCCGGACGCGGCGGCGTCCTCCACGAGCAGGGCCGTCCCCAGCGTCGAGAGGCCCTGACCGCCGACCTCCTCCGGCATGTGGGCGGCGTAGAACCCTGCGGCGGCGCTCCGGCGGACGACCTCGCGGGCGGCGTCGTACAGCGCCTCCCGGTCGG
Source organism: Micrococcales bacterium (assembly GCA_024641605.1). Classification (GTDB taxonomy): domain Bacteria; phylum Actinomycetota; class Actinomycetes; order S36-B12; family CAIYMF01; genus Longivirga. The sequence goes on from JAHECT010000008.1 coordinate 2,495, forward strand.
GGGCGTAGGACCACAGCTCGGGGAGCATGCGCTCCTCCACCGGGCGGACCTCGTGGTCGAGGAAGCTCGCGAACGACCGCCGCAGCGCGACGAGCTCGTCGGGGATGTCGAAGTCCATCTGCCGATGATGACCGGCCCGTCGCCGCCACGCCCGGTGAAGCGTCCGCGTCGCCCGGCGCGCCGGGCTAGCGTCGCGGGATGGCCGAGGTCCTGATGTTCCACCACGCCCTCGGGCTCACCACCGGGGTGCGCGAGCTGGCCGATGCCGTGCGGTCGGCGGGCCACCCCGTCCATGCCCCTGACCTCTACGACGGCCGCGTGTTCAGCGACCTCGCCGAGGGGGTGGCGCACGCCGAGTCGATCGGGTTCGACCGGATCCGGCACGAGGGCGCCGCCGCTGCCGACGGTCGTCCCGACCGGATGGTGTACGTCGGCTTCAGCCTGGGTGTCCTCCCGGCCCAATGGCTGGCGCAGACGCGTCCCGGTGCCGCGGCTGCCGTGCTCTGCCACGGCGACATACCGCCTGAGGCGTTCGGGTCGCCCTGGCCGGGCGGTGTGCGGCTGCAGATGCACACCAAGGAGCGCGACCCGTGGGGCGACCCCGAGGTGTGCCGGTCCATGGCCGAGGACATCCCCGGGGCCGAGCTGCACGTCTACTCCGGTTCCGGCCACCTGTTCGCCGAGCCCGCCTCGCCCGACTACGACGCGGCGGCGGCCGTGCTGCTCCTCGAGCGGCTGCTCGATCTCCTCGACCGGGTCACGTGACGTCGCGGCGTTGCGTGGTCAGGGCCGCGAGCGCACCGAACGCGGCCGCGTAGCCGAGCAGCACCAGGGCCGCCTGCCACACGGGCAGGTACTCGGCGCCGCCGAAGCCGGTCGACTGCAGGACGCCGGAGAGCGCCCCGCCGGGGAGCCACTTTCCCCAGGCGGGCAGGAACGCCACGACGAGCGCCTCGACGAGGAGCACCCACACGAGGATCAGCAGGATCGCCGCGATCTGGTTGCGCAGCAGCGTGCCGACCGCGACGCCGAGGACGGCGAAGAGGGCGCAGCCCAGGACGGCACCGCCGGCGATCTGCCAGAGCGCGGTCCACGGAACCTCGGCGTGCTCCTTGATCGGCAGGAGCGCGAGGGCGAGCGCGTAGCCGAACACCACGCCGACGAGGCCGTACACGGCGCCGACGACGCCGTAGGCGGTCATCTTGGCCACCATGACCCGATTGCGGCGCGGCTCGGCGAGGAAGGTGGAGGTCAGCGTCTGGTGCCGCAGCTCCTGGGTCATGCCGAGGGCGCCGAGCACGATGGCGAACACGTAGGCCCCGCCTGCCTGGGCGAACAGGTTGCGCATCCCGGCGGCGGTCTCCAGCGTCGGTACCGGGGAGCCCGGCTGGGTCGGGGTGAGGATGACCGCGACCACGCCGACCCCGATGTAGAGCACGGTCCCCACGAGGAAGCCGAGCCACATGCGCGTGCTCGTGACCTTGAGCAGCTCGGCGGCGACCAGGCGCTGCCGAGCGCCGCGCACGGGTGCGACGTCCGGAGCGGCACTCACGGGGCATCCCCTCGGGTCAGGGTGAGGAAGACCTCTTCGAGGTCGGTGGAGGCGGCGCGCAGCTCGTGCAGCTCGATCCCGGCCGCGTGCGCGACGTGCCCCACCTGCTCGGGCCGCGCGTCGGACACGGTGAGCGCCCCGTCGTCGGTGAGCGCCACGGCCGCCTCGGGCAGGGCGGCGGTGAGCGCCGAACGGAGGCTGCCCGGGTCGGGCGTCCGGACGACCACGTGCGCCGCGTGATCGGTGAGCTCGACCAGGGGGCACTGCCGGACGAGGCGACCGACCGAGATGATGACGACGTCGTCGACCGTCTGCTCCACCTCGGACAGCACGTGGCTGGACACCAGCACCGTGCGGCCCTCCCCGGCGAGGTAGCGGAGGAACGAGCGCAGCCACGCGATCCCCTCGGGATCGAGGCCGTTCGCGGGTTCGTCCAGGACCAGCACGCCTGGGTCACCCAGGAGCGCCGCCGCGAGCTGCAGGCGCTGGCGCATGCCGAGGCTGTAGCCGCCCACCGACCTTTCACCGGCCCCGCCGAGCCCGACCTGGTCGAGCACGACCGGGACGCGTCGCTCGTCGACCCCGCTCGCGCGCGAGAGCACCCGGAGGTGGTCGCGCGCGCTCCGGCCGGGATGGAACCCGGTCGCCTCGAGCGCGCTGCCGACGACCAGGGCGGGGGAGGGGATCTCGTGGTAGACGCGTCCGCCGATGGTGCTGGTCCCGGAGGTGGGGGCCACGAGTCCGAGCAGGCACCTCAGGGTCGTGGTCTTGCCGGCGCCGTTGGGGCCGAGGAAGCCGGTGACCCGACCGGGGGACACCTCGAAGCTGAGGTCGTCCACGGCGAGCACGTCACCGAACCGCTTCGTGAGACCGCGGACCTCGAGCGGTCGGCCCGTCCATGGCGCCGTCTCGGTCGGCTCGCTCCGCGTCATGGCTCCACCCAACCCGTCGTCCGGCGTCCGGTCCAGCAGGTTGCCCCTCCTCGTCGCCGGCGACCGCCGGCAGCCGAGAACCTCGGCGGTGAGGGGAGCCCGAGTACGGCTCTATTGGATGAGGGTCGCCTTCATCGGCGGGGACGGTCGGAGGGGGCGAGGCCGCGGAGGGTGGCGGCGACGAGCGGGCCGAGGGTGTCGAGGTGGTAGCCGCCCTCCTGGACGGCGACCGTCGGCAGGCCGAGAGCGGCGAGGCGCCGCCCCGCGGACTCGTAGCCGGTGCCCGTCACCTGCAGCGGGGACTCCGGGTCGTCGGCCGCGGCGTCGACCCCCAGGCTCACCACCAGCGCGGTGGCCCCGGAGTGCTCCACCCAGGCGGCGATCCGGTCGACGGCGTCGACCCAGGGGCCGTCCGGCGTGCCCTCGGCGAGCGGCACGTTGAGGGTGGCGCCGAGCCCGGGCCCGCGCCCCGTCTCGTCGGCGAACCCGAGGTAGTGCGGGAACCAGCCGGCCCCGGGGTCGACGTGCAGGCTGGCGTAGGCGACGTCGGAGCGGTCGTAGAACAGCATCTGGGTGCCGTTGCCGTGATGGGCGTCGATGTCCACCACGGCCACCACGTCGTGGCCGGCGTCGCGCAGCGCCTGGGCCGCCACCGCCGCGTTGTTGAGGTAGCAGGAGCCGCCGTACGCCGACCGCGTCGCGTGGTGCCCGGGCGGGCGCACGAGCGCGTAGGTCAGCGGAGTGCCCGCGACGACGGCGTCGACCGCGGTCAGCGTGACGTCCACGGCGGCGCGGGCCGCCGCCCAGGTGCCCGCTCCGACGAGCGTCATCGTGTCGTAGCACCAGCGCCCCGCCGCGGCGTGCACGGCCGTGGGCTCGCGCTCGGGCAGGCCGTCGAGCATCCCGGCGGTCGGCATGACGTAGGGCACGACCCGGTCCTGGCCCGGGTCCTCGGGGAACCCCGCAGCCACCCAGCGGTCGTGCACGGCGCGCAGGTGCGCCACGAGTCCGGGATCGTGGACCCGGAGCAGGACGTCGTCGTCGTGCGGGACGGCCGTCACAACCGGGTGGCCGGCGGCCACCAACGCGTCCTCGATCCGCTCGGCCCGTTCGGGGACCTCGGTGCCGGGGATCGCCACCCCGACCCAGATCTCCGCGCCGGGCACGTGCAGGAGGCAGTCGTCGCTGCGGACGACGAGGGCGTCGGTCACGCGCGCAGCATGCCAGCCCGCGCGCGTCCGGCGTCCCTCGCCCACGCCGCTCGGGCAGGATGGCTCCATGCCCTCGGTCGCCGATCTCGGTCTGCGCTTCGGCTCGCTTCCTTCCGGTCCGACGTCGTCGATCCACGACGTGCCCGGCGTGGGCGTCGGTCACGCGACCGTCGTGCGCGACGACGCGCCACCGCCGGAGGGGCAGGGTGTCGCCCGCACGGGCGTCACCGTCCTCGACCTCGGCGGCGACCTCTGGGCGAGGCCGGTCCCAGCCGGGGTCGCGCTGCTCAACGGCGCGGGCGAGCTCACCGGGCGCAGCCAGATCGACGAGTGGGGTCTGCTCGAGACGCCGGTCTTCCTGACCTCCACGATGCAGGTGGGAAGGGTCTACGACGCCGCCTGCCGGCTGCTCATGGCCGAGCAGCCGCGCATCGGGCTCGACGACGTCGTCATCCCGGTCGTCGGCGAGTGCGACGACAGCTGGCTCAACGACCCGCGCCGCATGCACGTCACCGACGCGCACGTCGCCGAGGCCCTGCACGCGGCGCGCGCCGCTGCGGGCACGGGGACGGCCCCGCCCCAGGGTGCGGTGGGCGCCGGCACGGGGATGTCGTGCTTCGGCTGGAAGGGCGGGATCGGCACCGCCTCGCGGGTGCTCCCGGACGGGCACGTGGTCGGGGTCCTGCTCCTCACCAACTTCGGTCAGTGGGACCGGCTCACCATCGCGGGACGGGAGGTCGGCCGCGTCCTCGGCCCACCGGCGCACGTGCAGCCACCGCCGGCCGGCTCCTGCCTCGGCGTGGTGGTCACCGACGCGCCGCTCGACCAGCGAGGGTGCGAGCGGCTGGCGCGACGCATCGGGCTCGGTCTCGGCCGCACCGGGTCCACCGCCCACCACGCCTCCGGCGAGATCCTCCTCGGCGTCGCGACCGGACTGCGCGCCCCTCGCGGTGAGAGCCCCGCAGCGACGCCGGTCACCGGCCGTTCCCTCGACCCGTACTTCGAGGCGGTCGTGGACGCGAGCGAGGAGGCCGTGATCTCCTCGATGCTGCACGCGCACGACGTGACCGGCGTCGAGGGACGCACGATCCACGCGCTCCCCGTCGACGCGGTGCGGCGGATCCTGGCGGAAGGGGGAGGCCCGTGACCGAGACGCCCGAGCCGGACGCCGGGGCCGCGGAGGCCACGACGACCCCCGACGGCGCGGCCGCCTCCGTGACGCAGGGGACCCGCACGGACGCGTGGATCCCGATGAGCGACGGGGTCTACCTCGCCGCGACGCTGTACCTCCCCGACCCGGGTCGAGGGCCTCAGCCCTGCATCCTGGAGGCGCTGCCCTACCGCAAGGACGACATGACCTCGTCCTACCGGCCGGAGTACACGCGCCTGCGCGACGAGCACGGCTACGCGGTCGTCCGGCTCGACCTGCGCGGTACGGGGTCCAGTGGGGGCCGCGCGAGCGACGAGTACCCCGAGCAGGAGCAGCGCGACCTCGCCGAGGTGATCGCCTGGCTGGCGGGGCAGCCGTGGTGCGACGGCAACGTCGGGATGTACGGCACGTCGTACTCCGGCTTCAACTCCCTGCAGATGGCCTGCGAGCAACCGCCGGCGCTCAAGGCCGTCGTCGCGATCTACGCCACCGACGACCGCTTCACCGACGACGTCCACTACATGGGCGGCCTGCTCCGCTGGATCGACCTCGTCGACTACTGCCACTACATGACCCCGATGAACGCACTGCCCCCCGTGCCGGCGGTGTTCGGTCCGCGGTGGCGGGAGGAGTGGCGCGCCCGCATCGCGGAGCACGAGCCGTGGCTGCTCACCTGGCTCGCCCATCCGCGCGACGACGACTACTGGCGCCACGGCTCGGTGCGGCCGGGCTACGACCGCATCGAGTGCCCCGTGATGATCGTCGCGGGGTGGGCCGACGGCTACCGCAACAACAGCTTCCGCACGATGGCGGCGCTCGGGGAGGCGGGTGTGCCCCGGCGGCTCCTGGCCGGGCCGTGGTCGCACGCCGCGACGTCGACGTCGGCGCCCGGCCCGCGGATCGACCTGGTCCCCGAGATGGCGCGGTGGTGGGACCGCTGGCTGCGCGGCGCGGACAACGGCATCGACGCCGAGCCCGAGGCGGTCTGGTACTCCCGCACCTCCCACCGGCCCGAGCCCGACCTGGACACGGTCCCGGGTGAGTGGCGGGCCGACTCGTGGCCCTCGCCCCGCAGCTCCTGGGTCACCTACCCCCTCACCGCCCAGCTCCCCTACGCCGTCCGCCCGGACGTCGGCACGGCGGCGTGGATCTCCTGCGCGGGGCACCTGCCCTACGGCCAGCCGCTCGATCAGCGCCACGACGACGCGGACTCGCTGGTGTGGGACTTCGACCACGACGAGCTCGAGATCGCCGGCAACGCGACGGTGCGTCTGCAGCTGACCTCGTCGGCCCCGGTGGCCTCGATCAGCGCCAAGCTCTGCGACGTCGCGGCCGACGGCACGTCGACCCTCGTCACGCGCGGGACGCTCAACCTCACCCGTCGTGCGGGCATGGCGACCGCGGAGCCGCTCGTCCCTGGCGAGGTGGTCGACGTCGAGGTGGAGCTCGAGGCGACGGCGTGGCGCTGGCGGGCGGGGCACCGGTTGCGCCTGTCGGTGGCGGGGGCCGACTGGCCCAACACGGTCGCGCCGCCCGAGCCGGTCACCCTGTCCGTGCGGGGCGGGTCGCTCCTGCTCCCGGCCTACGACCCCGAGGGCTCCCCGCCGCCGCCGCCCTTCGTCCCGGGCGACCCTGTGTCCTCCGAGTCCGACCACGGTGTGGTGTGGCGGGTCGAGCGCGACGTGCTCGCGCGTACGACGGCATGCGTCATCGACCACGGCTCCGCGTACGACGCGCCCTACGGCTCCGTCGTCGAGCACTACGCCGGCCGGGTGCAGGCCTCGACGCGCACCTTCGAGCAGGTGGCCAGCGCCGACGTGTCGTTCACGCTGCGCTTCCACGACGACGGCACCGGCCAGCCCGTCTCGGCGCGGGTGCGGTCCCAGCTCGAGGTGCATGCGGGCCAGCGCACGTACGACGTCTCCGTGAGCCTGGCCTGCTTCGAGGGGGAAGAGCTCGTCGGCGAGCGGCGCTGGCGGCAGGAGTTCCCGCGCGACCTCGCCTGACCGGAGGAGGCCGGGCTCCGAGCCCGGCGTCGCGCGCCGTAGGTGGGGGTCACTCGTCGTCGGTGCGGCTCGGGTCGGCGTCCGTCCCTGAGCCTGTGACGGCGCGGCGGGGGGCGACGGCGGGGGAGAGGACGGCGATAGCGACCCCCATCCCGGTCAGCAGCCACAGCGCCTTCCCCAGCCCGATCTCCTGGGCGAGCAAGCCGATGAGCGGCGGGCCGAGCAGGAAGCCCCCGTAGCCGATCGTCGCGACCGCGGCGATGCCGTCGGCCGCGCGGCCGGGCGTCTCGCCGCCCGCACTCATCGCCGCGGGGAAGACGAGGGCCACTCCCAGCCCCCACAGGAGCACGCCGACCAGCGCACCGGCGGTGCCCGGCGCGGCGAGGGTGGTGACGACCCCGCACGTCGCGAGCACCCCGGACACCAGGACCGCGCGGGCGCGCCCGAGCCGATCGATGACCGTCGTCCCCGAGAACCGGGCCGCGGCCATCGCGAGGGCGAAGGCGGCGTAGCCCAGCGCGGCCACCGACTGGCTCGATCCTCGCTCGTCCGTCAGGTAGAGCGCGACCCAGTCCGCCGCGGCCCCCTCGAGCAGGACGGTGCCGAGCGTGACGACGCCGATGAGCACCAGGCGCGTGGACAGCAGGCGGGCCCGGGCCACGACCGCATCGGCGGCCTCGCCCGCGCCGGCCGGGGCGCGATCCGGCTCGCTGTCGTCGACGTACCAGCGGCGGACGACAAGGACGGTGCCGATCGCCGCGACCGCGGCGGCGACGAGGAAGTGCAGGGAGGGCCCGACGCCGGAGGCCGCGGCCAGCGCCCCCAGGGCGGCGCCGACCAGGCCGCCGAGCGACCAGCACGCGTGGTACCGCGGCATGTAGTCGCGCCCGGCCTGCCGGTCGACGTGGGAACCCTGGACGTTCATGGCCACGTCCCAGGCCCCATAGGCGGCCCCGAGCAGCAGGAGTGCCGCGCCCGTCAGCACGGCGGTCGGGGTCAGCGAGGCGACCACCAGCATCACCGCGGACCCGACCGAGGACGCGAGCACGATCGGTCGGCTGGTGAAGCGGGCCACGAGGCGACCGACGAACGGCATGACCGACAGGGACCCGAGCCCGAGCATGAGCAGGACCAGGCCGATGGTCCGCGGGTCGGCGTCCAGCCGGTCGCGGGTCGCGGGCAGCCGGGACACCCACGCGGCGATCACCGTTCCGTTGAGCGCGAAGACAGCCGCGGTGGCCAGCGCCGGGGTACGCCAGGGCGATGGGGCGGCGAGCGCCGGGGGCGCCGGGTGGGTCACCCGGCGATCGTGTCATGGAGCGGGTCGGCGCCAGGAGGTCGCGCTCAGTCCTCCACGTGCGGCGGGATGCCGAGATAGCCGCGGCCGATCATCTGCACCCACTGGTGGACGGCGTCCTCGTTGGGCGCGAACGGTCCGGGGGTGAAGTGCGGCGAGGTCAGGCCGCGCTGCACGAGCTCGCAGGCCCGCCAGTCCTGGGTGTTGGTCAGGTCCCAGAAGTCGACGGCGTAGGCGGGGTCGACGTCGGGGTCCGGGAAGTACCAGCTGCACTCGATCCAGGTGCGGTCGGGCGCGAGGGGCAGGACCCGGTGGGTCATGACGTAGTCCGGGTGGCCGGAGATCAGCAGGTTGGGGAAGAGCTGGACGTAGAGCACGGAGTCCTGAGGTGCGCCCTCGATCGGCCGCCCCAGCGACCGACCGTCCAGCGACATCGTCTCCGCGCCGTCCTTGAACAGCATGGTGCCGCCGACCCAGGCGCCGGGGCGCCGGTAGTTGTCGCCGGACGTGGGGACGGAGACCTGGCAGAGCTCGGGATGGATCAGGGGGCAGTGGTAGCACTCGTGGTAGTTCTCGGAGACCAGCTTCCAGTTCGCCGCTATCTCGTAGGAGTGCCGCGCCCGCAGGGTGAGGTCCTCCGGACGGTACGGCGCCACCAGCCCCTCGAGCTCGCCGATGTGCTCGGCGAAGGGCGCGGCGTCGCCGGTCGCGTTGACGAACAGCCACCCGTGCCACTCCTGCGTCGGCAGCGGCACGAGGCCGTGCTGCTCGGCCTCGAAGTGCTCGTGGTCGCGGAAGCCGGGGGCGGCCTGGAGGGAACCGTCGAGGCGGTAGGTCCACGCGTGGTAGACGCACAGCACGGACCGGCCGGCCGAGCTCTGGTCGTCCTCCAGGAGGACATGGCCCCGGTGGCGGCACGTGTTTGCGAAGCCGCGCACCTCCTCGGCGTCGAACGTGACCAGGACCGGGACGTCGCCGACGAGCAGCGCGCGCTGCGTCGCACCGTCCGCCCGAAGCTCGTCCAGCCGTCCGAGGCACGCCCAGCTGCCCGCCACGAAGTGGCGCCGCTCCCACGCGAGCACCTCGGGGGAGGTGTAGGCCTGCGCGGGCAGCATCGTGGAGCGGCCGAACGGGAGAAGGGCGCGCGCCAGACCGTCGGCCGGCACGGGTGCCAGCGGGACGAGGTCGGACACGTCGCGGACGGTGCTCATGGGTGCCTCCTGCTGACTCGCGCGACAGTAGTGTCACGGACATGGCGAGGCGGAAGGTCGAGGTGCGCCGCGAGGAGATCCTCGCGGCGGCCGAGGCGGAGGTGACCCGCCGAGGATTCGCGCGGACCCGGGTGGCCGACGTGGCCGACGCGCTCGGAGTCAGCACCGCTCTCGTCTTCTACCACTTCGGGACGAAGGAGGCGCTGTTCGCGGCAGCCCTGGAGCACGCGGTGGAGCGGGACCTCGCGCGCCTCGACGCCACGGTGGCGCGGGCCGTCGACCCGGTCGACGGCGTGCGCCGGATCCTCGCGCTGTACTCGCCGCAGGGCAACGCCAACGGATGGACCGTCTGGGTGGACGCCTGGGCCGAGTCCCTGCGGGAGCCGGAGATGCGCGCGATGTCGCGGCGGCTGGACGTGCGCTGGAAGGACGTGCTCGCCGACCAGATCCGCGCCGGTGTGGCCGAAGGGCTCTTCCGCTGCGCGGATCCCGAGGGCGCGGCGTGGCGGCTCTCCGCTCTCCTCGACGGGCTGGCGGTGCAGGTGATGGTCCACCGCAGCCTGACCAAGCGCCAGCTCGCCGACTGGGTCCGCGGCGCAGCCGCCGCCGAGCTCGGCATCCCCGCCGAGGCGCTTTCCTGACCGAGGACCCCCGCGGCAGATCGTCGCCATGGTCAGACCATCCACAAGGGCTCGTATGCCGGGTCGGTGAGCCCGGGGCGGTCGAGGGAGAAGGCGGAGAGGTCGGCCTCGGCCGTTCCGTCGACCGCGAGATCGGTGAGCAGGCGACCGAACGTGGGCGCGAACTTGAATCCGTGGGCGGCGCCGAGTCCCACCGTGACGGCCGGGTGCTCCGGGACGCGGTCGAGGACGAAGTCGCGATCCGGGGTGAGCGTGTAGAGGCAGCGCTTCGAGCGCGTCGCCGGACCCGAGCCCGGGAAGGTGCTCGCCATGAAGGACGCGAGTCGTTCCCGCATGACCGGGTCCTCCTCGTGCGAGCGCGCATCCGCCGAGACGACCGGGCCACCGCAGTCCTGGGCGGCCTTCACCGTGGCCTCGCCGTAGGTCGGGAAGCCGTAGTAGGAGGGGTCGTCCATCCAGATCCAGACCGGGAACCGTCCGGGGGCGAACACGTTGGGATCGGCCGGGGCGAAGTAGGTGACCTGCTCCTCGGTGACCGTGAGCGGCAGGTCGTGGCCGAGCGGTGCGAGGAGCGCCGCGGTCCACGCGTCGGCGGTGACCACCGCGCGGGCGGCGGACACGATGCCTGCGTCGGTCACCACGTCCACGCCGTCGCGGGTCGGGCGCAGCTCGCGAACGGGCGTGCGCGCACGAAGGTCGGCGCCGAGCGCCGCGGCGAGGCGCTGCATCGCACCGGTGCCGCGCGCAGCCGGCACGATCGCCGTGCGCTCCTGGTAGAGGACGCTCACGTCGTCGTCGAGGCTCAGCTGGGGCCAGCGGGCCATCGCCTCGGCCGCGTCGAGCAGCTCGTGCGCGACGTCGCGGGCGAGGAGCGAGCCCGTGTAGTCCTCGGGCGGGATGGCACCGCCCGAGGGGAACAGGTCGACCCCGCCCGTCACGGTGACGAAGGGGGCACCCGCGTCGTGCTCCAGGCGGGCCCAGTCCTCGTACGCGGCGAACGTGAGGTCGACGTAGGCGGGGGTGTGATAGCTGTGGCGCAGGATCCGGCTGGTGTCGTGGGAGGCACCGTTCTCGTGGCCGAGGTCGAAGCGCTCGAGCCCGACGACCCGCAGGCCCCGGGACGCCGCGTGCCAGGCGGTGGCCGAGCCCAGGGCGCCGAGCCCGACAACGGCGAGGTCGTAGGTGTCAGCCATCGACATCGGCCTCCTCGAGCCGTGGCAGCAGCCATCGGCGGATGTCCAGTGATGCGTCCTCCATGGGTGCGTACCAGCCACCCGTGTAGGCGCGTGAGGACATGCCCCGCTGGACCGACTCGCAGACGGCCCAGTCCTGCCGGTTGACCAGGTCCCACAGGTCGGTCGCGTCCGACGGGTCGAACCCGGGTCGCGCCGCCTCGTCGGCTGCGAAGAGCAGGTCGCACACGACCTCGGTGCGGTCGACGGCGAGCGGTCGCAAGACGAAGGCGGCCACGTGCTCGGCGGACAGCGAGAGCAGGAGGTTGGGGTAGATCAGCTCACCCTTGTGCCGGACCCGCTCGTGCTCGTCGAGGTCGGGGAACGGAGCGCGCTCGGAGGTGCCGGAGAGGGTGAAGGTCCACGCGCCCTCGCGGTGGGGGACCCCGTCGTCCCACGTGAGCTCGCCGCCACCACCACCGAACGCGGGCACGAGCCGGGTGAGCTCGGGGTGGACCGGGCCGCAGTGGTAGCACTCGTTGTAGTTCTCGGCGATGACCTTCCAGTTCGCCGCCACGTCGTAGCTCAGCCGTCGCCCGAGCACGAGGGTGTCGAGCGGGTAGCGGGCGACCTTCCCGGGGACCGTCCCGAGCGAGTCCAGCAGCGGTGGAGCGGCGTCGGGCTGCCCGTGCAGCCAGAGCCACCCGCCCCACGCGGCGGCCCCGACGGGGTGCAGCCCGAAGGTCGAGGGGTCGAGGTCGGTGCCCTCGGTGTGCGGGGCGTGTACGAGGCGGCCGTCGAGGCCGTAGGTCCACGAGTGGTACGGGCAGCGCAGCGAGCGCACCGCGCACGGTACGGGGGAAGGCCCTGCCGGTGGGTCGGGCACGACCTGCGAGCCGCGGTGGCGGCAGACGTTGTGATGGGCGTGCAGCTGGCCCTGGGCGTCGGTGGTCACCAGCACCGACTCGCCGAGCAGGTCGACGACAGCCAGTCGTTCCGGCACGAGCCCGGGGGAGCCCGTGGCGCTGAGGCCGAGCTCGTCGAGGCGGCCGATGCACGTCCACTCGCGCAGCAGGACGATCTCGCGCTCGCGACGCCAGTGCGCGTGGTCGACGTAGTGCTCGCGCGGCAGTGCCGCCTGCAGGCCCGTCACGACCTACGCCGTCGCCCGAGGGGGAGCCGCCCGCGCCACACCTCGCGCTTGCGGTCGGCGAGCACCTGCGCGACGACGTTGCGGCCCGGGACGCCCGTGACTCCTCCGCCGCCGTGCGTCCCCGAGCCGGCCTGGTAGAGACCGCGGACCGGAGTGCGCAGGTCCGCGTACCCGGCAGCCGGGCGTGCGTGGAACATCTGCCCCATCGTGAGCTCGCCGTGGAAGATGTTGCCCCCGACGAGGCCGTACTCGTGCTCGATGTCGTAGGGGCTGAGGACCTGTCGGTGCAGCACGGACGAGGTGAAGCCGGGGGCGACAGCCTCCATCCGCGCGAACAGCCGGTCGGCGTACGCGTCGAGCTCCTCGCGGTGCGGCTCGGCGTTCCAGGTGTGCGGCACCCACTGCGTGAACATGCTCATCACGTGCTTGCCGTCGGGGGCCAGCGTGGGGTCGAACACGCTCGGGATGCAGATGTCGGCGAACGGCAGCGTGCTGGGCCGCCCGGCCGCGGCCTCCTGGAAGGAGGTCTCGACCTCGTCGAGGCTCTCGGCGAGCACGATCGTGCCGCCGTGCACCGCCGGGTCGAAGCCGGGCTTGCTGGTGAACTCGGGAAGCCGGTCGAGGGCGACGTTGACCTTCACCGTGCCGCTGCGCGACTTGTAGCGGCGGATGTCGTCCACGAAGCCCTCGGGCAGCCCCGCGGGGTCCAGCAGCCGCAGGAACGAGATCTGCGGGTGCGCGGTCGTGATGACGGTGTCGGCCGCGATCTCCGTCCCGTCCTCGAGCACGACTCCCGTGGCCGTCCCCGCCCGGGTGGTGATGCGTGCCACGGACGCCTCGGTGCGGATCTGCGCGCCGAAGGACCGCGCGGCCGAGGCGAGTGCCTGGGTGACCCCGCCCATGCCCCCCCGAGGGAAGCCCCATGCCCCGATCCGACCGTCGCCGAGGTCGCCGATGTGGTGGTGGGCGATGACGTAGGCCGTTCCCGGCGTGCGCGGTCCGGCCCACGAGCCGATGACGGCGCTCACGGACAGGACACCTCGCATCGCGTCGGACTCGAAGGTGTCCTCGATGAGGTCGGCGGCGCTGGCCGTGAGCAGCCGCGTGAGGTCGACGGCCTTGCGCTCGTCGACCCCGGAGAGCTTGCGCAGCAGGAGGGCCTGGCGGGCGAGGTCGGCGGGACGTCGCGAACCGACGTGCGGGGGGATCTCGTTGATGAGCGGGCCGAGCACGGTGCCCAGCCCGTCCATCCAGTCGTCCCAGCGCTGCACCGCGTCGGCATCGCGCGCGGAGAACTTCGCGATCTGCTCGCGCCGCTCACCAGGGTCGTCCGGGAGCGCGAGGTAGCGGCCGTCGGTTCGTGGGGCGAAGTAGGGGCCTTGGGGATAGACGTGGTAGCCGTGGCGCACCAGGTCGAGGTCGCGCACGAGCGTCGGGGGCAGCCAGGACACGACGTAGCTGAGGCTGGTGACGGTGAAGTCGGGACCGAACGGCTTCTCGCTCACCGCCGCACCGCCGACGATGGGCCGTCGCTCGAGGACGAGCGTGCTCAGCCCGGCACGGGCCAGGTAGGCCGCGGCGACCAGACCGTTGTGCCCGCCACCCACCACGACGACGTCGTACCGCAGAGCCACCGGGTCTCCTCGCTCCTGACTCACGAGTCAGTAAGTATTCCCTCCGCGAGCGTCCAGGGGAAGGACCGGCGAGCCGCGATCAGCCGAGGCTGTGGAGGTGGCAGGCCGCCACGTGCTCGAGGGTGGGCGCCAGCACCGGCAGGTCGGACCCCCGGCAGAGATCCTCGATGCCGAGCCGGGCCGCCTCGCCGGAGGCGACCACCGGGCAGCGGGGATGGAAGCGGCAGCCGCCGGGGATCCGCGTGGGATCCGGCGGCTCGCCGGCGAGCACCACCTGCTCCATGCGCACCATCTCCGGCACCACGGACAGCAGGGCTCGGGTGTACGGGTGGGTGGGATCGGCGAGCAGCTCCTCGGTCGGCCCCTGCTCCACGATGCGCCCCAGGTACATGACCGCCACGCGGTCGGCGATGTTCCAGGCCAGCCCGAGGTCGTGGGTGACGACGAGGAGCGAGAGGCCGAGCTCGTCGCGCAGTCGTAGGAGCAGGGCCAGGATCTCGCCGCGGACCGAGGCGTCGAGGCTCGAGACCGGCTCGTCGGCCACGATGACCTCCGGCTCGAGCGCCAGGGCGCCGGCGATGACGACCCGCTGCCGCTGCCCCCCGGAGAGCTCGTGGGGGTAGCGCAGGAAGAAGCGCTCGGGCGGTCGCATCCCCGCGAGGGAGAGGGCACGTGCCACGCGCTCCTGCTCGTCGTCCACGAGTCCGTGCACGCGCAGCCCCTCCGCGACCGCCTCGTAGACGGTGTGCCGGGGGTTGAGGGCACCGGTCGGGTCCTGCAGCACGAGCTGGACCCGCCGGCGGTAGCCGGTGAGGGAGCGGCGGTCGTAGCGGAGTGGCTCGCCGTCGACCAGGACGGTGCCCGCCGAGGGTCGCTCCAGCCCCAGGATCGTGCGAGCCAGCGTCGTCTTGCCGCAGCCGCTCTCGCCCACGAGGGCCACGATCTCGCCACGCCCCAACGCGAGGTCGACACCGTCGACGGCGCGGGCGACGCCGCCCGAACCGCGACCGCGGAAGCTCACGACGACGCCCCGGGCCTCCAGCGCGGCGGCGGTCGTCGTCGCGGCCTGCTCGCTGCTCATCGGACCCCCTCCGCGCTCACGCGCAGGCAGGCGGTGCGCCGGTCGCCGACCGCGAGGAGGGGCGGCTCGTGGGTCGCGCACTCCGCCATCGCCACCGGGCAGCGCGGATGGAAGGCGCATCCACCGGGCAGGTCGCCCGGGAACGGCGGGTCGCCGGGCAGGCCGGCCGGCGCGTAGCGGAACCGGGTGTCGCCGATGCGGGGGAAGGCCCCCGCGAGGGCTCCGGCGTAGGGGTGCTGGGGATGGTCGAAGACCTCGCCGGCCGGGCCCTCCTCGACGATGCGCCCGGCGTACATCACGGCGATCCGGTCGCAGCTGGTGGACAGCACCGACAGGTCGTGGCTGATGAAGATCAGGCCGAGGCCGAGCTCGCGCACGAGCCCGGAGAGGACATCGAGAACCTGGGCCTGGACCATCACGTCGAGCGCGGTCGTCGGCTCGTCGGCGACCACGAGCCGGGGCCGGCAGGCCAGCGCCATCGCGATCATCACGCGCTGCTTCTGACCTCCGGAGAGCTGGTGCGGGTAGTTCTGCGCCCGCCGGGCCGGGAGCCCGACCATCTCGAGCAGCTCGCCCACCCGCCGCTTCGCCTCGGCCTCACCGACCGCGCTGTCGTGCAGCAGGATCGGCTCGGCGATCTGGGTGCCGATGCGCTGCACGGGGTTGAGGGCGTGCATGGCCCCCTGGAAGACGACCGAGGCGGTGCCCCAGCGCAGAGCGCGCACCTTGCCCCACGACATGCCCAGCACGTCCTCCCCGTCGACGCGCACGGCGCCGGTGACCGCGGCGGTCTTGGGCTGCAGGCGCAGGACGGTCGACGTGAGCGTGGTCTTGCCGCAGCCGGACTCCCCGGCGATCCCCACCGACTCGCCGGCGTCGACCGCCAGCGTGACACCGCGCACGGCCGGGACCACGACCCCGCCGGAGCGGTAGGTGACGTGGACGTCGTCGAACTCGAGGAGGGCCATCAGGCCTCCCTCGGGTCGAGGATGTCCTCGATCGCGCGACCCATGAGGTTGAAGGCCAGGACGACGAGCACCACGCAGACACCGGGTGCCCCGAGGTACCACCAGGCCCCCTGCGAGATCGCGCCCGAGGAGAAGGCCTGTTCGAGGATCGAGCCCCACGAGACCGTGGTGGGGTCGCCCAGGCCGAGGAAGGACAAGGTGGTCTCCGACAGGATGGAGATCGAGACCGCGAGTGTCGTGTTCGCGAGCACCAGCGGCATCACGTTGGGCAGCACGTGGCGGGTCATCTGGTGGGTGTTGCTCGCCCCGAGGGCGCGCGAGCGCTCGAGATAGGGCCGGCTCTCCACGGTGAGCGTCTGGGCCCGGATGAGGCGCGCCGTGCCCGGCCACGACGTGACGCCGATGACGATGATGATGTTGAGCAGCGATCGTCCGAGAACCGTGGCCAGCACGATCGCCAGGGGCAGGAACGGGATCACCAGGAACCAGTCGGTCAACCGGTCCAGGGCGCCACCGAACCAGCCGCGGTAGTGCCCGGACGCGATGCCGATCGTCGTACCGATCACCATCGAGATCACGGTGGCGGCCAGGCCGACCACGAGGGAGATGCGGGCGCCCCACACCACGAGGGCCAGGACACTTCGACCCACGTCGTCGGTCCCGAGCGGGAACTCCCACGACGGGGGCTCGAAGGGCAGGCCGGTCGCCTGGGTGACGTCGAGGGAGCTGCGGTCGAAGAACACGGGTGCGAAGACGGCGGCGAGGGCGAACACCGCGAGGACCGCGAGGCCGGTCATCCCCGAGCGGTTCCGCCGGAACTGGGCCCAGAAGCGCGCAGCCGATGCGCGCCGCCGGGCACGGGTGATCGCGCGGGGCGAGCGCCGAGCCGGGTCCGGTGCTCCCGCGGCGTCGGCCGGGGGGACCACGGGGGCGCTCATGTGCGCACCCGCGGGTCGAACCAGCCGTAGAGCAGGTCGGCGACGAGGTTGGCGACGATCACGGCAGCTGAGAACAGCAGGAACAGCGCCTGAAGCAGCGGCACGTCCGGGCCCTGGAGCGCGACGACGGTGAGGGACCCCAACCCGTCGATGGAGAAGACGTACTCGATCGTGATGGCGCCGCCGATGACGAAGCCGAGGTTGAGGAACACCAGCGTCATGGTCGGGAGCAGCGCGTTCGGGACGGCGTGGCGGCGGCGCACGACGGAGTCCATGAGCCCCTTGGCCCGGGCCGTCTGGACGTACTCCTGGCTGCGCTCCTCGAGGATCGACGCGCGCATGATGAGGGAGTACTCGGCGAAGTAGATGACGGCGAGCGTGGTCACGGGCAGCACCAGGTGCCAGGCGACGTCGAGCCAGCCCGCCGGTGTGCCGAGGTCGGTCCCCGGGGTCGACAGCCCTCCCACGGGGAACCAGCCGAGCTGAACCGAGAACACGATGAGGATGATCATGCCGAACCAGAACTCGGGCATGGAGTAGAGCACGAGTGTCGTCGAGGTCGAGACCTTGTCGAAGCGCCCTCCACGGTTCCAGCCGCTCCGGATCCCGAGCCAGACCCCCACGAGCGTCGCGATCACCGTGGCGGTGCCGACGAGGAGAAGCGTCGCGGGGACGCGCGGCGAGATCACCTCCCACACCGGCTCGTTGAACCGGATGGAGTCCACACCGCCGGCGAACGGGTTGGTGAGGTACTCGAGCAGCTGCTGGCCCAGGGGGGCGTTGAGCTGCGAGCGGAGCGCTCGCAACTGGTCCTGGTCCATGGCCCGGCCGCGCGTGTACAGCGAGATCGGGTCGCCGGGCATCACCCGGAACAGGAAGAAGTTGAACAGGACGACGAACACGAGCGTTCCGAAGGCGGAGAGCACCCGGCCGACGACGTAGCGCAGCGTGGGACTCGACCACGTCCCGGTGCGGGGATGCTCCCGCACCGGGACGGTGGCGATGTCGGGCAGGACGGACACCTGGTGGCCGGCCTACTCGCGGTCGTCGGAGTCGATGTCCTTGTTGCGGCCACGGGCGAGCAGCGCGCCGACCAGCCCGGCGACGACCACGAGGGCCCCGATGCCGATGATCACCGGCCAGTTGACACCGCTCTCCGACGCGGCCGGAGCACCCGTCTCACCCTGCTCGGCCTTCACGACCGGCTTGATGCTCTCGTAGGACCACGTCCCGTACTGGAAGAGGAGCGCGCCGTCCGGGTCGGGCTGCGGGACGAAGCCGGTGAACCGGTCGGAGCGGTAGGCCTCGTAGTTGTCGTAGTAGAACGTGACGAGGTAGGGCGAGTCGTCGTAGAGCTTCTGCTGCATCTGCTTGACGATCTCGGCCCGGGCGGCGGAGTCGGTCTCGACGCTCTGCTTCTCGAAGAGCGAGTCGTACTCCTCGTCGCAGTAGAAGGAGTCGGACAGGTTGGCGTAGATGTCCTCGCCGTCCTTGTACGACCGGTTGGCGCAGGTGAACGTCGAGAGCTGGTAGTTGGGGTCGGGCTCGACGACCCAGCCCCACTCGAACATGTCGAAGTTGCCCTGGCCGACGATCTCGATGAGGGCGTCCTCGGAGACCACCTTGAGGTCGATGGCGACACCGACCGCCTCGAAGTAGCTCTTCACGAACTCCGACGACTTCTGCGACGTGGGCGAGTCCGAGCGCGAGAACAGGCGGAACCTCAGCTCGTTGCCCTCCGAGTCGACCCGCACGCCGTCAGGTCCCTCGGCGTACCCGGCGTCGTCCAGCAGCGCCTTGGCCTTCTCGGGGTCGTAGCCGAACGCGTTCGCCGGCTCGAGGTGGAGGTCGGCGTAGATCGGGGGGATCACGGTCGACCCGGCGCTGCCGCCGCCGCCGAGGACCTTGTCGACGAGCGCCTGACGGTCGACGGCCCACTGCAGCGCCTGACGCAGCTTGACGTCCTCGAGGAGCGGGTTGCCGTCGCCGATCGCGGTGCCGTCGTCGAGGGCCGCGCCCACGTTGAAGGCGATCTCGTCGAACCCGGAGTAGACCGCTGACACGGTGGTGATGCCCTCGACACCCTCCAGGGACTTGGCGACGTTGGCGTTCAGGCCCTCGGCGAAGTCGATCTCGCCGGCCTTGAGCGCCTGGCCGAGCGCGTCCTCGTTCTTGTAGATGCGGTAGACGATCTCGTCGACCGCGGGCCGGCCGCCGTAGTAGTTGTCGTTGGCCTGCATCCGGATGTACTGCCCGACCTTGCGCTCGACCATGACGAACGCGCCGCCACCGACGGTCGGCTCCTTCGGGGTCCCCTCGTTCTTGTAGGAGGTGACCGCCTTCTCGTCGATGTCCTTCCAGATGTGCTGCGGGAGGATGTAGACGTAGAGCTTCTCCATGATCGGCGAGGGCTTGCTCACCGTGAACACGACGGTGGTGTCGTCGGTGGCCTCGACCTTGGCGATGTTCTCCACGTACGAGCCGTAGTTGGTCTGCTCGTACTCCCCGTTGAGCACCCGGTTGAACGTGTACTCGACGTCCTTGGCGGTGAGCGGGGTTCCGTCGGACCAGGTGACGCCGGAGCGGATCTTGTAGGTCCAGGTCGTCTTGTCGGCCGACTCCTCCCACGACTCGGCGAGGCCGGGGACGATCGAGAAGTCCGACGAGGCGTACTCGGTGAGCGTGGGGTACTCGAGCTGGAAGATCTCGTAGGACTCCGCCGCGATGCCCGTGAAGGGGTTGGCCGAGTCGATGTCGCCGAGCATGCCGACGGTGAAGACCACCGGCTCAGCGGCGGCAGGCGCCGGCGAAGGCGACCCGGAGGCGACGGCGGTGCCGGTCGCACCGAGCCCCACGGTCAGCGCCGCGGCGGCGGCGAGGGCGAGCAGGCGAGTGGTGCGCATGAGTCCTCCGTCAGCGCCAGGCCGGGTCCCCACCCGGACTCCCCGCCGACCCGACGGGTCGTTCGGTTACGGCGTCGAGCATTCCTACCTCATGGCTCCGGCGATTCGGGGGTTCGTGACCGATTTGTTCCCCGCGCGTCCGGTCGCGCCCGCGCCGGGCCGGAGGGTTTACGGTCCCGGCATGGAGTCACCGCCGATCGCGCCGTCGCGTCCCGTCGTGACGGTCCTGCACGGGACCGAGCACGTCGACCCGTACGCCTGGATCGCCGACGCCGGCGATCCCGAGGTGCTCGCGCACCTGACGGCGGAGCGGGCCTACCACGACGCCCGCGTGGCACCGCTCGCCGCGCTGCGGTCCGAGCTCGCAGCCGAGATGCGCGCGCGCGTCCCGGAGAGCGAGACCTCGCCGCGCTGGGAGTCCGGCGGCTGGTCCTACGTCCGGGTGACCGACCCCGGCCTCGAGTACTCCCGCCTGATGCGTCGCCCGGCGGGCGACGACGCGGCCGCCGACGAGGTCCTGCTGGATCTGCAGGAGGTGCACGACGCCGGCGGCACGGGCTATCTCGGCGAGGGGCTGCTGGACGTGAGCCCCGACGGCCGCTGGTTGGCGTGGTCCACCGACGCCGCCGGCGACGAGGTGTACGTGCTGCGCTTCCGCGACCTCGAGACCGGTCGGGACCTCGAGGAGGTCGTGCCGCGCACGTACTACGGCGGCGCCTGGTCCGCGGACTCCCGCTCGTTCCTCTACACCGTCCACGACGAGACCTACCGACCGTTCCAGGTGTGGCGGCACGCTCTCGGCACACGGGTCGCCGACGACGAGCTGGTGCTCGAGGACCTCGACGACCGGCTCGAGCTCGAGCTGCACGGATCGCGATCGGGCGAGTGGGCCGTCGTCTCGCTGCGCGGGAGGGGGTTCGGCGAGGAGTGGCTGGTCCCCCTCGCCGACGTCAGCACCCCTCCCCGTCTCGTGCGACCGCGCCGGGTCGGCGTCGAGTACGCCCTCGAGCACGCACCGGGACTCGGTCCCGGCGGGGCCGACGGCTTCCTCGTGGTGACCAACCTCGACGCCCCCGAGTTCCGAGTCGAGTGGGCCCCGGTCGCGGACCCGTCCGCGTGGTCCCCCTTCCTGCACGAGGACCCCAGCACGAGGGTCTGGGGTGTCGAGGCCTTCTCCTCCGGCTACGTGCTGAGCCTGCGCCGCGAGGGCGCGGCCGTCGTCAGGGTGGTGCCGCGCGACGGGCCCGCCTACGACGTGGTGCCCAGGCAGGCGGGCGGGATGGTCCGGCTGGGCCGCAACGAGGACGCCGCGTCGTCGGCCGTGACCCTGGTCGAGGAGTCCTTCGTGCATCCCGCCGTCCACCGCGACCACGGCTGGGACGGATCCGTCCGGGAACGGCATCGCCGGACGAGCGTCGGGGTCGACCTCGACGCCTACGTCTGCGAACGGCGCAGCGCCGCGGCGCCCGACGGGACCGAGGTGCCGGTCGTGCTCGTCCGTCACCGCGACACCCCGCTCGACGGGACGGCCCCCTGCCTCCTGTACGGGTACGGCTCCTACGAGGCCTCCTGCGATCCCGACTGGGGCATCGACTGGTGGCGCTCGCTCCCGTCCCTGCTCGACCGGGGCGTGGTGTTCGCCGTCGGTCACCCCCGCGGAGGAGGCGAGATGGGTCGGCGCTGGTGGAATGACGGGCACCTGGCGGCCAAGCAGAACACCTTCACCGACCAGGCCGCCGTGGGGGAGCACCTGCGCGACGGTCTGGTGTCGGGGGTCGTCACGCGAGGACTGTCGGCGGGGGGGCTCCTGCAGGGCGCGCTCTACGGGCAGCGACCCGACCTGTGGGTGGGCGTCGTCGCCGAGGTGCCCTTCGTCGACGTGGTCACCTCCATGCTCGACACGTCCGTCCCGCTCACCGCGCAGGAGTGGCTCGAGTGGGGCGACCCGCGCGAGCCCGAGCAGTACGCGCGGATGGCCGCTTACACGCCGATGTGGCACCTGCCCGAGCCGGGGGAGCGCCCTGCGCTCCTGGTCACCGGCGCGGTCCACGACCCGCGGGTCCTCGTCCGCGAGCCGGCCCGCTGGGTCGCCCGGCTGCGCGCGTCCGACCCCGCGCAGGGCGCCGGCGTCGACCCGGCCGCTCCGGCGTCGCCGGGCACGGTCCTGTTCCGATGCGAGACCGGCGCAGGGGCTCACGGCGGGCCGTCGGGCCGCTACGCCGAGCTCGAGTACGAGGCCGAGGTCGCGGCCTGGGTCCTGGCTGCGCTGGGTCGCCCCTGATCGTTGGGCAGCACGGCCGGTTCCGCCGCTCGACGCTGGGCAATCTGACCACCGTGTCGCGCAGGTGTTGTGCGATCGGCGCACGAGTGCTGCCCTGGGGTCATGTTCACCGAGGCTTCGCTCTACGCGCCGGTGGTGACCGGCAGCGACGGTGCCGTGCGGGTCGAGCTGGCGGCGGACCACCCCGGGGTCGGCGATCCGGACTACCGGGCCCGACGTGACGCGATCGCGGCCCTCGCGCTCGACTGGCGGCGCGGGGCGCCCATCCCGCGCGCGCCCTACACCGATGCCGAGCACGAGGTGTGGGCGCTCGTGAGCCGCGAGCTCGCCGTGCAGCGGGACCGGCTGGCGTGCCGGGCCGCCCGTGAGGGCGCCGCGCTGCTGTCGCTGCCGGCGGACCGCATCCCGCAGCTCGACGAGGTGACGGCGGCGCTGGCCCCGCTCACCGGGTTCACCTACCTGCCGGCGGCGGGCCTCGTGCCCCTGCGCGAGTTCTACGGCGCCCTCGCCGAGCGCACCTTCTGGTCCACCCAGTACATCCGGCACCACTCGGTGCCGCTCTACACCCCGGAGCCCGACGTCGTGCACGAGGTGCTCGGTCATGCGATCACGCTGGCCGAGCCGACCTACGCCGAGCTGTACGTCGCGGCGGGCCAAGCGGCCCGGCGCGTGCGCTCGGAGGACGCCCTGGAGTTCGTGTCGCGGGTGTTCTGGTTCTCCCTCGAGTTCGGCGTCGTCCGCGAACCCGACGGCGCCAAGGCCTACGGCGCCGGGCTCCTGTCGTCCTACGGCGAGATCCAGGAGTTCCGCGACGCCCGCCTGCGGCCGCTCGACCTCGCGGCCATGGGGACGCTCGACTACGACATCACGCACTACCAGCCGGTGCTGTTCGAGGCCCGGTCGTGGTCGGAGGTCCTCGACGTGGTCGGCGGCTTCTTCGCCACGGTCACCGACGAGGACGTGGCGCGCCTGCGCCACGACGCCTCGGCCCTCGCCTGACGCTCAGCTCGGACGGGCCATGGCGCACCGCGGCGCGACGTCGATGCCCCGCGCGCGCTCGGAGCGACGCGCCTCGGCCAGCCAGGGGTGCGCGTCGTCCGGGACCTCGACGAACCCGAGGCGCGCGTACCAGGGACCGTTGAACGGCACGTCGCGGAAGGTCGTGAGCGTCACGCCCGGTGCGCCGGCGGCCGCCGCGCGAGCGATCACCTCCTCGACCAGGAGGGTCCCGATGCCCTGACGGCCGTGCGACGGGAGGACCGAGACCTCATCGAGGTGCCACCAGCCGGAGTGCACGGTCACGATCGCCAGGCCCACGGGCTCGTCGTCGTGGTCGGCGATGAGGACGAGGTCGCCCGAGAGCAGTCCGTCCCCGTCCGGCAAGGAGATCCCGGCCGCCGCGAACGTGTCCATGCTGGCGCGGTCCACCTCGCGCAGGGCCGCCGTCTCGTCCGGCCGGGCCGGCCTGATCAGGGTCACCGGGGCAGGGTCTCAGCCCGCTCCTGCGCGGGCCAGCGGCACCCGGGCCCGGCGGACCAGCTCGTCCCGCAGTGACGGTTCGGCGAGCAGCCCCGCGGGGGCGAGGACCGGATGCTCGCCCGCCCGGTCGTGCACCCGGTCGAGCAGGCGTCCCGGGGCGAGCAGCCAGGCCAGGACGGCGACCGGTGCCGCGGCCCCGGCGAGCACCTGGGTGAGGGAAGGCCCCGGTCCGGTGAGGAACGCCGGCACCGCGTCGACCCCGGTCCGCGCGGCCGCGGCCTGCACCGCGGTCGAGAAGGCGTCCCGTTCGATCTCGACGCGCGTGCCGGCCGCCACCACGGCGACCGGGCCCGAGCCGGAGCGCAGCAGCAGCGCGTCGAGCACGCCGGGAGGGTGCCCGAGCGGGTCGAGCAGTCGGACCGGCCGCGACAGACCGGCGATCGCCGCCGGGACGTCCACCCGCGCATGGAAGGCGCGGGAGAGCAGGAGCGGCAGCACATCGACGTCGCCGGAGTCCGCACTGGCGGACACGGCCTCGGCCAGGCTGGGCGCGTCGTGGTCGAGGAACGCGACCTCGACCCCCGCTCCCGACCGGTCCGCGACGCCCGCGGCCGCCGCGCGGACGGCGGCGGCGGAGCGGGGGTCGGGGGACCCGTGGGCGAGGAGGATCAGCCTGGTCATGGCAGCTCGGGGTGCTGTGCGCCGATCCGGTCGCGGAGCGCGACGACGTCACCCACGACGACGACGGCGGGGGAGGACACCCGGCGACGCTCCGCGAGCTCGGCGATGTCCGCCAGGGTCCCGACCGTGGTGCGCTGTCCCGGCGTCCACCCGCGCTCGATGACGGCCACCGGCGTCGTCGAGGGGCGTCCGGCGGAGACGAGGGCCGCCGCGGAGTCGCGGAGGAGCCGGATCCCCATGAGCAGGACCAGCGTCGTTGTGGAGGCGTGCTCGTGCGCGGCCCGCACCACGGGGTCGATGCCGTCATGCGCCGACACCAGCGCGAAGGACGTGCTCACCCCCCGGTGCGTGACGGGGATCCCGGCGGCCGCCGGCACGGACACCACCGACGTGACGCCCGGGACGACCGACACGGGGACGCCCGCCGCGCGGCAGGCGAGCGCCTCCTCGCCCCCGCGGCCGAGCACGAACGGGTCCCCGCCCTTGAGGCGGACGACCGTGAGCCCGCGACGGGCGCGGTCGACGAGCACGTCGTTGATCTGGTCCTGGGTCAACTGGTGGTGACCGGGTGCCTTCCCGCAGTCGACGACCTCCACGTCCTCGGCGAGGTGCTCCAGCACGCCGCGCGGCGCCAGCCGGTCCACCACCACGACGTCTGCGGTGGCCAGGAGCCGTCGGCCCCGCACGGTGAGCAGGTCGTCGTGCCCGGGACCGCCACCGACGAGATGCACGGTCCCCACGGCCGCCCGATGGACGGGGCGATGCCTGCGGACCGGGAGGGTGGCGGTGTCGAGACCGGCGGCGACGGCGTCGCGGATCGCCCGGGCCCGGCCGGGGTCGCGGCCGCCGGAGACGGCGACGACGACCCCGTCGGCGCCGCGCGCGACAGCCGGGGTCCACGCCGCGGAGCGGCGGGCGTCGTCGGCTCGGACGCACCAGGTGCCCGCGGCCTCCGCGGCGGCCGCGACGGCGTCGTCGGTCGCGGGATCGCCCGTGGCAGTGTGGACGAACCAGCT
The DNA here is from genome assembly GCA_024641605.1 of Micrococcales bacterium. GTDB lineage: Bacteria > Actinomycetota > Actinomycetes > S36-B12 > CAIYMF01 > Longivirga. The sequence continues at coordinate 27,801 of JAHECT010000008.1, forward strand.
GCCGTCGATGTCGCCGGCGGCGTAGTCGCGCGCCTGCCAGGACACGCGGTGCTCCGCCACGAGCTCAGCGAGCTCCTCGCACAGCCAGGGCGCGACCACGTCGACGGTCGCGCCCGCCTCGAGCAGTCCCGTGGCGCGGCGGGCCGCGACCGGGCCTCCTCCGACGACGAGCGTGCGACGACCGTGCAGGTCCAGCAGGACGGGGTATCCGGGCGCGCTCACTGGTGCAGCCCGCACTCGGTCTTGGCCCGTCCGGCCCAGCGCCCGGAGCGAGCGTCGTCGCCCGGTGCCACCGGCCGGGTGCACGGCGCGCAGCCGATCGACGCGTAGCCGATCTGGCGCAAGGGGTTCTCCAGGACGCCGTGCTCCTGCGCGTACGCCGCGACATCGGCGTCGCTCCATCCGGCGATGGGGTTGACCTTCACCTTCTTGCGCCGTGCGTCCCAGCCGACAACCGGCACGGCGGTGCGCGTCGGCGCGTCGTCGCGGCGCAGTCCGCTCACCCACGCGTCGTAGTCGGCGAGCCCCCGCTCGAGGGGTTCCACCTTGCGGATGGCGCAGCAGCGGTCCGGGTCGCGCGCGAACAGGTCCGCGCCGTGCTCGGCGGCCTGCTGCTCGATGGTGAGGAGCGGGCGCAGCGTCCGGACCCGGACGTCGTAGGTCGAGGCCACCGCGTCGCGGGTGCCGAGCGTCTCGACGAAGTGGTAGCCGGTGTCGAGGAAGAGCACGTCGGCGCCGGGGACGACCTCGGACACCAGGTGCACCAGCACGGTGTCGCCCATCGAGCTGGCGACGACGACGCGCTCGGCGAAGGTCCGGCCTGCCCACTCCAGCGCCGCGACTGCCTGGGCCCGCACGTCCGGGCCCGCGGCCGCCACGGCGGCCAAGCCCTCGGCCACGAGCCGGTCGGGGCCGGCCCAGCTCTCGGCGCTCACGCGAGGACCGACTCGTCGACGCGCCGCGCCCAGGTGGCGAACGGCTCGGATCCCTCGCGGCCCGCCTCGTAAGCGGTGAGCACGCGCTCGACGTAGTCGGGCAGCTCCTCCGCGCTGACCTTCAGCCCCCGCGGTTTGCGCGCGAGCTCGGCCTCCGCGCCGAGCTCGCCGCCGAGGTGCACCTGGAACCCCTCGACCTGCTCACCGTCGGGGCCCGGGACGAGCATCCCCTTGAGCCCGATGTCGGCGACCTGGATCCGGGCGCAGCTGTTGGGGCAGCCGTTGACGTGGATCGACAAGGGCCGGTCCATCGTCGGCAGCCGCTCCTCCAGCTCGGCCACGAGTCGGGTCGCGTTCGCCTTGGTCTCGGCGATCGCGAGCTTGCAGAACTCGATACCGGTGCAGGCCATGGCTCCGCGGCGGAACTCGCTCGGGCGTGCCTCGAGCCCGAGCGCCCGCAGCCCCACGACGAGGTCCTCGACCGCGCCGGGTGAGACGTCGGTGACGACCAGCTTCTGCTGGGCGGTGAGGCGGACGTGACCCGAGCCGAAGCGGTCGGCGAGGTCGGCGACGCCGTGCAGCACGGTCCCGCTCACGCGCCCGACGACGGGGGCGGCACCCACGTAGCGTCGGCCGTCGCGCTGCTCGTGCACGCCCACGTGGTCGCGCCGACCGTCGTATCGGGCGGGCGCCGGGCCGTCCTGGAGCGCCCGGCCGAGGTACTGCGTCTCGAGCACCTCCCGGACCTTGGCCGGTCCCCAGTCGTTGACGAGGAACTTGAGGCGGGCGCGGGTGCGCAGGCGCCGGTAGCCGTAGTCGCGGAAGAGCGAGATCACCGCCTCCCACACATCGGGCACGTCCTCCAGCGGCACCCACGCGCCCAGTCGTCGGGCGAGCAGCGGGTTCGTCGAGAGCCCGCCGCCGACCCAGACGTCGAAGCCGGGACCGTGCTGGGGGTGCACCACCCCGACGAAGGAGAGGTCGTTGATCTCGTGCGCGACGTCCTGGCGGGGGGAGCCCGACACCGCCGACTTGAACTTGCGGGGGAGGTTGGAGAAGCGGGGGTCACCGACGTAGCGACGGACGATCTCCTCGATGGCCGGTGTGCCGTCGACGATCTCGTCGGCCGCAACCCCGGCGACGGGAGAGCCGAGCACGACCCGCGGGGTGTCCCCGCACGCCTCGTTCGTGGTCAGCCCGACCGACTCGAGGCGCGCCCAGATGGCCGGCACGTCCTCGATCCGGATCCAGTGCAGCTGGACGTTCTGCCGGTCGGTGACGTCGGCGGTGTCGCGAGCGTACGTCTGCGACACGTCGGCGATCGCCCGCAGCTGCTCGGTGGTGAGCAGCCCACCGTCGCTGCGGACGCGCAGCATGAAGTACTCGTCGTCGAGCTCCTCGGGTGCGAGCGCGGCGGTACGCCCGCCCTCGATCCCGGGCCGGCGCTGGGTGTAGAGGCCCCACCAGCGCATCCGTCCGCGGAGGTCGGTCGGGTCGATGGAGGCGAACCCGCCCGCGGCGTACACGGTCTCGATGCGGTGGCGCACGTTGAGCCCGTCGTCGTCGGCCTTGACGGCCTCGTTGGCGTTGAGCGGGGTGGTGCTGCCGAGCGCCCACTGACCGTGGTCGCGCGCGGGTGAGGTGGTCGTGGTCATGCGAGGTCTCCTGGGTGCGCACGCGCGCAGGCGCGGACGGACCACGGGGGAGGACCGGGTCCGGACCGCGACCGCGCGCGCGTCCGGACTGGGACGGCGGGGTCAGGCGACCGGGCGACACATCGCGCTGGCGACACGCATGTGGTCGACGTGACGTCGGACCACGAGGTGACGGTGCGCGGGCATGCGCGCACTGTGGTGCAGCGGTCGTCGGCTCGGCAACGCCGTCTCGCATGATGGAATCGTGTTTCGCGTGTCGGACTTCCTGCGAAGTCGTGGCAGGAGCGCGACGCTCCCTCCTGGCCCGCTCCCGCCCGCGGGGAGTACGACGAGGACGGTCCCGACGTGCGTGCTCGGGCGCTAGCGTCGCGCGCATGACGAACGCACCCGCGATCCCCGGCATCGACCCCGACTCCGTGACCCCGGTCGTCATCGACGGGGAGCCGGTCCTGGGCGCCGCGTCCCTCGAGGTCCGCGCGCCCTACGACGGCCGGCTGCTCGGCTCGGTCCCGGCCCTGGGCGCCGCCGAGGTCGACCGCGCGGTCGCGGCGGCCAGGCGCGCCCTCGAGCACGAGCCGCTGGCGCAGTGGCGGCGGGCGGAGATCCTCGACCGGGCGGCGCAACTGATGGCCGAACGCCAGGAGGACTTCGCGCGGTGCATCGCGCTCGAGGCGGCCAAGCCGATCCGGACCGCCCGGGTCGAGGCGCAGCGGGCGGTGTCCACGCTGCAGTTCTCGGCGGCGGTCGCGCGCACGCTCGCCGGCGAGGTGGTTCCGTTCGAGGCCGCCCAGGCGGGGGTGGGCAAGATCGGGTTCATCCTGCGTGTCCCGATCGGGGTCATCGGCGCCATCGCGCCGTTCAACTTCCCGCTCAACCTCGTGGCGCACAAGCTCGGACCGGCCATCGCCGCCGGGTGCCCGGTCGTCCTCAAGCCGGCGAGCCAGACCCCGTTCTCGTCCATCCTGCTGGCCCGGCTGCTCGCGGACGCCGGGCTGCCCGCCGGCTACCTGCACCTCGTCACCGGCGGCGGCGGCGCCGTGGGCAACCCGCTCGTGGACCACGAGGACGTCGCGCTCATCACCTTCACGGGGTCCCCGGAGGTCGGCTGGGGGATCCGCGCCCGCGCTCCGCGCAAGCGCGTGGGGCTCGAGCTGGGCAACAACGCACCGCTCATCCTCGAGCCCGACGGCGACTGGGAGACGGCGGTGGCCAAGGTCAAGATCGCCGGGTTCTCCCACGCCGGGCAGTCGTGCATCTCGACGCAGCGCCTCTTCGTCCACTCCTCCATCGCGGACGAGGTCGTGCGTCGTCTGGCCGACGCGGTCGCCGAGCTCGTCGTGGGTGACCCGCTCGACGAGGCCACCGACGTCTCGGCGCTCATCAACGTCGGCGAGCGCGACCGCGTGGCCGCGTGGGTCGGCGAGGCGGCCCAGGCGGGCGGCCGGGTGGCGGTGGGCGGCGACATCGGCTCCGACGGTGTCCTGCGTCCGACCGTGGTGGACCACGCGACCCCGGACATGAAGGTGTGCGAGCTCGAGGTGTTCGGCCCCGT
>JAHECT010000108.1 GCA_024641605.1 Micrococcales bacterium
CCGCGACTCCCACTGCGCCGCACCCGGCTGCCACATCGACCCCACCCGATGCGAAGCCCACCACGTCCACGAATGGGAGCACGGCGGTGAAACAGACCTCGACAACATGCTCCTGCTCTGCCCGAGACACCACCACGCCGTCCACGAAGGACGCATGACCATCACCCGAGCACCCCAGCACCCACCCGGACACCCCGACCACTGGGACCTCGCCCCACCACCAGCACCCGGAACTCCCGAGGACAGCCCGGGGCGCACGACGCGGCACGCGCAGCGTCAGTGACCGCTGCCCTCGAGGGGGCGGACCGGGCTCCAGGCGACGACGTCCTCGAGCACCATGCTGCTCTCGGGACGCCCGTAGTCGGCCAGGCGGTCGAGCAACGACTGGAAGGCGGCGATGTCGTCGACGGCCACGAGCATCACGGTGCAGTCGATCCCGGTCACCCGGTGCATCGCGAGCACCTCGGGCCAGGCCGCGACGGCGGGGTCGCGGAGCACGCACGTGGGGCCGTAGCACTGCATGCGGACGAAGGCGCGCACGCTGCGACCGACCGCGGCCGGGTCCACGCGGGCGTGGAAGCCGGTGATGACGCCGGTGTCCTGCAGTCGTCGCAGCCGGTCGCCCGTCGAGGGCGCCGACAGCGTGACACGGCGGCTCAGCTCGTTGACCGACAGCCGGGCGTCGGCCTGGAGCTCGTCGAGGATGTGCCAGTCGGTGCGGTCCATGCCGGCTCCCGTTCGTCAGGCATGTCGCCGTGTTCGAGTCACGATCGACAGGGTTCCACGCCGGATCGGCTCACGTGCACCATTCCCGCCGAACGGTCGGCCGACGAGCATGGCTGTCATGGACGCACCCGAGTTCACGACGATCATCGAGCCGTTCCGCATCCACTCGGTTGAGCCGCTGCGGCTGACCACGCTCGAGCAGCGTCAGGCCGCCGCTCGCGATGCCGGCTACAACCTGTTCAAGGTGCACGCGCAGGACGTCATCATCGATCTGCTGACCGACTCGGGGACCGGAGCGATGAGCCGGGACCAGTGGGCGGCTCTCCAGCACGGCGACGAGTCCTATGCCGGATCCCCGTCCTACTACATCTTCCGCGATGCCGTGCGGGAGCTGTTCCCGTTCGAGCACGTCATCCCGACGCACCAGGGCCGGGCCGCGGAGCGGATCCTGTTCAGCGTCCTCGGTGGTGCGGGCAAGGTCGTGCCGAACAACACCCACTTCGACACGACGCGCGCCAACGTGGAGTACACCGGGGCGCAGGCCCTGGATCTCGTCGTGGACGCTGCACACGAGGCCGACTCGACCTACGCCTTCAAGGGCGACATGGACGTCGCGCGCCTCGAGGCACTGCTGCGGGAGCAGGGGGATGCCGTGCCGCTGGTGATGATGACGATCACGAACAACAGCGGCGGCGGCCAGCCCGTCTCGCTGGCCAATCTCCACGCCGTGCGCGACGTGTGCGATGCGCACGGGAAGATGCTGTTCCTCGACGCCTGCCGCTTCGCCGAGAACGCGTGGTTCATCCGCGAGAAGGAGGCGGGGCAGTCCGGCCGGGACGTCGTCGACATCGTCCGTGAGATCGCCAGCCTGGCGGACGGGATGACGATGAGCGCCAAGAAGGACCCCATGGGAAACATCGGGGGCTGGCTCGCGATGGACGACGACGACCTCGCCCGCCGCTGTCGCGACCTGCTCGTGCTCACCGAGGGGTTCCCGACGTACGGGGGCCTCGCAGGTCGCGACCTCGAGACCCTGGCGCAGGGGCTGCGGGAGGTCGTCCACCACGACTACCTCCGCTACCGCGTGCGCTCGACGGCCTATCTCGGCGAGTCGCTGCAGCGCGCAGGCATCCCTGTGGTGACGCCGATCGGTGGACACGCCGTCTACATCGACGCCCGCGCGATGCTGCCCGGCATCCGGCCCCTGCAGTACCCGGGCCAGTCGCTGGCGATCGCCCTCTACGAGGCGGGGGGCGTACGCACGTGCGAGATCGGCACGGCGATGTTCGGTCGTAGGCCCGACGGCAGCGAGGAGCCCGCGGCGATGGACCTGGTGCGGCTGGCCCTCCCCCGTCGCACGTACACCCAGAGCCACATCGACTACGTGATCGAGGCGTGCCGGCACGTGGCGGTCCATCGGGACGAGCTGCGCGGGTACCGCATCGTCGAGGAGCCACCGACGCTGCGGCACTTCACCGCCGTCTTCGAACCCCTCCCCTGAGTCGCTCCGGAGGCGTTGCGCGCCCTGGCCGTGGTGACGGCGTCGGGTCTAACCTGCACGGACGGGGGTGCGCACGGCGCGTGCGCGACGGCGATCCGCTCCCTGGGAGGCAGCGATGCCCAAGTTCCTGATCCTGTACCGATCGCAACGCACGGCAGGCGAGCAGATGGCGGCCGTCTCGCCGGAGGAGATGCAGGCGAGCCTCGACGCCTGGATGGCCTGGGGCGGGCGAGCCGGGGCCCACCTGGTCGACTTCGGCTCCCCGACGATGCCGACGTCGGAGGACGACCCCGGTTCCGCCGGATGGATCGGCGGCTACTCCATCCTGGAGGCGGGCGACCTCGACGAGCTGAACGGGATCCTCGAGGGCCACCCGCACACCGAGGACGGCACGATCGAGGTGCTCCAGATGCTGGACATGCCCGGCGCGTAGCTCTCACCCGGGGATCAACGCCCTCGTCCGGCCCGGTGCACGTGCTCGCCCAGGCCCGCATCTCGCGTACCTCGGAGGATTGCAGGTGACCGCCGGCGTTCAACGGGTCGTGGGGAGCCGTTCGACATGTGGTTCCGCGCGCACCTGATGACGGTGCATGGCATGGACCTCGGCGCCGGCATGTCGCTGCCCGAGCGGGACCTCGACCACGCGGGTCGCTGATCGGCGAGTGAGCGTCGGGAACCGATGAGCCGACCCGCAGCAGCAGCGAACCCAGCACGAGAAAGGTCGGGAACCTCGTCCGAAGACGTGGTTCCCGACCTTCTCTCGTAGCGGGGGCAGGATTTGAACCTGCGACCTCTGGGTTATGAGCCCAGCGAGCTACCGAGCTGCTCCACCCCGCGCCGACCGGGTCTCCCCGGTGTGCTCAGGAGTCTACGCGGCGGGGTCCGAGCCGGGCAAATCGCCCCCGGCTCCGGTGGCCGTGGTCGTCTGCGTGGGTGCGGGCGCCTCGGCCGTGGCCGAGGGGCTCGGAGTCACGTCGGTGACGGGGAAGCCGAGCTCGCGCTGCGCGGCCGCGGCGGCCGCGAGGGCGTCCTCGAGCCGCTTCTGCGCCACGCCGTAGGCGGCGAAGTCACCCCGGGCGAGGGCCGCGCGACCGTCGTCGTAGGCGGCCTGCGCTTCGGCGATCGCGGCGACGAGTCGCTGCTCGGCGGTGAGGTTCCCCGATCCCGGCGTGCCCGGCCCGGTCGGCGGGGTGTTGTCCCCGCCGGCAGTCGTGCCGAACACCTGGGCGAGCGACTCGGCGAGAGTGTCCTCGAAAGCCACCTTGTTGCCGAACCCGACGAGCACCTTCTGCAGCAGCGGGAAGCCCTCGGCACCCGTGGCGCGGATGTACACGGGCTCGACGTAGAGCACTCCGCCGGCGACCGGGAGGGAGAGCAGGTTCCCCAACTCGACGTCGGAGCCGCCCCGGCGCAGGAGGGAGAGCTGCTGCGCCACGATCGGGTCGGACTCGAAGTTGTTCTGCACCTGGGCCGGGCCGGGGATCGTGGTGTTGCTCGGCAGCTGGAGCACGCGGATCTTGCCGTAGTCCGGACCCGGCTGGGAGTTGACCGCCATGAAAGCGGCGAGCGTCTGACGCCGCTGGGGTGCGAACGTCGTCGTGAGGGAGAACGCCGGCGCATCCGTGTCGGGCATCTGCACCTGCAGGTAGTACGGCGGCTGCGCCGTCGACGCCGCGGGCTTCGTGGGGTCGTTGGGGACGTTCCAGAAGTCCTGACCGGAGTAGAAGCCCTCGGGGTCGGTCACGTGGTAGCGCGAGAAGATCTGGCGCTGGACCTTGAAGATGTCCTCGGGGTAGCGCACGTGGTCCACGATCGACTGCGGCATCGACGCACGGGCCTGGACGATCCCGGGGAACACCTTCATCCACGCCTGCAGGATCGGGTCCTCGGTGTCCCACTCGTACAGCGTGATCGTGCCGTCGTAGGCGTCGACCGTGGCCTTCACCGAGTTGCGGATGTAGTTGACCTGGTCGCGCGGCTGGGCAGCGATGTTGGAGGCGCGGCGGGTCACGGTGTCCGCGGTGGCGTCGCCGAAGGAGATGGGCGTCGCGTTCGGGTAGGCGTTCGTCGTCGTGTACGCGTCCACGATCCACAGCACACGGCCGTCGACCACGACGGGGTACGGGTCCCCGTCGACCTCGAGCCACGGCGCGACCTTCTGCACGCGCTCGCGCGGGTCGCGCACCTCGAGGATCCGCGAGTCCTCGTTGAGCAGGTCGGACAGGATGATGTTCGGCTCCTGGTACTTCGTCGCGAAGAGCAGCCGGTTCGCGAAGGAGCCGACCGGGATGCCGCCGGACCCCGTGTAGGTGTAGCTGGCCTGGCCCGTGTCGGTCGGGTAGTCGAGCTCGCGCTTGGGCCCGTCCTCGGGGCCGCCGACGATGGAGTACTCCGGCGAGTTCTCGCCGTAGTAGATGCGCGGCTGCTGGACGTCGAGCAGGCCCTCCGGCGGCAGGTCCTTCTCGAAGAACGCCGGCTTGCCCGCGTCGGAGGTGTTGTCGTATGCCGCCACGACACCGAAGCCGTGGGTGTAGACCACGTGGTCGTTGGCCCAGTTGCGCTGCGCCTCGCCGAGGCCGGCGAGGTTGAGCTCGCGCACGGCGATGATCGTGCCGCGCTGCTTGTCGTCGAGGCTGTAGCGGTCCACGTCGAGCGCGGCCGGGAACGCGTAGAAGTTGCGGATCGCCTGCAGCGCCTTGAATGTCGGCGACACGACGGCGGGGTCGAGCAGGCGGATGTTGCCGATCGTGCCCGCGCTCGCCTCGACCGCCTCGGGCGTCGCCACGTCGGCGGCGGCGTAGCTGGTCACTTGCGCGTCGGCGAGGTCGAAGCTGTCCCTCGTGGCGTCGATGTTGTTCTGGATGTAGGGCGTCTCGCGCACGAGCTCGGTCGGCTTGACCTGGACGGACTGGACGAAGGCGGGGTAGATCGACCCCACCACCAGTGCCGAGCCCACGAGCAGCACCAGGCTGGTGAGCGCGAGCGTGAAGCCCTGACGGAACGCGGTGATGAAGAACAGCACCGCGCAGATGAGCGAGATCCACATGAGGATCTGCAGGCCGGGGATGAGAGCGTTGACGTCCTTGTACGTGACGCCCGCGACGTAGTCGTCCTGCGAGAGGGACAGCTCGAACTTGTCGAGGTAGTACGCCGCCGCCTTGAGCAGGACGAAGACCCCGATGAGGATCGACAGGTGCGCCTGCGCGGCCCGGCTGATCCGGTCGTCCGCCGGCTGGAGCCGCAGCCCGCCGTAGATGTAGTGCACCACCAGGGCGGCGAGGAACCCGATGATCACCGAGGCGAAGAGGAACCCGAGGACGAAGCGCAGGAACGGCAGCGTGAAGACGTAGAAGGACACGTCCAGGTCGAAGTTGGGGTCGGTGACCCCGAACTCGCCACCGTTGCGCCACAGCAGGACCGTCTTCCACTCCGACGTGGCGCTGACGCCCGCCAGCAGGCCGAGGACGAGCGGGACGCCGATGAAGGCGACCTTGCGCAGCGGCTCGAGCGACATGCGGTAGCGCTCGAGGCTCTGCTGCTCAGGCGAGGTCAGCCGGAACACCGGGCGCACCCGGTAGGCGATCCACATGTTGAGACCGACGAGGAAGGCCATGAGCGCGCCGAAGACCACGAGAAGGAGCAGCCTCGTCACCAGCTGGGTCGTGAACACCGACGAGGCGTCCACGGACTGGTACCACATCAGATCCGTGTAGAAGCTCGTGAACAGCACGAAGGCGAACACGAGGACGCCGACGACCACGAGGGTCGTGACGAGGGTGCGGCTGCGGCGGGGCGGCTCGGCGACGGCGGTGCGGCTACCGCGCACCCCTCCGTCGCCCGGCGGGTCGAAGGTCACGTCGGCAACCCTACGGTGCGGTCCACTCTCACGCCTTCCTGGTCGACGGGGCACAATCGTGCTCGTGACGACCGAAGGCCCCGCTACGTCGAACGACGCCGACCCGCCTCAGGTTCCCGGCGACGCCGCCTCCGCTGCCCGCGCCATGCGGTTCGTGGAGCTCGTCCGCGAGGTCGAGCGTCACGTGGCCGACCTGGGCTGGGACCAGAACCCGCGGCTGTTCGCCCTCGCCCGCACCGTCGAGCTGGTGGCCCTGGAGCCGGCGCTGGCGCCCGCCCTCGGCACCGCGGCCGAGGACCCCCATGCGCTCACGCCCGTCGAGCAGGAGCAGCTCGACCACGGACGGCCCCTCGACGAGGTCCTGGCCACGACGATGTGGCCCGACGAGGTCGCCGGCGCCGCGCTCGTGCTGGAGCGGGTCATGCTGCCGCCCGAGGCCGAGACGGACCTGCCCGACGACGCCGAGGACCTCGAGGCCGCCGTGAACGCGCACCCGGACCGCCAGGACGTCCGCATGGCGGTGCTCGTCACGCGCGAGGGCGACCGCATGTGCGCCATCCGGCTGCGATCCCACGACGAGGACGCTGCCGTGCTCGTCGGCGAGCACCTCGTGCCGAGGCTCACCGACGCCCTCGCCGCCACCCTGCGCTGAGGCGGGCGCACCCGTCAGGAGCAGGGCGTGACGGGGCGTCCGGCGACGTAGTCCTCGATCGTGGCGACGGCCTCCTCGAGGCTCGACACGCGCGCCACGGTCAGGCCGTCAGGCACGCGGGCGGCCAGCACGGCGGCGCAGTTGTCCGCCGGGGCGAGGAACAAGGTGGCCCCGGCATCGCGTGCGCCGGGCATCTTCTGCTCGATGCCACCGATGGGCCCGACGGTCCCGTCCGGCGCGATCGTGCCCGTGCCGGCCACGACGCGACCGTCGATCAGCGCGCCGGGAGTGAGCTTGTCGACGATGCCGAGGCTGAAGATGAGGCCGGCGCTCGGGCCGCCCACCCCGTCGAGGGTGATGTCGAGCTCGAACGGGGCGCGGTAGGTGGATCCCACGGTGATGCCCAGGTAGGCGCGCTCGGGATCGCGCGGCGACGTGGTCGTGACGACGGCGACGGACGTGGGCGAGCCGGCTCGCACGACGTCGAGCCTGACCGTGTCGCCGGGCTCGGCCCGCTGCACGAGCTCGCTGACCTGCTCCGGCTCGGTGACCGTCGCCCCGTCGACGGACACGATCTCGTCGCCCGGCTCGAGCAGCCCATCGGCTGGTGTGCCGCCCTGCACGGACGAGACGACCACGATCGTCTCGACGGGGCGGTCGAGGTAGGTGAGCGCCGCCGCGACCGAGTCGGCCTGGCTGTCGGTGAAGAGGGCGACGTTCTCGGCGTCGACCTGCTCGTCGCTCACATCCTCGGGGAAGAGCGACTCGCGCGGGACGATGCGCACGTCGGGGTCCACCCATCCGACGATGGCGCGCCCGACGTAGATGCCCTGCTGCGGTCCGCCCCGCTCGTTGACCGTGGTCATGTCGAGGCGGCCGCTCGTCGGAAAGGTGGGCGTGCCCGAGATGGAGATCACGGGATCGCCGTCGAGCTCGCCCAGGACGTCGAAGGTGGGGCCGGGCGAGAGCTCGACGTAGGGCACGGGCACGAACACGACGGTCAGCGCCACCGCGGCCGCGACGGCCGTCCCTGCGGTCAACCACGAGGCCCGGCGCCGGGCCACGCTCACCGGGGCTCGTCCACGTCGTCAGGGGTCGCGGTGCCCGGGCCCTCGGGGCGCAGGGGCGGCAGCGGCTTCTCCATCGCCTCGCGGAAGCGCGCCAGCTCCTCCATGCCCTGCTCGGCGTCGGCTGGACGCGGGTCGCGGCTGCGCCAGGCGACGTAGGCCAGCCCCAGCACGAGCGCGACCACCGGGATCAGCAGCCAGCCGAGGACCTCCACGCCCCCACCCTACGAGCACCACCCGTCCGGCTCATCCGCGGCGGGCGCGTCGCGCGGCGCGCACGAACGCGGCGGCGCCGAGCACCGCCACGGTGGCACCGGCCGCGGAGGCCCCCGCCACCG
>JAHECT010000009.1 GCA_024641605.1 Micrococcales bacterium
GCCAGCACGGGCGCCGCCAGCTCGGCCGCGCCGTGCGCGGCCAGCGACCGTCCGGACGTGCCGATCGGGGTGCGCCGCGCCGCCACGACCACCGGCCCCCGGGGCGGGGTCATGCGCCGGGCTCGCATCGGGGGACCCGGCCCGCGGCGACTGCCGCCGCGAGGGCCCGGCGGTCGGTCTTGCCCGCGTCGCCGACGGGCAGCTCGTCGAGGCGGAACCACGCCCGGGGCCGCGAGGCGGTGTCCAGGGTGCGCCTGGCGCGCGCCCGGAGGTCTCGTACGTCGGCACCGGTGGGGACGACGGCGGCCACGACCGCTCCCCAGGACTCGTGCGGGAGCCCCAGCACGACCACGCCGCCCCCGAGGGCGGCCTCGACGTCGGCCACGCGCACGGTGGCGCCGCCCGTGACGACGACGTCGTCGCGTCCGAGCACACGCAGCACGCCGTCGCGGAGCTCGCCGCGGTCCCCGGCGGTGACGTAGGAGCCGTCGCGGCGCAGGTCGGCGTCGTCATAGCGCTCGGCCACGAAGGGGGAGTCGACCCACACGACGCCATCGCGGACGAGCACGTCCACGCCGGGGAACGGGCGGAGGTCGTCCGCGTGCGAGCCCCAGGCGACGAAGGAGAGCTCCGCCGCGCCGTAGTAGTGGTGCACCGCGCTCCCGAGCTCGGACGCGCGCTCCTGCAGGGCGGGCTCGAGCCGGTCACCGGCCACCACCAGGTGCTCGGGCGGGCGCGCCCCTGTCGCGACGAGCGAGCCGAGCGCGCGGGGGGTGAGCACGGCGTGCGTGGCGTCCGCCGGGTCGGCGACTAGGGCGGCACCGAGCACCGTGGCGTGCACACGGGCGAACAGGTTCATGGTCCCGGACGAGGGCCCCGGGACCCAGATCCGGCTCGCGGCGTCGAGGCCGGCCAGGCACGCGACGGCGTCGAACGAGTCGGTCCACGACCGGGTCGTCCGCACGACCCGGCGGGGGCGGTCCGAGGACCCCGACGTGCGCAGGGCGACGCGTCGCCCGAGGGTGTGCGCGCGCAGGAAGGCGCCGACCGGGTCCGGGTCGGCGAGGACGTCGAGGGGGTCAGGCCCCGACGGCGACGGGCGCATCGGCGGTGTCGCTCACAGGCAGCAGATCGGGCAGGGCGCGGTGCACCGCGGCCGCGACGAAGGCGGCCACGACCAGCTTGATCGCATCGCCGGGCAGGAAGATCGCCGTGGCGGTGATCGCCGCCGGGAGGGACAGCCCGCCGACGGTCACCATGCCGAGCCAGCCACCGATGTACATCAGGCCCATGCCCCCGACGAGGTTGATGGGGATCCCCCAGCGGACCTGGTAGGGCGCTCCGCGCCGCTCGGTGAGCCAGCCGACCAGGGCGGCGACGAACGGCCACACGAGGAGGAACCCGACGCTGGCCGTGGCGAACACGCCCAGGCCGCCGCGCCCGCCGGCGAGCAGCGGCAGGCCGACCGCCACGAGTGCGAGGAACAGCAGGACCGACGCGGCGCCGCGGCGGGCGCCGAGCACGGCACCGGCCAGGACGACACCCATCGACTGGAGCGTGAGGGGTACGGGGAACCCGGGGACCGAGACGGCCGGCACGAGCCCCAGCGCCGCGATCACGCCGGCGAAGACCGCCACCAGCGCCAGGTCGTGGCTGCGCCTGCTCATGTGAGTTCCTCCGTGCTCGTGGACGACCCCCGGTGCGGCGACGGTAGCGCCGCGGTCTCCGGCCCCGGCATGGGGGTTCGGACAAGGTGTGGGTGCCTGTTCTGTGGGTGTCGCCGACACGGCGAGCACGTGACGGTCCCACCCGGCCGCGCTCGGCGGCCCTACCGTCGTTACCGGACCGAGCGGAGGAGGACGACGGTGGCACGGCGCTCCCACGACGTCGACGCGGAAGGGCGCGGCAACCTCGACGATGCCGAGAGCGCCGAGCTGCAGAGCCCTGGCTACGAGATCTTCATCGCCCTGCTGTCGATCCTGTCCATCGTCAACCTCGTCCTGATCTACGCGATCGACGACGAGGCGTTGAACTACGTCGTCCTCAGCGTCAACATCGTCGTGTCCGTGATCCTGTTCCTCGACTTCTGCCTGCGGTTCTGGCGGGCGCCGTCCCGGTCGCGGTACCTGTTCCGGCAGTTCGGCTGGGCGGACCTGCTCGCGAGCCTCCCGCTCATGCAGCTCAAGGTGCTGCGCGTCTTCCGGCTGGTGCGCGTCTACCGGCTCCTGACCGAGTACGGGGCGCGCAACGTCTGGCGGACAGTGGTGAAGGAGCGGGCAGGCAGCGCACTCCTCCTGCTGCTCTTCGTGGCGATCCTGGTGCTGGAGTTCGGCAGCGTCACCATGCTCAGCATCGAGAAGTCGGCCGAGGGCGCCAACATCACGACGGCCTCCGACGCCCTCTGGTACACGATCGTCACGATCTCCACCGTGGGCTACGGCGACCAGTTCCCCATCACCAACTACGGCCGGATCCTGGGCGTGGTGATCATCATCCTGGGCGTGGGGATCTTCGGGACTCTCACGGGCTGGCTCGCGAACGCGTTCCTCAGTCCCTCGCACGACGAGGCGGCCGAGGCCGCCGCCGCGGAGGGCGGGGCGGTACCCGCTCCGTCGCCGGGTGCGGACCCCCTCGACGTCCGTCTCGTGCGCCTCGAGCAGCTCGCGCGCCTGTCCACGTCGGGCGTGCTGACCGAGGCGGAGGTCGCCTCGGCGAAGGCGGAGATCCTCAGCGACCGCTGAGCAGCAGGTCACGGTCCAGCTCGGCGACCGAGGTCGCACCGGTGAGGGCCATGGCCATCTCGAGCTCGGTCCGCAGGATCTCCACCACGTGCTGCACGCCTGCCGCGCCGTAGGTGGCCAGGCCCCAGATCAGCGGCCGGCCGACGAGGACGGCGCTGGCCCCCAGGCACAGGGCCGTGGCGACGTCGGTGCCGCGCCGGATGCCGCCGTCGACGAGCACGGGGACCTCGCGGGCCACCTCGTCGACGACCGAGGCGAGCACCCGGGCGGTCGTCGGCGCGGTGTCGAGGTTTCGGGCACCGTGGTTGCTCACGATCACCGCGGCGGCGCCGGCGTCCACCGCGCGTCGGGCGTCGTCCGCCCGCAGGATCCCCTTCACGATAACGGGGAGCCCGTAGCGCTCGGCCAGGTCGCCGATGTCGCGCTCCGTCACGTCGTTTGCCAGGTGCGGGTTCCACACCCGCCGGTGCGCCGGCACGGGATCCGGCTCTCCGCCCACGTGCGCCAGCGTGGGGAACACGACGCCCTGCGCGGCGCCGAAGGAGTCGCGCCGGTCCCGGTCGCGCGCGCCCAGCGACGGGGTGTCGACGGTGAGGACGAGCGCCTCGGTGCCCGCGGCGACGGCGTCGTCGAGATAGGCGTAGGACCCGGAACGGTCCCGCTGCAGGTAGACCTGCATCCACCAGGGAGCGCCCAGCTCGGCCGCCGTCGCACCGAAGGACCGGGGCACGACCGAGCCCAGTGAGCTCAGGGTCAGCAGCCCCCCAGCGGCCTCCGCGCCGCGCAGCGTCTCGAGCTCCGCGCCGGGGTGGTAGCGGATGTGGGTTGCGGTGGGTGCGAGCAGGACGGGGTGCTCGAGCGAGCGGCCGAGCAGGGTGATCGTCGTGGTCAGCCCGGACACGTCGCGCATGCTGTGCGGCAGGAGCCCGTGCTCGGCCCAGGCGCCGGTGGCCGCGCTCAGGGTGCGCTCGTCGGCGGCACCCCCGGCGACGTAGTCCCAGATGGGGCCGGCCAGGCGCTCGGCCGCGGGCCGTTCGAGGTCGCCGACGGACACGATGCCGTCCGCACCGGGGTCGCCGCTGCCGACGGGGAGCCAGGCCTGCATGCTGCGCACGCTAGTGCCTGGTCGCGTCAGTCCTGGCGATCGGCGAACACGCTCTCGATGAGCGCCTGCTGTTCCGGGAACCGCTGCCCCAGCTCGCGGAAACGCGTGCCGAAGAGCACCCAGACCGTTCCGGGCGTCGCGGCCGTCACCGTGGCCGTCCGCCGCCCGGAACCCAGGATGGCGCCCTCCCCGAACCAGTCCCCGGGGCCGAGCTCGCGCACCGTCTCCTCGCCGCGGGTCACCCGAGCCGTGGCGGTGCCGAGGACGGTGAACGCGTATCCCGAGGCCCCCTCGCGCGCCAGGGTCTCGCCGCTGTCCACCTCGCGGCGCTCGAACCAGTCGGTGATCTGCTCGAGCTCGGCGTCGTCGATGCCGTCGAAGAGGGCGCTCACGCGCAGCTCCGCGATCGTGGGCCTGTCCATCGGGTCCTCCGCTCGGTCCGATCCGGCGTCTGGACCCTAGTCCGCCCATCCCGGCCCGGGTCGGGGCGCCGGCGGAGTTCGCCGCGTGTTCACCTGGGTCCCGCCCCTCCTGGGGCCCGGCCAGGTGCGGGTCCGACCGGGGTGCCCGGTGCTAGCGTCACGTGCCCCCGCCGGGGGCTTCACGACGTGGGAGGCGCGATGCGGCTGACGTTCCTCGGGGTGCGGGGCTCGACCCCGGCTCCGGGACCGGACTTCGTGCGCTACGGCGGGCACACCTCGTGCGTGGCCCTCACCCTGGGGTCCGCGGAGGTCCCGACGCTCGTGCTCGACGCCGGCACCGGGCTGCGCGCGCTCACCCCGCTGCTCGGGGGTGAGGCCTTCCGCGGCACGATCCTCGTGTCGCACCTGCACTGGGACCACGTGCAGGGCGTCCCCTTCTTCGGCGCGGGGGACCGGGAGGGCTCCCGGGTGCACGTCGTGGTGCCCGAGCAGCACGGACAGACCGGCCGGGACCTGCTCGCGCAGCTGCTCTCCCCGCCCGCATTCCCGATCACGCCGGAGGGACTGCGGGGCTCGTGGTCCTTCGAGGCGGCCCCGATCGGCTCGTTCGTGGCGGAGGGGGTCCGGGTGACCGCGGTCGACGTCGTCCACAAGGGCGGCCGGACCTACGGCTACCGCATCGATGCGGACGGCGTCTCGGTGGCCTACCTGCCCGACCACGCCCCTGCGGCGGGGGTGGGGAGCGAGACGCTCGCGGCGCTCACGGGCGTGGACGTGCTCATCCACGACGCCCAGTTCCTCGACCGTGAGCGCGTCGTCGCCGACGACTACGCCCACGCGACCATCACCGACGCCATCGACTTCTCCCGCCGCATCGACGCGGGCACGCTCGTGCTCTTCCATCACAGCCCCGCCCGCCCCGACGACGCCCTCGACGCCCTCGCCGCGGAGATGGACCCCGCCCGGGTCCGCGTCGCCCGCGAGGGGATGGTGCTCGAGGTGGAGCGGGTCACGGATCGGTCGCAGTCCGACCCGCGTTGATGCGCGCGCTGCCGACCCGTGCCAGGGTCGGAATCAGCACACGATCGACAGCGCGCTCGGGAGCAGTCACGTCCTCGGTGCGGGGCAGTGCGCCCATGAATCTGTGGGAGCGCTCCATCGGACCGCGCTCGTGACCCTTTTGTAATCGGTTGCAGGCACGAAACTTGTCTGAAACTGCTTGCTTACGGTCCCGACACGCAGCAAGATGCGAAACGCTTACAGCGCCGGGGATCAGCCACCCGGAATCTCAAATCGGCTCGAGGGAGACACTTCATGTCCGTTCCCGTTCGTCGTCGCTCCGTCGCCATCGCTGGCGTCGCGGCGGCCGCGCTGCTCCTCGCCGCGTGCGGTGGCAGCGACTCCGGCTCGTCGGCGTCGCCGTCGGCCAGCAACACCGACCCGGCCTGTGCCGACTACGCCTCCTACGGCAGCTACCCCGGCACCAAGGTCACCGTGTTCACCTCGATCCTGCCGCCCGAGCAGCAGAAGTTCGAGGCCTCCTGGGCGCAGTTCGAGAAGTGCACCGGCATCGACGTGGTGTACGAGGGCAGCGACCAGTTCGAGGCGCAGCTGCCCACCCGTATCCAGGGCGGCAACGCGCCCGACATCGCCTTCATCCCGCAGCCCGGCCTGCTCCAGAAGCTGGTCCAGCAGGGTGGTCCCGTGCCGGCACCGCAGTCGGTGGCCGACAACGTCGACACGTTCTGGACGTCGGCGTGGAAGGACTACGGCACCGTCGACGGCACGTTCTACGCGGCCCCGCTGAGCGCCAACATGAAGTCCTTCGTGTGGTACTCGCCGGCGGTCTTCACGGACAAGGGCTACACCGTCCCCACCACGTGGGACGAGCTCTTCGCCCTGTCCGACCAGATGGTCAAGGACGGCATCAAGCCGTGGTGCGGCGGTATCGAGTCCGGCGGCGCGACCGGCTGGCTCGCGACCGACTGGATCGAGCAGCTCGTCCTGCGTCAGCAGGGTGGCGAGGTGTACGACCAGTGGATCTCGCACGAGGTGCTCTTCGACTCGCCGCAGATCAAGGAGGCGTTCACCACCCTCGAGGGCTGGATGCGCAACGCCGACTACGCCAACGCGGGCTTCGGTGACACCAAGACCATCGCCACCACCGCGTTCCAGGACGGCGGCAAGCCGATCATCGTCGGCAACAAGTGCGGCATGTACCAGCAGGCGTCGTTCTACGCGAACTTCTGGGTCAACTTCAAGAAGGACGCGACGATCGCCGAGGACGGCGACGTGTTCGCCTTCTACCTGCCGCCGATCAACCCCGACGTCTCGACCCCGATCGTGGGTGGCGGTGAGTTCGTGACCGCCTTCGCGGACCGTCCCGAGGTCCAGGCCTTCCAGACCTACATCTCCAGCGACACGTTCGCGACGCTGAAGGTCAAGGAGGGCACCTGGGTGTCGGCGAACAACGGCGTGCCGCTGGACGCCTACAGCGACCCGATCTCGGCGCTGTCGGCGCAGTACCTGACCGACGACACCGCGACGTTCCGCTTCGACGCCTCCGACCTCATGCCGGCGGCCGTGGGCGCGGGCTCGTTCTGGAAGGCGATGACCGCGTTCTTCGCCGAGAACAAGAGCGTCGACGAGACGGTCAAGTCGATCGACGCAGCGTGGCCGGCCAGCTGATCGGGTTCAGCACCTGATCGTGAGGAATCACGCGGGACGGGGCCCGGAAGGGGTAGACACTCTTCCGGGCCCTGTTCCGTCTCCGGCCTCGGCCCGGAACCCGGACGTGACGAGACTTCGAGAGGGTGGTCGACGGGATGGATAACGCATCCAAGCTGGCGCTCATGGCCAGCGTGGTGCTCGTGTTCTTCGGCGTGCTCCTGCTGGTCCTCTTCCTCGCCGGCCGTGCCAGCGGCCGATGGCAGACGCCGCTCGCGCGGCTGATCTTCCTCGGCCCGGCGGCGCTGCTGGTGATCATCGGCCTGGTCATCCCGGCCATCCAGACCACCTACGGCAGCTTCCAGGGCCCGGACGGCAAGAAGTCGGTAGGCCTGGCGAACTACGAGTGGATCTTCGGGACCCCGGACAACTGGGTCTTCCTGCGCAACACCGCAATCTGGATCATCGTCACGCCGATCTTCTCCACGGTGGTCGGCCTCGTCCTGGCGCTGCTGCTCGACCGAATGCGCCGCGAGTCGATCCCCAAGTCCCTCATCTTCATGCCGATGGCGATCTCGTTCGTCGGGGCGTCGATCATCTGGGGACTCGTCTACGAGTACCGCGACCCCGCCGAGGAGCAGGTGGGTCTGCTCTCCGCGATCGTGAGCCTGTTCAACATCACCCCGGAGAACTGGCTGCTCTGGCAACCGTGGAACACGTTCTTCCTCATCATCATCATGATCTGGATCCAGGTGGGTTTCGCGATGGTCGTGCTGTCGGCCGCCATCAAGGCGATCCCGATGGACGTGACCGAGGCGGCCATGCTCGACGGCGCCACCGGCTGGAAGCTGTTCTCGAAGGTGACCGTCCCCATGATCCGCGGGACGCTCGTCGTGGTGCTGACCACGATCGCGATCGGCACCCTCAAGGTCTTCGACATCGTCCGGGTCATGACCAACGGGAACTTCGGCACGCAGGTCCTGTCGAACGAGATGTACGCCCAGGCGTTCGTCCAGTTCGACAAGGGCAGAGGTAGTGCGCTGGCGGTCGTGCTGTTCATCGCCGTCGTGCCGCTGATCATCTACAACATCGTCCAGCTGCGGAAGGAGCAGTCGATCCGATGAGCGTCGAGAGTTCGGAGACTGCTGTCGCGCTCGAGAAGGCGGCGGCCAAGACTGCTGCCCCGGACCACTCCGGCATGTCGTCGGCCCTGCGCCGCAACCTGTCGAGCCCGTGGGCCTCCGCGTTCGTGATCATCCTGACCGTCCTCTGGACGATCCCGACGCTCGGCCTGCTCGTGACGTCGTTGCGACCGGCCGAGGAGGCCAACAACAGCGGCTGGTGGACGGCGTTCGCCGATCCTGTCTTCACCCTGGACAACTACCAGGAGGTCATCAGCGGCGGGGACACGATCCCGGGCGGCATCCTCCCCTACTTCATCAACTCGTTCGTCATCTCCATCCCCGCGGCGATGATCCCGCTCACGCTGGCGCTCATGGCGGCCTACGCCCTGGCGTGGGTGCCGTTCCGGTGGAGCAACGCGATCTTCCTGCTGATCTTCGCCCTCCAGGTCGTCCCGCTGCAGATGGCGCTGCTGCCGCTGCTGCAGCTGTTCAACCTCGGCTGGTTCGGGTTGCCGCCCCTGAGAGATCTCGTCCAGGCCGTGCCGGTCCTGGGGGACTGGATCTGGCCCACGGGCGGGACGAGCTTCATGCCGCTGTGGATCGCGCACACCATGTTCGCGCTCCCGCTGGCGATCTTCCTGTTGCACAACTTCGTCTCGCAGCTGCCGCGGGACCTGTTCGAGGCGGCCCGCGTCGACGGCGCGAGCCACTTCCTCATCTTCCGCAAGCTGGTCCTCCCGCTCTCGGTGCCGGCGATCGCCTCGTTCGCGATCTTCCAGTTCCTCTGGGTGTGGAACGACCTGCTGGTCGGCCTGACCTTCGCGGGAGGGACGGTCGACGTCGCACCGATCACGGTGTACCTGTCCAACATCAAGGGCACCTACGGCGCGAGCCTGCACCTGATCACCGCGGGAGCGTTCATCGCCATCGTGGTGCCCCTCATCGTGTTCTTCTCCCTGCAGCGGTTCTTCGTGCGCGGCCTGCTGGCCGGGTCGGTGAAGGGCTGACGGGCACGACGTCATGACGGGAGGGGTTCGGCCGGCGGCCGAACCCCTCCCGTCGTGTCAGGCGACCGGTGTGAGGCGGAACATCCGCGGGGTGAGCCCCTCGCGCCGCCCGAGGTAGTCCGCGTAGCCCGGGTAGGCGTCCACGAAGAGCGGGAACAGCCGCTGCCAGGTCTCCTCGTCCACCAGCTCCGCGTGCACGGCGAGGCGGACAGGCCCGATCTCCACCTCGGCGGCCGGGTGGGCCAGCAGGTTGGCGGTCCAGCCCGGGTGCTTGGGCTGACCGAAGTTGGTCCCGATCAGGCATACGTCGTCGCCGTCGCGGACGTAGACGAGCATGGACGACCGTGGCTGACCGCTCTTGGCACCGATGGTGTGCAGCTGGAGCATCGGGAAGCCGTACACCGCGGCCATCACCTTGCCGTCGGCCAGCCGCGCGATGCGGGGGTCGACCACGGGTCCCACGCGCCGGTAGACGGCGGCGAACCGCGCGGTGCGCCCGAGGCGCCGGACGACCCGGTTGAGCGGGCCGCGGCGCAGGCGCGCCTCGTGCTCGGCCACGAGGGCGAGGCGGGCGCGCAGCGCCTCCTCGGAGGTGTAGGGCATGCCGAGGAGGCTACCGAACCGGCGCGACTCGACATGTGCGGGACGACGGGTGTCGATGTCGACTAGGCGGGCAGGTCGAGCCCGCGTCCCCGGAGGGACGAGCGGAGCAGCACCTCGAAGCCCGCGACGCTGCCCGCGAGCGGTGCGAGGTCCTCGGGACCGAGCAGGCGCTCGAGGCGACCGGCCACGTCGACGAGCACCGCGGGAGCGGCATCGCGGTCCGGGACGAGCTCGCGCATCGCGGGGTCCAGCTCGTTGAGGTGGCGCAGGTCCACCGGGACACCGAGCCCGCTGACCATGCGGTCCCACGAAGCGCGCCGGCGGACCGGTGAGTGCGTGACGTCGCACAGGTCGCAGTGGGCCCGCCCCACCAGCTTGCCCAGGACGTAGGCCACCTCGCCGGCCACTCCACCATTGGCGCGGTAGACGCCGATGATGCGCCGCAGGCCGGCGGCGCCTGCACCCGTGGCGTGAGCGACGAGCGCGGCGAAGGAGTCCTGATCCAGCGCCGCCCCTTCCCGCCGCACGGCCTCCGGGCGCACCGCCAGCGGTCGGTCGACGCGCGCCCAGCTGGGACGGCGCTGCGGGTCCCAGGCCCCCGCTCCCACGGCGTGCCACCCCTCGTCGCCCTCGTGGTCGCGGCTGGAGAGCAGGAAGGCGACCAGCGTGCCGGGCTCCCGGTCGGCCCGGCCGACCACGACGAGCGGGCGGTCCTTGCCCCGGCCGGGGTCCTCCTCGTAGGGGACCCAGGCCCAGACCACCTCGCCCGGGTCGGGCTCGCCGTCGCGCTCGGGGGCGTACTCGGGCACGAACGCGCCGGTGAAGTCCCGGGCGCCGCCGCGCTCGGGCGGGGATGCGGTCACGCTCTGACCCTAGGTGCGTCCCGGCGACCCCGCGATCCCGGAAGCGTGCGTCAGCGGCGCCACGCCGTGTCCCTGCACGGGTCCGGCCGGTTCCCAAGGCAGACTGGACGCAGAAGCGGGGCCCCTCGATGTATGAGATCGAGGGGCCCCGCCGTGTACGTCCCGGCCTCCCGGGCCCGGCCGGAGCCGGACCGGGTGACCGGACCGTACGTGCCGCGCGGTCGCTGCGACCGGTCGCCCGGCCACCGCCCGGCCCGTCGGCCTCGGGTCGCCCCGCGCCGTCGAGCCCCGCATCGGCGTGCACCGAACCGCTCTGGCGATCCCCGTCGCGCCCCGGTCTCCCGGGGCACGGCCGGTGCGGCTCCGTCGGGGAGTTGCCTCCCCTCGCGGCCGGAGGTCTCCCTCCGGCGCGTCCGGCGCCGCCGGACCGCCGATCTGGATCGGCGCCGCCGTCCGCTCCGACGTCCCCCGGTCCGGTCTCCCGGTCCGGTCGGAGGTTGCCCTCCGGTGGTCCGCCCTCGCTTTCGGCGTGGGGAATTTCTAGTCCGTCGGGGGCGGTGGCACAAGAGGTTTCGCCAACAAACTCAACGATTTTTCGTGGTCCACATGCTGTGCACAGGTTGTCCCCCGAGACTGCTCGCCCATCCCCACGTTGTCCCCACCGTATTCACAGGGGACCGGGCGCGGCCCGGCCCCCGGCGTCGATCTGAGGCGGAGACGCCGAAGACCCGGCACCGGGTCCGGCGGTGCGCTAGAGATGGGGAGAGCACGGTGCGGGCCTCGTGCCGGGAAGGGAGCCTCGGATGGCACTCGAGCGACCTGTGGCGGTCGACCCCTACGACTACCTCCCGCCCGTCCCCTCGTTCGAGGTGACGAGCACCGACGTGCGCCACGGCGGGCCGCTCGCCCTGACGCACGTGTTCACGGCGGCCGGCGGCGACAACCGGTCGCCCCAGCTGGCGTGGTCGGGCGCCCCGGACGGGACGCAGAGCTACGCCGTCACCTGCTTCGACCCTGACGCCCCCGTCGTGTCCGGGTTCTGGCACTGGGTCGTGGTCGACCTCCCGGCGTCGGTGACCTCGCTGCCGCAGGGCGCCGGATCCTCCGACGCGACCCTCCCGGGCGGCTTCCACGTGCGCAGCGACTTCGGTTCGCCGCAGTACGGCGGCGCCGCACCCCCGCAGGGCGACCACCCGCACCGCTACTTCTTCGTGGTGCATGCCGTCGACGTCCCCACCCTGGGCGTCGACGCGTCGGCTTCGCCGGCGGTGGTCGGGTTCAACCTCGCGTTCCACACGCTGGCCCGCGCCGTCATCACCCCCACGTACGCGCACTGAGGCGTGTCGGGCGGACGGCGGGAGCCCTCCGACCTACGCTGCCGCTGTGTTCCAGACGCCCGGTCCCTGTCCGCAGTGCGAGCGCGCCGACCTCGTCCGCAAGGGCGGCAAGGACCAGTGCCCGGTGTGCCACTACCTCCAGCCCTGCTGCGACGGTGGCGACCTGTGCGGCGCCGGCTGGGCCGACCCCCGCGCGGCGGGCTGACCGGCGCGGACGCGCACGGTGTCAGTCCTCGACGCCGGCGTAGCGCAGACCGATCTGACGGCGCACCTCGTCCAGGGTCTCCATGACTGCGATCGTCTCGTCCAGGGGCAGGACGGGCGACTCCGTGAGCCCGGCGCGCACGCACCGGGCCACCTCGGCGGCCTGGTAGCGCAGCCCGTGCCCGGGCTCGTCGAAGCGGAAGGTCTCGACCTCGCCGTCCTCGCGGCCGTCCCGGCGGACGAGCCGGAAGGACGTGGGGCGGTAGAAGACACCGTCGATCTCGATGCGTCCCTCGCGCCCCACGATCGCGGCGTGGCACTCGCTCTGGCCGCGCAGCGAGGTGGTGAGGACGGCGTGGGCGCCGGAGTCGTACTGCAGCAGCATCGAGGTCTGCGCGTCGACCCCGGTGAACGCGGGGTCGCTCACCGCGGTGACGCGCGCCGGCGTCCCGAGCACGAGGTGGGCGAAGGACACGGGATAGATGCCCAGGTCGAGCAGCGCCCCGCCGCCGAGCTCGGGGGCGAAGAGCCGGAAGTCGGGGTCATCGGCGAACCACTGGCCGTGCTCGGCGGTCACGAGCACGACGTCGCCGAGGGCGCCGGACGAGAGGAGCTCGCGGATCGCGGTGACGTGGGGGAGGAAGCGGGTCCACATCGCCTCGAGCAGGAAGGTCCCGCGGTCCCGGGCGGCGCTCACGAGCGATCGCGCCTGGGCGGCGTTCATCGTGAAGGGCTTCTCGACGAGGACCGCCTTGCCCGCCTCGATGGCGAGCAGGGCGGCGTCGTGGTGCGCGGGGTGCGGCGTGGCGACGTAGACGGCGTCGACCCGCGGGTCCGCGGCGAGCGCGGCGTAGGAGGAGTGCCGGGTGGGTACGGCGTGCTCGTCGGCGAAGCGGTCGGCCGAGCCCTGCGACCGCGAGCCGACAGCGACGACGGCGTGATCGGGCAGCAGCGTCAGATCGCGGCAGAACGCCGCGGCGATCCCTCCCGTGCCGACGATGCCCCAACGCAGGGTGGGGTGCTCGCTGGTCGCTGCGCTCATCCCGCCATCCAACCGGAGCGGCGTGCGCGGGTCACCCCCGTGGCCGGGTCAGATGCGGAAGGGCTGGATGCCGTCGGGCGGCACCGTGCCGAGGCGCCCGGCCTGGAAGTCCTCGTAGGCCTGGACGAGCTCGCGCTGGGTGTTCATGACGAAGGGACCCATCCACGCGATCGGCTCGCGCAGCGGAGCCCCGCCCAGGATCACCACGTCGAGACCGGAGAGCCTGCTCTCCTGGTCGGCGTCCGCCGCCACGGTGAGCGCGCCGCCGGCGCCGAGCACGGCGAGCTGCCCGGTGCGCACGGGGCGGCCCTCGGCCCCCACCGTGCCCGTGCCGGAGAGCACGTACACGAGCGCGTTGAAGTCGGGGCGCCACGGGATGCTCATCTGGGCCCCGGCCGCGACGGAGGCGTGCACCATCGTCATCGGGGTGTGGGTCGATCCCGGGCCGGCGTGCCCGCCCAGGTCGCCGGCGATCACGCGCAGCAGGGCGCCGCCGTCGTCGCTGGAGAGCAGCACGACGTCCGACGCGCGCAGGTCCTGGTAGCGCGGGGCGGCCATCTTGTTGTCCCGAGGGAGGTTCACCCAGAGCTGGAGCCCGTGGAACAGGCCGCCGGACACGACGAGCGCCTCGGGCGGGGTCTCGATGTGCAGCAGGCCGCTGCCGGCGGTCATCCACTGCGTGTCGCCGTCGGTGATGACGCCGCCGCCGCCGTGGGAGTCCTGGTGGATGAAGGAGCCGTCCATGATGTAGGTGACGGTCTCGAAGCCCCGGTGCGGGTGCCAGGGCGTGCCCTTGGGCTCACCGGGCGCGTACTCCACCTCGCCCATCTGGTCCATCATGATGAACGGGTCGAGCAGCGCCGCGTCCACGCCCGCGAACGCGCGCCGGACCGGGAAGCCCTCGCCCTCGTAGCCGCCCGGGGCCGTCGACACGCTGAGGACCGGACGCGGTCGGGCCAGCCCGGGGTCGGGGCGGCGGACGCGCGGCAGGACGGTGATGTCCTCGACGGTGACGGCGGGCATGGCGTACTCCATCCGCCCGGGGGGACGTCTCCGGGCATGTCGTTCAACACTCAACTATCCCGGGGGATTCCCACCGCCGCAACCTCAGGGCGCGACGAGCCGGTGGATGTCGCCGTGCACCTCGAGCCCGGCGCAGCCGCCCGAGTCCTCCAGCAGCACCCGCCCGGACGGATCGGTGAGACGGACCTGGACGGTCGCGTCGAGGGTCTCCTCGACGCGACGGTGCATCTCGGTGCGGACCGGCGCGTGGAGCAGCCCGCCGCGCGGGCGGTCGGCCGTGATGTCGAGCACCGCCCCGCGCCGGGAGCGCAGGGTCCAGCGCACCTCGTCGTCGTCGACCTCGATCCGCGTGGTGCGGGCGCCGTTGTAGGTCGTGAACCGGTGCAGCACGCCCTCGTGCTTGAGGCCGACGATGTGCCCGGGGAACTCCGAACGCAGCCAGGGGATCACGGCGATCGACCCGGTGAGGCACGTCCCGGGGTCGGAGAAGTGGTTCGTCTGCAGCCAGACGTAGCCGGCGGGGAAGGCCGCTCCCCAGTCCTTCTCGAGGTAGCCGCGGCCGCCGTCGAACCGTGACGTCGTGCCGGCATGGGTGAGGGTCCCCTCGAGGTCGTGCCCGAAGGAGACCACGCCGTGCTTGCACTCCATCTTCGGCACCCAGGCGTACCAGCCCATGACGCCGGGGGACAGGAGCGAGACCGGCCACGGGTCCAGGGGCGTGGTGAAGCGCACCTCGCCGGACAGCGACGGCAGGTCCAGCACGACGCCGCGCTCGGAGAACCGGTTGGGCCCGACCCGGACGGCGAAGCGGTCGGCCTCCGCGCCGAACTCGTCGACGTCGTAGCGGTGGTACCAGCTCTCCCCGGTGGACCCGTCGAGCACCTGCACGAAGGCCTCGCCCGAGCCGTCGGGGGCGAGGAAGACGCCGGGGATCACGGCGAAACGGGCTCCCCGGTCGGCCGCGACGAGCTTGACGTACCACCCCTCGAAGAACGAGGAACGGACGCGCTGACCGTGGAAACCCTCGGGGTGCAGGACCCCGGTCGCGAGACCCATGTGGCTGACGCTATCCGGGCCGGGCGGTCCCAGCCAGGTCAGACGACGCCGTAGAGGCGGTCCCCCGCGTCTCCGAGCCCCGGGACGATGTAGCCCTTCTCGTTGAGCCGCTCGTCGAGGCCGGCCGTCACCACCGTGACCCGGGCCGCGCGCCCGGCGTACGCCGAGCGCAGGCGGTCCAGGCCCTCGGGGGCGGCGAGCAGGCACAGGGCGGTGACCTCGGTGGCGCCGCGCCCCAGGAGCAGGTCGATGGCGTCGACGAGGGTGCCGCCGGTCGCGAGCATGGGGTCCAGCACGAACACCTGACGTCCGGACAGGTCCGCCGGGACGCGGTCGGCGTAGGTCGAGACGGTGAGCGTCTCCTCGTCGCGGATCATGCCGAGGAAGCCCACCTCGGCGGTCGGCAGGAGCCGGACCATGCCGTCGAGCATCCCGAGACCCGCTCGCAGGATCGGCACGACGAGCGGGCGCGGGTCGGCCAGCTTCACCCCGATCGCCGGGGCGACGGGGGTCGAGACGGCGACCTGCTCCACCCGGATGCCCCGTGTGGCCTCGTAGGCGAGCAGGGTGACGAGCTCGTCGGCGAGGCGGCGGAAGGTGGGGGAGTCCGTGCGGGCGTCGCGGAGCGTCGTCAGCTTGTGGGCGACGAGCGGGTGGTCGGCGACATGGATGCTCAGGCTCTCGGACATGGCTGGAAGGGTAGGCGCTGGCCCCCGCGACCGGGCGGGGACGGGCAAAGCATGGCCCTCCCGGTCGCCGTTCTGTCAGTCTGTGAGTCCGGTGATCTTGGGGAGGCAGCTGTGGACGACGAGGCCGTCGACTTCGCTGTCGCCGCATGGCGCGAGGACGGGGTGTGGCAGGTGGTCCTGCTGCCCCCGCGCGCGGCGGAGTCGCTCGACTCCCTCGTCCGCGCGCTGCGGGCCCAGCCCGGTGAGGGCGGTGTCCTCGGCCTCGTGTCGGTGGCCGAGGACTTCTTCGTCCTGGTGCGGGTCGTGGGCGAGAACGTGCGCCTGCTCGTCTCCGACGTCTACGCCGCGGAGGAGCATCCGCTCGGCCTCGACGCGCTCGATCTCATCGCCGTTCCCGTGTCCGAGGACGACGAGGGCGACGACCTCGCCCCCGGGGGCGACCTGCGGATCGTCGAGGACTTCGGGGTGAGCGTCGAGGAGGTCGAGCTCATCCTCGACGACGGCGACCTGTGGCCCGACGAGATGCTCGCCGGGATCGCGTCGCGCGCCGGATTCGGGGAGCACTTCGACGCGCTGCTCGAGTCCCTCCCGGACTGAGCGCCGTGCACGCCCGCCCGGAGGACGTGGCCGCCGTCCGCCGCTCGCTCGACGAGGCGCGCCTCGCCCTCGCCGACGACGAGGTGCCCATCGGCGCCGTCGTGCTCGGTCCCGACGGCGTCGTGCTCGGCCTCGGGCGCAACGAGCGCGAGCGCACGCAGGACCCCACGGCCCACGCCGAGGTCGAGGCGCTGCGCGCGGCCGCCTCCCGGCTGGGCCGCTGGCGCCTGGACGGCTGCGTCCTCGCCGTCAGCCTCGAGCCCTGCCCGATGTGCGCGGGGGCGGCGTGGCTGTCCCGGGTCGACCGGGTGGTGTTCGGGGCCTGGAACTCCGAGTACGGCGCGGCGGGCTCGCTCTGGGACGTGCTCCGTGACCGGCGGCTCAACCACCGCCCGGAGGTGGTCGGTGGGGTCCTGGCGGACGAGTGCAGCGAGCTGCTGAGCGGCTTCTTCGCCTCGCGACGGGCGGGCGATCCTGGCGGTGCCGGGTAGGGCGGGGGATCGGCGCGGCGGTCGCGTTCCAGGTTCGGCACTCGCTCGGGATACGGTTGCCACCGGGCCACGGGCCCGCCGGGTCGCCCGACCCGGGATGGCACCGCCGACCGGAGTGAGCTGATGCACGACGTTCTCGATGCCCTGGAGGCCGAGGCCATCTGGGCGTTGCGGGAGACCGCCGCCGCCTTCCGCAAGCCGGTGATGCTCTACAGCATCGGCAAGGACTCGGGCGTGATGCTGCATCTCGCCAAGAAGGCCTTCCACCCCGGCCCGATCCCGTTCCCGGTGATGCACATCGACACCACCTGGAAGTTCCGCGAGATGATCATCTTCCGGAACCAGATGGTCGAGGAGTACGACCTCGATCTCATCGTGTCGACCAACACCGAGGCAGTCGCGCAGGGCGTCAGCCCGTTCACGCACGGCGCCCAGGAGTACACCCGCATCATGAAGACGGTCGCGCTGCGCGAGGGGCTCGACCGGCACGGTTTCGACGCCGCCATCGGCGGCTCCCGTCGCGACGAGGAGCGCAGCCGGGCCAAGGAGCGGATCTTCAGCCTCCGGATGCCCGGTCACCGCTGGGAGCCCCGCCGCCAGCGGCCGGAGCTGTGGCGCACCGTCAACACCCAGCTGACCGAGGGCCAGACGATGCGGACCTTCCCGCTGTCGAACTGGACCGAGCTCGACGTCTGGCGCTACGTCCGGCGCGAGGGCCTGCCCGTGGTCCCGCTCTACTTCGCCGCCGAGCGGCCCACCGTGGTGCGTAGCGGCTCGCTCATCGTCGTCGACGACGACCGCATGCAGCTCGAGCCCGGCGAGGTCCCGCAGCCGCGGATGGTCCGGTTCCGGTCCCTGGGCTGCTACCCGTTGAGCGCGGCGGTCGAGAGCGACGCCGCCTCGGTCGACGACCTCATCGCCGAGATGGAGTCCAGCCGCGAGTCCGAGCGTGCCGGTCGTCTCATCGACGGCGAGGGCGGTGCCTCCATGGAGGCCAAGAAGGTCGAGGGGTACTTCTGATGAGCGAGGGGCAGAAGGCGGCGCTCGTCCGCATGGTCGCCTGCGGCAGCGTCGACGACGGCAAGTCGACCCTCATCGGTCGCCTCCTCGCGCAGACCGACTCGGTGCCCGACGACCAGCTGCACATGGCGCGCACCGTCCGCCGCGCGGGGTCGATCGTGCCCGTCGGGGAGGTCGACTTCTCGCTGTTGACCGACGGCCTCGAGGCCGAGCGCGAGCAGGGCATCACCATCGACGTGGCCTACCGGCACCTGCTCCTGCCCTCCGGGCGTCGCGTCATCATCGCCGACGCTCCCGGGCACGAGCAGTACACCCGCAACATGGCGGTGGCGGCGTCCACCGCCGACGTCGCCGTCCTGCTCGTCGATGCCGGTCGCGGGGTCAAGCGCCAGACGTTCCGGCACCTGACGATCTGCGCGCTCATGGGCGTGCGGCACGTCATCATCGCCATCAACAAGCTCGACGCGGTGGACTTCAGCCGCACGGTCTACGACGAGCTCGCCGGGTCCGTGGCCGGGGCCGCCGCCCGGCTCGAGATGAGCCGCGTCCGCGTCGTCCCGGTCAGCGCGCTCGACGGCGACAACGTGGTCGACCGCAGCACGCGCACCCCCTGGTACGACGGTCCGACCGTGCTCGAGGCTCTCGAGGAGACCGACCACGCGGACGAGGACGTGCGTCCGCTGCGCTTCCCCGTGCAGACGATCCTGCGCGCGCCGGACTTCCGCGGGCTCGCAGGCACGATCGCGACCGGGACGGTCCGCGTGGGCGACCGGCTCCAGGTGGCCGGCCACTCCACGGAGGGGCGCGTCGTCCGGATCGCGACCCATGGCGGCGACCTCGAGTCCGCCGCCGCCGGAGACGCCGTGTGCGTCGAGCTCGAGCCCGATCTCGACGTCGCCCGCGGGGATCTGCTGACCACCGGGGAGGACCCGTGCGTCCCGGCTGACCGGTTCGCCGCCGACGTCGTCTGGATGGGCGAGGAGCCCCTCGCCCACGGTCGCAGCTACCTGCTGGTGTGCGGGCCGCTCACCGTCCCCGCCACGGTGACCGCTGTCCGGCACCGTCGCGACGTGGAGTCGGGACGCGAGGAGGCGGCGCGCGTCCTGAGCCTCAACGAGGTGGGTCGCGTCGAGATCGCCACCGACCGACCCGTCCCCCTCGACGCCTACGAGCGCAGCCGGCACACGGGCGGTCTCGTCCTCGTCGACCGCGTGAGCGCCGACACGGTGGCCGCGGGCATGGTGCGCTTCGCCCTGCGTCGCTCGGCCAACGTCGTGCAGCACGACTACGCGGTCTCTCGTGACGCGCGCGAGCGCCTGGCCGGGCACCGCGGCAAGGTCGTCTGGCTCACGGGTTTGTCGGGCTCGGGCAAGTCCACCATCGCCGACGCCGCCGAGCGCAACCTGCACGCCCAGGGGGTCCGCACCTTCGTCCTCGACGGCGACAACGTGCGTGCCGGACTCAACAAGGACCTCGGCTTCACCGCCGAGGACCGGGCCGAGAACGTCCGACGGGTGGCCGAGGTCGCCAAGCTCATGATGCAGAGCGGTGTCGTGGTGCTCGTCGCCCTCGTGTCGCCGTTCCGCAGCGACCGCCGCGCGGCGCGCGACCTGTTCGACCCGGGCGACTTCCTCGAGGTGTTCGTCGACACCCCGCTCGAGGTCTGCCAGGAGCGCGACAGCAAGGGCCTCTACGCCAAGGCGGCCGCGGGGACGCTCCCGAACCTGTCCGGCGTCGGGCAGGACTACGAGCCGCCGCTGCAGGCCGAGCTCACGTTGTCCGGCACCGGCGACGTGTCCGACTCCGTGGCGACCCTCATGGCTCTGGTGCTCGACGAGCCCGGCACCACCGAGTGATCGAGCTCTACGACGTCCTGCTGGCGCTGGGCGGTCTGGTCGCCGGCCTCATGGTCGGGCTGACCGGGATGGGCGGAGCGGTCCTCGTGACCCCGCTGCTCATCGTGGGCTTCGGCGTCCCGGCGGCGGCCGCCGTCTCCAGCGACGTCGTGGCCGGCGCGGTCGTCAAGCCTGTCGGCTCGCTCGTCCACGCGCGGCGCGGCACGGTGCACTGGGGGCTGGCCCTCTGGCTGTCCGTCGGGTCCGTCCCGGGTGTGCTCCTGGGGACTCTGCTGTTCTCGCACCTGTTCGGCGAGGGTGAGGCCTCCGGGGCGCTGCGCACCTGGCTGGGCGTCGTCCTTCTCGTCGCCCTCGGCGCGATGATCGTGCGGTCCCAGCTTCCGCGGTGGCGTAGGTCCACGGCGGCCCCCGTGCCCGACGACGATCCCCGCCGTGGCCCCCGTGCACCGGTCCACCGCGTGGCGACCGTGGTGGTCGGCTTCCTCGTCGGCGTCCTGGTCGGCACGACCTCCGTCGGCTCCGGCTCCCTCGTGGTGACCTCGCTGCTGCTCATGTACCCGCTGCTGCGCCCCTCGGTGCTGGTCGGCACGGACCTGCTGCAGGCCGTGCCGATGCTCGCGGCCGGTGCCTTGGCGCACTCGGCGATCGGCGTCGTCGACTGGCGGGTCACGGCGGCGCTGCTCGTCGGACAGATCCCCGGCGTGATCATGGGGGCGCGGCTGTCCTCGCGCTACAACGGCGTGCTGCTGCGCTACCTGCTCATGGTCGTGCTCGCGGCGACCGCCCTCAAGCTGCTCGGCGTCCCCAATGCGGTGGCCGGTCTGGTCGCGGTCGTGGGCGTCGTCGTCGTCCTGCTCGCGATGCTGCGCGAGCGTCGGGAGTCCCAGCGCCCCGAGCCGGCCTCCCCCACGACCTGACCGCCCGCCCCCCCCGGTCAGACGACGAGGACTGTTGCTCTCGGTCGTTCGCGACGTCCACAATCCGTGGGGTCATGGCTTCCGCGCAGGGCACCGTCGGGCGCGACTGGGAACTCGCGTCGATCCGAGCCTTCCTGGACGCAGCCGGTGATCACGCCACCGGCCTGCTCATCGAGGGCGACGTCGGCATCGGCAAGTCGTGGCTGTGGCGCGAGGCCGTGGGCGAGGCCGAGGCACGTGGGTATCGGGTGCTGGCCTGCCAGCCGACCGAGAGCGAGGCCGGAATCGGGTTCGCGGGCCTGATCGACCTGCTGGGCCCCTGGGTGGACGAGACGGCGGCCGAGCTGCCGCGGCCCCAACGCCGGGCGCTCGACGCCGCACTGATGCGCGACTCACCCGACGCAGTCGTCGGTCCCGGAGCAGTGGCCGTCGCGCTGCTGGGTGTCCTGCGCGCGCTGGCTCGTGGCGCGCCCACGGTGGTCGCCATCGACGACCCTCAGTGGCTCGACGTGCCGACCAGGCACGCGCTCGCGTTCGCGCTGCGCCGCCTCGATGCCGAACCGGTCGCGGTCGTGGTCGCCCAGCGTCGGGACCAGTCGGCGGACGGGCTCCTCGACGGGCTCGCGGTCACTCGGCTCTCGGTCCCGCCGATGTCCCTGGGCGCGACATACCAGCTCGTGCACAGCCGGCTCGGTGTGGCGCTGTCGCGGCCTGCCCTCGTGCGGGTGCACGAGGCGTCGGCGGGCAATCCGTTCTTCAGTCTCGAGCTCGCGCGGGGGTGGATGGACCGCGGGGAGGTCGCCGACGTCTGGCACCTCCCGGTGCCCGAGCGCCTCGGTGACCTGGTGCGGTGGCGTCTGGCCGACCTGCCTGAGGACACCCGGCGGGTGCTCCTCGTGGCGGCCGCGATGGTCTCTCCCACCGTGCAGGAGCTGCGGCAGGTATGCGGCCG
Source organism: Micrococcales bacterium (assembly GCA_024641605.1). Lineage (GTDB taxonomy): Bacteria > Actinomycetota > Actinomycetes > S36-B12 > CAIYMF01 > Longivirga. The sequence continues at coordinate 21,717 of JAHECT010000009.1, forward strand.
CGATGTCGAGCCCGACCTCGCGCGGGCAGAGGCGGCCGGAGTCATCGACTCGAGCGACGGGACGGTGCGGTTCAGCCATCCGCTGATGACCGCCACCGTCTACGCCACGGCCACCGCCGCGGAGCGGCGGATGGTCCATCGCGAGCTCGCCGAGGTCGCCGGCGATCCCGAGGAGCGGGCCCGGCACCTCGCACTCACCTCCCCCGAACCGGACGAGGCGGTCGCCGCCGCGCTCGACGACGCGTCCGTCCGCGCGGCCCGCCGGGGAGCCACGGACGTGGCGGCGACCTACGCGCAGCGAGCCCTGGCGCTCACGCCGACCGGCGACGGCGACGCATCATTCCGGCGGGCGATGGCGGCGGGCGAGCACGCCATGGCCGCCGGTGACCGCGCGCGCGGCCGGTCCCTCTTCGAACGCGCTGTGGCCGATGCGCCACCGGGCCCGGGCCGGGCTGAGGCGCTGCGGTGGCTGGCGGAGCTCTCCACGCCGCTGGGCCAAGGCGTCGCGCTCTGCGACCGAGCACTCCAGGAGGCGGGCGTTGACGCGGCTGCCGCCAGCCGGATCCATCGGACCAGAGGCGCGATCTCCTACTTCCTCGGCGACGTCGGGGCGGCCGAGCGCCACGCCGGCCTCGGCGTCGACCTCGCGAAACGCAGCGGCGACGACCAGGCATGGGGCATGGCCATCGCCGAGCTTGCCCACTGGACCTACTGCGGCGGCGGCGGCGTCCGCCGTGATCTCTTCGAGCGCGCGATCGCACTCGACGGATCGGCCGGGGCGTCGTCCCCGCGCAGTCACCTGGCCAAGGTCGTGATGGACAACGACGCACATGACGAGGCCCGTGTCATGCTCACCATCCTGCTGGACCGGACCATGGAGACCGGAGACCTCTACTCGGCCTCGACGCACCGGTTCCATCTGGCCGAGCTCGACCTGTGGGCCGGTAACTGGCGCGCTGCGATCGACCACGCCGAGGAGAGCCTCCAGCTGCGGCAGCACGTCGATCATCAGGGCGCTCCCCTGTACGTCGAAGCCATGGCGCGCGCGTGCCTCGGCGACATCGCTGAAGCCCGCACGATGGCCGGTGCCGGTCTGGCGGAGGCCCGGCGCGGGGAGGACGTCGTGTTCCAGATGCAGAACCTTCATGTCCTCGGGTTCGTCGAGCTCTCGCTCGCCAATCACGAGGCGGCCCATGCGTTCCTGGGTGAGGCGACCGATCTGATGCGGCCACGGTGGAACCGGGAGTTCGGCGACTGCCATGTGGTCCCCGACGAGATCGAGGCGCTCGTCGCGCTGGGAGACGTGGCACGGGCCGAGGACCTCGCCGACTGGATGGACGAGGTCGCCCGAACGACGCAGCGCGCGTGGACCGTGGCGACCGGTGCTCGATCCCGCGCGCTGATCCAGGCGGCGAGGAACGACCTGGCCGGGGCCGATGCGACCCTCGTACGGGGGCTGGCCGCGCACGACGGGCTGCCGATGCCCTTCGAGCTCGGTCGAACGCTGCTGACTCGCGGCATCGTCCTGCGCCGGATGAGGCGACGAGGGGCCGCCCGTCAGATGCTGGAGCAGGCGCTCGCGCTCTTCGAGGATCTCGGGGCTGCGCTGTGGACCGAGCGGGCCAGCTCGGAGATCGCGCGCATCGGGGTGCGCTCGGGGGCCCAGCTCGACCTGACCCCGGTCGAGCGGCGGATGGCGGCACTGGTAGCGCAGGGATACACGAACGGGGAGATCGCCGCATCGCTGTCCTTGAGCAGGAAGACGGTCGAGGCGAACCTCTCGCGCTCGTACCGGAAGCTCGGCGTGCGGTCCCGCGCGGAGCTCGTGGCGAGGCTGTCGGCCCAACGTGGACCGACCCCACCGGATGCTACGGACGCCTGACATTCGAGGGAGTTCCCCGATTACGGCACCTCGCCCCGCGCCTACGGTCCTCCCATGGACCCCGCCCCGCCGGAGACGTTCCTGATGGAGCGCTACTGGCCGGGTGCCGGGCGCGCGGACGTCGCGACAGCGGAGGAGCACCTTCGCTGGGCCGCGGGGGAGCTCATGCGCGAGGAGGTCCGGATCCGGGTCGTGAGCTCGATGTGGATCCCGGCGGATGACGTTGTGATGACGTTGTTCGAGGCCGGCGAGGAGGACGACGTCCGCGAGGCCGGCCGGCGCGGCGGCTACCCGTTCGACCGCATCCAGCGCGTCGACGTCGTGACAGCGGTGAGGCGGAGGTGGCGCGATGATGAAGAACGTGTCTGACACCGGACGAGTGGGTGCGTCGGACATCGGTGCGCTGCGCGCGGCGATGCGTGGTGAGGTGCTGGCGCCCGACGAGCCGGGATACGACGATGCCCGGAGGGTCTGGAACGCCACCGCCGACCGGAGGCCGGGCCTGATCGCCCGCTGTGCCGACGTGTCCGACGTGCAGCGAGCCCTCGGCTTCGCGGTGGAGCGCGATCTCCCGGTCGCGGTGCGGGGAGGCGGTCACAGCGTCGCCGGATTCTCGACCTGCGACGGCGGCGTGGTCGTGGATCTCGGCCCCATGCGCGCGGTCAGCGTCGATGCAGTGGCACGTGTTGCGCGTGTCGAAGCGGGCGCCACAGGCGCCGATGTCGACCGCGCGACGCAGGAGCACGGTCTTGCGACCACGCTCGGGATCGTGAGCACCACCGGGATCGCAGGCCTGACGCTGGGCGGTGGGATCGGGTGGCTGATGCGCAAGCACGGGCTCGCCTGCGACAACCTTCTCTCCGTCGACCTGGTGACCGCCGACGGTCGCCTGGTCACCGCAAGTGCGGACGAGAACCAGGATCTCTTCTGGGCCGTGAAGGGCGGGGGAGGGAACTTCGGCATCGTCACGTCGTTCGAGTACCGGCTGCACCCGGTCGGTCCGACGGTCTACGGCGGGAGCATGGCGTTCGCCCGGGAGCACCGGCGCGCGGTCCTGGAGGCCTATCGGGAGCTGACCCGGGGGGCTCCGGACGACCTGACGACGTACGCAGCCATGACGGCCGGCCCGGACGGTGCCCCCGTGGCCGCGGTCGCCGCCTGCTACGCAGGCGATCCTGCCGACGGCGCCCGCCTGCTCGACCCCATCAAGGCCGCGGTCGGTGAGCCGCTGCTCGATGGCCTGGGGCCGCTGACCTACCTCGAGCAGCAGAGCCGCATGGACGCTGCCTACCCGCGCGGTCAGTACCACTACTGGCGGTCCTGCTTCCTCGACGACCTCACCGATCCCGTCATCGACGTGCTGGTGGACTGCGCCAGCGACATCCAGGCGCCGCCCGCTCTCGAGCTCATCGTGGAGCACATGGGCGGGGCGATCGCGGCGGGCGACGGAGCCTTCGCGCATCGCGAGGCGAGCTTTGACGTGCTCATCGCGGCGAACTGGATCGAACCGGCCGACGAGGACCGGTGCGTCGCGTGGGCGCGCAGCACCGCGGCCGCGCTCGAGCCGTACTCGCGCGGGGGCTACGTCAACTACGAGCCCGACGCGGACGGCGCCCACGTGCCGGCCAGTTTCGGCGACCGCCTCGCCCGGCTCGCCGCCGTAAAGAGCCACTACGACCCCCGCAACGTCTTCCGCCTGAACCAGAACGTCGCACCGGCGGGCTGAACGGACCCCCGGCACCTGACCGTGCGCGCCCCTGATCCTTCCGGCGGAGCAGGGGCACCGTCCGCGCGGCTCACGCCGCGTCCCGCGCGCATCTCCCGGCCAGACGACGAGGACGCCGTCACCCTGCGGGCGACGGCGTCCTCGTGTTGGCGGTGGCGGTGGGATTTGAACCCACGGAGGCTTGCACCTCACACGCTTTCGAGGCGTGCTCCTTCGGCCGCTCGGACACGCCACCGCCGAGGAGGGTACAAGGTGGGCGGCCCCGAGCCGAAATCCAGGTCAGGGGCTGGCCGCCAGGACGAGGAACGCGGCCAGGATCGCCAGGTGGACCGCGCCCTGCAGCCGGGTGGCCCGACCGGGCACCACGGTGAGCGCCCCCACGACCACGGTGAGGGCGAACAGGATGAGCTGGACCGGCCCGAGGCCGAGCAGGAGCGGGCCCTCCAGCCAGATCATCGCGACGGCCAGGGCCGGGATGGTCAGCCCGATGCTCGCCATCGCCGAGCCGTACGCGAGGTTGATCGACACCTGCGTCCGGTTGCGCCGCGCGGCACGCACGGCGGCGAGCGACTCCGGCAGCAGGATCACGAGCGCGATGACCACGCCGACGACGGCCTGCGGAAGTCCGGCGGAGCGCACCGCGTCCTCGATGAACGGGGACTCGACCTTGGCCAGGCCGACCACGACGACGAGCGACACGAGCAGCAGCACGAGGCTGGAGAGCGCCGCCCGGCCCGACGGAGGCTCCGCGTGGACGTCCTCGGAGTCGCTGTCGGTGTCGACCGGGAGGAAGAAGTCCCGGTGCCGCACCGTCTGGGTCACCACGAAGACGAGATAGAGCCCGCCCGAGGCGATCGCCGCGAAGGTGAGCTGAAGGGGGGTGAACTCCGGACCCGGGAGCCCGGTGGTGAACGTGGGCAGGGCGAGCGTCAGCGTCGTCAGCGTGGCGACCGTGGCGAGCGCCGCACCGGAGCCCTCGGCGTTGAAGACGGCGGTGCCGTGCTGACGGGCCGCGGTGAACAGGGAGATCCCCACGATGCCGTTGCACGTGATCATGACCGCGGCGAAGACCGTGTCGCGGGCGAGCGTCGCCGTGTCCGGGCCGCCCGAGATCATGAGGGTGACGATGAGCCCGACCTCGATGACCGTGACCGCCACGGCCAGGGTCAGAGAGCCGTAGGGCTCGCCGACCCGGGCGGCGATGACCTCGGCGTGATGGACCGCCGCGAGGACGACCCCGGCGAGCACGAGCGCGGCCGCGACGGCCACCGTGACGGGCAGGTCACGGCCCCACGCGCCGACGAGGACGACGAGGCCGACCAGCGGGCCGACGATCGGCAGCGCGCTCCAGCGAGTGCTCGTGCCGGCGCCCGCCATGGGTCCATCCTGCCCGAGTGCCGGGCCGCGCGCGGATCGTGTGCGCGCCACGCGATGCCCGGTGCACGTCCCGTTCGGCGCGCCTAGGGTGCGGACATGGCGGATCTCGTCCTGGGAGCGGCGCTGGACCCGGCGTCCGGTGAGCGGACCGATCGTGCGGCGCTCGTCCCCACCTCCGAGCTCACCACCCACGGCGTCGTCGTCGGGATGACCGGCTCGGGCAAGACCGGGCTCGGGGTGGTGCTGCTCGAGGAGGCCCTGTCCGCCGGCGTCCCCACTGTGGTCATCGACCCCAAGGGCGACCTCACCAACCTGGCCCTGCTGTTCCCTCTGCTGCGCGGCAGCGACTTCCGACCCTGGATCGACGAGTCGGCGGCTCGTCAGGCCGGGCTGGACGCGGACGCGTTCGCCGGGCAGCAGGCCGACACCTGGCGCGAGGGCCTCGCGGGCTGGGGGATCGGCAAGGAGCGGATGAGCGCCCTCCGGGACGGGGTCGAGGTCGCCATCTACACCCCGGGCTCGACGGCGGGGCGGCCGCTCAACGTGGTGGGCTCGCTGCAGGCGCCCCCGCCGGGGACCGACCCGGAGACGGTCAGCGACGAGATCGACGGCTACGCCACGAGCCTGCTCGGGATGCTGGGGATCGCGGGCGACCCCCTCGCGTCGCGGGAGCACATCCTGCTTGCGAACCTCATCCAGCACGCCTGGTCCCGCGGCGCGGACCTCGACCTGCCGACCCTTCTCGCGCAGGTGCAGCAGCCGCCCCTGCGCAAGCTCGGCGTCATGGAGCTCGATGCGTTCTTCCCTCCGGCGGACCGGACCGCGTTCGCCCTGCGTATCAACGGGCTCCTGGCCTCGCCGTCCTTCGCCGCCTGGATGCAGGGCGATCCCGTTGACATCGACTCGATGCTCCGGACGCCGGACGGTCGGCCCCGTTGCGCCGTGGTCACCACGGCGCACCTCACCGACGACGAGCGTCAGTCCGTGACCGCGCTCGTGCTCAGCAAGCTGGTCACCTGGATGCGCCGCCAGTCGGGCACCACCGACCTGCGCGCCCTCCTCTACATGGACGAGGTCGCGGGCTACCTTCCGCCGACCGCCAACCCGCCCACGAAGAAGCCCGTCCTCACCCTCCTCAAGCAGGCGCGTGCCTTCGGGCTCGGGGTCGTGCTCGCCACCCAGAACCCCGTCGACGTGGACTACAAGGCCCTGTCCAACGCGGGGACCTGGATGATCGGCCGGCTGCAGACCGAGCAGGACAAGGCGCGACTGGTCGACGGGCTGTCGAGCGCCACCGGCGGGGTCGATCTGGCGGCGCTGACCGAGACGATCAGCGGGCTGGGCAAGAGGCAGTTCGTGCTCCGCCGCGCGGGCGTGGACGCGCCCGTCGTCATGACCTCGCGCTGGGCCATGAGCTACCTGCGCGGGCCGATGACCCGCGACCAGATCGCGGCCCTGACCGGGTCGGAGGAGGCGCCCGGCACCGCGGACCCCGCACCCGAGCCGGGGACGGGAGCCGCCACGTCGAGCACGCCGCCCGCCGACGACGAGACGCCCGTGATGCCGCAGGTGCCCGTCTCGGCAGCCCATGTCGCCCCGGCTGCGCCGTGGCTCCCCCTCGTCGGCGCCTCGCCCACCGGCCGGCGCCTGCGGGGGGCCGCGATCGCACGCGTGCGGCTGCGCTACGACGACGAGAAGGCCGGCCTGGTCCACGACGAGGAGTACGAGGCTGTGGTGCCCGACCTGGCCGAGGTCCCGTCGCTGTCCGGGCTCGTGCCGGTGGACTACGACGACCGCGACCTGGTGGCCGACCCCCCGCCCGGGGCCGCCTACGCGCTCCTGCCCGGCCCCGTGGCCACCAAGACCTACTGGACCGCACTGCGCAAGCTCCTGGTCGACGAGCTCGCGCGCAGCAGGACCACCGCGGTCCCGGCCAACGCCGTGCTCAAGCTCTACGGCCGGGTCGGGGAGACCGCCGAGGAGTTCCTCGGCCGGTGCCGCGACGCGGCGGACGTCGCCGCCGAGCGAGACCTCGCCAAGCTGCGCACGACCTACGCCACCAAGCTGGCCGCGGCTCGGTCCAAGATCACCGACGCCCAGATCGCCGCCCAGACGTCCGCCCAGGACTATGAGGCCCAGTACGGCGTCGCGGCCACGGTCACCACCGCGCTCGGAAGCCTGCTCGGCGGTCGGCGCAGCCGCAGCTCCCTCGCCGCCCAGGCACGCAGGGAGCGGGCGGCCAGCGCCAAGGTGGGGTCCAGCGCCGCGAAGGTCGACGCCGCGGGTCGCGCCTACGCCGCCCTCGAGTCGGCGCTGCAGGAGGCGATCCTCGCCGTCGACGCGGAGTGGGAGGCGAAGGCCACCGACATCACCACCCGGGTGATCCCGCTGGAGAAGTCCGACATCTCCGTCGTCGACCTGCGCCTGGCCTGGCTCCCGGTCGATTGACCGATCCCGGCCGGACGCGTCCGGCTAGGTCGCGCTCGGCGACGCGCTCGGCGACGCGCTCGGGCTCACGCAGCCCGCGCCCGAGGCCACGGGGACCGGGGAGGCGAGAGCGGCGTCGACGGACTTCTGCCCCGCGACGCGGGTGAAGTCCTCGCCGAGGACGAGGTCCACGGTCGCATCGGTCCGCTTGTCGGCCACGAGCACGGCTCCGGGGACGTAGAAGACCACCAGCTGGGCTTCGGCCAGCCCGTCGGGCCCGTGACGTACCTCGGCGACCCCGGTGACGGTCGTCCCGAGCGGGTCGTTGGCGACCGAGCCGATCGCGAAGCCGCGCGCCTTGAGGACGTCGGCCGTGCTGCGCGCCAGGCCCGCGCGATCGGTCGCGTTGTAGACGTTGACGGTGACCGCGGCGGGCTGCGGGAGCGCCAGCCCGGGCTGCACGGTGGTGGTGACGCAGGGCGAGGGCGAGGCAGCGGCCGGCGTGGGGCTCGGGTCGCCGCGAAGGAGGCGCACGCCGGCGTACGTGGCGCCGAAGAGCACCGCCATCATGAGCACGACCAGGATCGTCGTGGCGACCGGGCGCCGGTGCCGCGACGGGCTCTGGTCCAGCCCGGTTCCGGACAGCATGCTCATCGGGGGCTCCTTCCGCCCTCGTCCGCGGCGGCGGCGTCGAGGTCCAGCACGCGGGCGTGCAGGGTCGGTCGCCCGTGCAGCGCGGTGCGCAGGGCCCGGTGCAGTCCGTCCTCGAGATACAGGGTCCCCTGCCACTGGACGACGTGGGCGAACAGGTCGCCGTAGAAGGTCGAGTGCTCGTCGAGCAGCGCGTCGAGGTCGAGCGTCCGCTTGGTCGTGACGAGGTCGGCGAGGCGGACCTGGCGCGGGGCCACGGCGCCCCAGTCGCCAGGCCCGTACCCGTGCGCGGGGTAGGGCCGGCCCTCGCCGACACCCTTGAAGATCACCCGGTCGAGTCTAGGTGCGGCGCCGGGCGGAGGCGGCGCGCGTCGACGGGCGCGGCGACAAGTGACTCCCCGCGCACCCGCCAGAGCCCACCTACCCTTGCTGCCTTCCGGCCCTGGGGGGATTCAGCGGGATGACGCCGCACGGGGAGTCGGCGTCCACTCTACGCCAGGCGCGGGGCCGGCCCGGAGCCCGGTTTGGTCCCGACCCGGGGGGCGCCCGTATCCTGTGCGGCGGAGGATTCGCCTAGTGGCCTAGGGCGCACGCTTGGAAAGCGTGTTGGGGGAAACTCCTCAGGGGTTCGAATCCCCTATCCTCCGCGGGATCGAGGGGCGGGAGCACATGCTCCCGCCCCTCGCGCGTTCCCCGGCAGACGCCGTCCGGGGCGGCGACTAGGGTTCCGGTCATGTCCCTCGCCCTCTACCGCACGTACCGCCCAGGGACCCTGGCGGACGTCATCGGGCAGGAGCACGTCACCGCGCCGCTGGCCCGCGCCCTCGACACCGGGCGCGCGCACCACGCCTATCTGTTCACCGGCCCTCGCGGGTGCGGGAAGACCTCCACGGCCCGCATCCTGGCGCGCTCGCTCAACTGCGCCGAGGGGCCGACGTCCCAGCCCTGCGGGGTGTGCGCGAGCTGCCAGGACCTCGCGCCCAACGGGCCCGGGTCCCTCGACGTCGTCGAGATGGACGCGGCGAGCCACCGCGGGATCGACGACGCGCGCGAGCTGCGGGAGAAGGCGATGTACGCCCCCGCGTCCAGCCGCTACAAGGTCTACATCATCGACGAGGCGCACCAGCTCACCACCGACGCGGCCAACGCCCTGCTCAAGCTGATCGAGGAGCCCCCGCCGCACCTCGTGTTCGTCTTCGCGACCACCGAGCCGGACAAGATCCTCGCCACGATCCGCTCCCGCACCCACCACTACCCCTACCGCCTCGTCACCGCCCGTCGTCTCCAGGAGCACCTGGCGTGGGTCTGCACGAAGGAGGGCGTGGCGGCCGAGCCGGAGGCGCTCGCGCTCGTGGCCCGTGCGGCGGCGGGCTCGGTCCGCGACGCGCTGTCCGTGCTCGGGCAGCTGGTGGCGGGCTCGGGTCCGGAGGGGCTGACCTACGCCGACACCGTCGCGCAGCTCGGCTTCACCGACGCCGCTCTCCTCGACGAGGTCCTCGACTCCCTCGGCGCGGGCGACGGTGCCGCGCTGCTGGCCGTCGTCGACCGCATCATCGAGGCGGGCCACGACCCCCGGCGCTTCGCCACCGACCTCCTCGAGCGGCTGCGCGACCTCGTCGTGCTCCACGAGGTCCCCGACGCGGTGTCCGCCGGTCTGATCGACGCCCCCGACGGACAGGTGGAGGCGATGCGCCGCCAGGCCGAGGCGCTCGGGCTCGCGTCGCTGTCGCGCGCCGCCGACCTCGTCAGCACGGGCCTGAGCGAGCTCAAGGGCGCCACCGCGCCGCGGCTGCAGCTCGAGCTCCTGTCCGCGCGCCTGCTGCTCCCCGCGGCCGACGACTCCGACGCGGGGATCGCGGCCCGGCTCGAGCGGCTCGAGCACAGGCTCACCTTCCTCGGCGAGGGAGCCGCCGCAGCATCCGCTGCGCCGGCCACCCCGTCGCGGCCGAGCGCCCCTGCTCCGGTGGCCCCGCCAGCACCCGCAGCCGTCGA